>JAUHXR010000005.1 GCA_030426845.1 Polyangia bacterium | reverse complement strand
GGCGTCTCGACCTCCACGCCGAAGAGCGAGAGCACGTCGCCGGTCGCGGCGCTGAAGAAGTTGAAGTACTTGAAGAGCCCGAGGAGGCCGAGGTTGCCGGCGAGGCTCACCGCGAGCCATGCCTTGCGCCGGCGAGGATCCTCGGAGGCGTGGATCTGATGGCCGACGATGAAGTCGAGGGCGGTCGAGAAGAGGATCAGCCCGATGTAGAGCGGGTTCCACGCCATGTAGAACACGCAGCTCGCGACGAAGACGAGGAGCAGGCGCAGGCCCGCGCCGCGGGAGCTCGACTCGCCCGGGGCCTCGCTCGCCTCGGGCCCGACGAAGCGGATGATCCAGAACCCCGCGAGGGTCAGGGCGAGGAACAGGAAATAGTCGAGGCTATTGAAGAGCATCGGGCTGAGGGGCGTCGGTTGTAGTCGCGGCGCCCCAGGGGAGCAAAAGGTGTCGTATGCTGGACGCGGTTGGGCGCAGGGGAGGTAAGGATGCGCGGCTTTAAGGGCTGGGGAGTCGTTTTCGGGGCGAGCGCGCTGCTCGCGATGGTGCCGGGCTGTCTGGTCGTCGTGGACGACGGCTGCGGCGACGGGTTCCGGGACGTCGGCGAGGAGTGCGACGACGGCAACAACCGCAACGGCGACGGCTGTTCGGCGAGCTGCTTCATCGAGGGCCTCTGCGGCGACGGGATCGTCGACCGGGGCGAGGAGTGCGACGACGGCAACAGTGTGTCGGGCGACGGCTGCTCCAACTGCCTCTTCGACGTCATCGCGACCTGCGGCGACGGGATCGTCGACACCGGCGAGGAGTGCGACGACGGCAACAACGTGTCGGGCGACGGCTGCTCGAACTGCCTCTTCGACGTGGCCGGGTTCTGCGGCGACGGAGTCGTCGACCCGGGCGAGGACTGCGACGACGGCGCCAACGTCTCGGGTGACGGCTGCTCGGCGGACTGCCGCCAGGAGTCGATGGGCTACCTCGAGTGCGTGGTCGGCGCGATGTGCGGCGGCCGCGATCAGTGCATCGAGATCGCGATCCCGGTCGAGGGCACGCGGGGCGCGATGTGCACCCACTTCTGCGCCAACGACGGCGAGTGCATGGCGGCCAACGGCTTCAGCGGCGCTTGCTACGAGCTCGATGGCGCGGCCGCGGTCTGCTACCAGCGCTGCGCGGCGAACGCCGACTGCTTCAGCGGCAGCACCTGCATCGACGTGGTGCTGCCCGGCGGCGTGAACGACTCGGTCTGCGTCCCGAACAACCTCTGAGCGGGCGGGGGGACGTCCACGGGCACCGGCTCGTGGACCGTCCCCTGTCCGTCTCTGGCCTGGGGCGCTCGGCTATCCGTCGATGCGCAGGGTGGCGACGAAGATCCCGACCGCGATCGAGGCGATGAGCATGGGCATCATGGGCATGTCTCGTTGCTGTTTCAGGTTCCGGGCCGGCTCGATTGCTCAATGATCTCGTGAGGCGCGGGCCCGTCTTCGTGTCGATGGGCCCACGCGGCGTGGCGCGGTAGACTCAGCCCCGATGCGGCGGATCCTCGGCGCGCTGGCCCTCGCGGTCGGCCTGATGGCCCCCGCCGTGGCCGCGGCCCAGTCCGAGGTGCCGCGGGTCATCGTGCTGCGCTTCGCCGGCCCCCGGGCCGACGCGGCGCGCGAGGCGGTGATGATCGAGATCGCCTCCTACGTGGAGCTGGTCGCCGAGGACCAGGCGGTCGCGACCGCGGAGGCGATGGGGGTCGACGTCTCCTCGCCCGACGGGATGGCGCGGGTGGTCGAGGAGATGGGGATCAGCCTCGTCGTGGCCGGGAGCGTCGAGGGCCGGCGCGGGCCGCTCCGGCTCACGGTGGTGAACCCGCGGGGCGAGCCGCTCGCCCGCCGGGACGCGCCGTACCCGTCCGACTCCGCCACGCTCGGGGCGGCCGCGGTGCAGGCGATCGAGGACGCGCAGGCGGAGCTGCGGCGGCGCGAGGCCGAGGCCCGCGCGGCCGAGCAGGCGGCGGCCGCGGCGGCGGTGGCCGAGGCCCAGCCCCTGCCTCCCGACCAGCTCGACCCGGTGCAGACCGAGCCGGAGACCCCGTCCGAGCCGCTCGGCGGCTGGCGCCAGCCGGTGCTCCAGCTCCTCGTGGGGACCCGGCTGCGGGTCGAGACGATGGACGCGCTCGGCGAGGACGGGCGCGGGCCGTTCTTCGCGACCGACGCCTACCCCGAGCTCGACGCCAAGGTCGTGGTCCGTCCCCTCGCGAGCGCGCCCGACCTGAGCCGCGGCCTCTACCTGGCGGCGGAGGGCGGGGTCTCGCTCGGCATCCGCTACCTCGGCGAGCTGGGGGACACGCGCGACATGATGTCCTTCCGCCTCCGGATCGACGCGGGCTTCGGCTACAGCGGCGAGGTCTTCGAGATCGTCGGCATGGTCGGACTCGGGGTGGACGGCGTCTCGCTCGATCAGAGCGACGGCTTCGAGTCGTACGCGCTGACCTACCTGCGGCCGGGGGCGCTCGGGCGCGTCCAGCTCTTCGAGACCTACGTCGTGGCCGAGCTCGGGCTGGGCGGTCGCGTGGGCCTCGACGCGGGCTCGCTCGCGGCCGCCTACGGGCCAGGGCTCGCGTTCGGCGGGGTCGACCTCTTCCTCGGCCTCGGCGGGATCGTCGAGGGCTTCACCTACGCGGCGCGCTTCGGCTACTCCTACGTCGCCCTCGGCTACGACGGAGCGGGCCCCCGCTTCGACGCTGCGTCGGGCACCCACGAGGCGTTCGAAGGGCGGCTGCTCCTCGGCTACTCGCTGCGCTGACCGCTCTCGCTGGGCTGAGCCGGCCCGCAGGCGCCCTCGGCGTCGAACGCGCAGCGCACGAACGTGGGATCGGCCACGCAGCCGCCGCCGCACACGGCGGCCAGCAGAAACGCGTCGACGCACTCCGCGCCGGGGGCGCCCTCCTCGACGATCGCGCCGTCGGGCGTGAAGCAGGTCCGCCGGAGCTGGGCCGCCTGGGTCGTCTCCCCGAACGTCGCCCGCCAGCTCGGCCGGCCGTCCACGGGCTCACCGGTCGCGCACGCGAACACGCAGCCGCAGCCCGAGACGATCGGCAGGCAGCGCGCCAGATCCTCGGTCGCCGGCGCGGGGTCCTCCGTCGGCGGCTCGGGCTCGGTCGCCTCGGCCGGCTCCCCGGGGGGCGCCTCGGCGGCGGGAGCCGCGGCCGCCGGGGGCTCGGGCGCGGCGCCGGAGCCGCAGCCGGCCGCCGCGGCCAGCGCGGCGAGAGAGAGGAACGCGGCGGAGAGGGCGAGGGCGCGTCGCATGGCCGATTCTACCGCTCGAGCGCCCCGCTTCTTGGCTCCGGGCTCGGCTGCCTGCGGCTCTGCACGCGCGTCAGGGCGCGCCGCGCTCGCACGCGAGGAATGACTGGTAGCGCAGCCAGGGGCGCCCGCCCTCCGCCGCCAGGCGGCGCGCGAGCGCGATCGTCTCGTGGGCCCGCACCAGGCGCTCGACCCGGGCGAGCGCGAGCAGCCGGGCGTCGTGGGCGTCGGCGACCTCGGCGCGCCGGGCCTCGAGCTCCTCGAGCTGGGCCGCGCTGGCGGAGTCGGCGAGATGGGTCGCGATCGCGTCGCCGCTCGCGGCCAGCGTCGCCTCGAAGTCCGGATGCCACGGGTCGTCGAGGGTCGGCCAGCGGTGGAGCAGCTCGCCGTGGAGCGCCTCCTGCGCGTCGGCGAGCGCGAGATCGAGCGCGTCGAGCGCCTCGCCGTCCTCGCGCAGCGCGGTGTCGAGACGCAGCGCCTCGGCCTCCGCCGCCTCCGCGGTCGGGAGCCCGAGGTCGGCGGAGAGCGCGGCCACCGTCGCGTCCTCCTCCGGCAGCCGCGGCGTCGGGCCGGCGGCAGCCGAGGGCGCGTCGCGGTCGGCCGCCTCGGGATCGAGCTCGTCGTCGTCGAGGGCCGCGGCGCGCAGGAACCGCTCCGAGGTGGTCACCGGTACGTCGAGCGAGCGCGACGCGATGCGCGCGCGCGTGTGGGCCTCGAGGAGCGAGACGACGCCGTCGCCGTCCACGTCGATCGAGGGGTCGGCCACGCCGTCGCGATCCTCGCCGCGCAGCGCGTGGAGGAAGTGAAGACCATAGCCCTCCTGGCTCCCCCGGTCGGGATCGGGGTCGCAGCCGGCGGCGACGCGATCCCACGTGGTGGCGAAGAACCCGCAACGGTCGCTGCGCGCCTCGCCCTCGTCGGGGTCGCCGCGGTGGAACGCGATCTCGGCGAACCCGCCGCCGTAGCACGACGTCACCACCAGCCGGACGGGCCGGTGGTCGCCGGCCTCGTCGAGCGCGTCGGCCACGTCCGCGACCCAGAGGTCGCCAGGCCCCCAGGTGAGCAGGCGGCTCTCGATCGGCGCGTCTCCGCCGAGCCCGTGGCCCGCGAGGTAGACGGTGAGCGGCGCGGTGTCGCTGTCGCCGAGCGCGCCTCGGAGGGCCTCGAGGATCGCCTCGCGCGACGCGGCGCCGACCGGCGACAGCTCCGTCCGGCGATACGCGGAGTCGCGGCCGGGGCGCGGATCGAACAGCGCACCGAGGCGCGCGCGCAGGTCCCGCGGCGGGGGCTCGGGTCGCAGGACCTGCACCGCCTCCGAGCCCGCGCCCCCGGCGTAGAGGAGGACGCCGGGGCCGAACGCGTCGAGCGTCTCGGCCGCGAGCGCGAGGTCTTGCTCGATCTGCACCTGGTTCTCGGACGGCAGCGCGCCGCCGCCGGCCGCGATCCAGCGCGCGCCCTCGGTCGACGGCGCCCGGGTGACCGGCCGGTCGGGAGGCGCGACCGGCGGCGCCTCCGGCGGCGCCGTCTCGGGCCACGGCGCGGGGGACAGCGCGGGGGACGGCGCGAGCGCGCCAAGGCCGTAGGAGAGCCCGGCGGCGAGCCCGGCCACGAGCGGGAGGGCGACGAGCGCGCGACGATCCATCAGCCCGCCTCGCGGTCGCGCGCGGCCGGTCGTTCGAGGCGGCCCGCGCCATCGCGCTCGGGATCGCGCGTCATCGTCCACGAGGCCATCGCGGACTCCGCCGGGAGGATCGGCGGGCTCACTCGTCGGCGGTGATCGAGTACTCGATGCGGGCCTCGACGCGGCCCGAGCCGGCCTCCGCCCGCCGCTCCACGCGCCGCAGGACGCGCGACACGCAGGTCCGCGTGCGCTCCTCGGCCACCGTGCTTCGGGTGACCTGGCTGGCGACCGGGCGCCCGGCGCGCACCTGGAGGACCACCCGGACCTCGCCGCTCGGGTCCTGCTCGCGGCGCGCGGCGCGGCGGCGGCAGTCGGTGAGGCCGGGGAGGGCGGTCGTGAGGTGGCGGTGCGCGGCGACCACCGCGGGGGCCGACTCGCGGCCCCGGCCGGTGACGGTGAAGCGCACGCCGCGCGACGGGTTGCCGCCGGTCGCGCTCGCGTTGCCGTCCCCGTCGACCGTGACCTCGACCTGACGGCGCTCCTGGCCGCGGCGCTCCGACTCGGCGACGCCCGCCGCCGCGGTGTTGCCCATCTCGAGCTGCACGACCGCGCCCGCGGGGCGGTGGATGCTCTCGCAGTCGACCCGCTCGAGCTCGCGGGTGATGCAGCGGACGAGCTCGCGGTCGTTCACGCCGTCGCTCTCCACCGCCACGTCGGGGCGGCCGCGGGCCGGCAGCGCGAAGCGCAGGCGGAGCCGGCCGGTGACGGTCGGGCGTTCGCGGACCACGCCCTCGTAGCAGGCGCGGATCTGGGCCATCCGGCCGCCGACGCGGGCGCCGAGCGCGCTCATGGTGCTGCCGCCGGTGCCGGGCAGGCTCTCCATCGACAGGCGCACGTCCGAGCGGGCGGAGATGCGGGCCTCGCCCTGGCCCATCCCGGAGCCGGAGACCCCGCCGACCCCCGGCTGCTGCGCGAGGGCGCGCGACGGAACGACCGGCGAGGACAGCGCCCCGGACAGGGCCGCGCACGCGAAGAGCGTGGTGACGGCCGCGCTCGGGCGACGGAGGGCGCGCGTTCGAGGCATGCCTCGCAGGATGCCCGTTCGTGGCGGGGAGGTCACGTGGCCGCTTCGACGCGGGGCGGCCGGCGGATCTTCACGCGCGCGGCGCGATCTCGGGCCGGGCCGCCTCGCGCGGCGGTCGACGGCGCACGACCACGCGGACCGGGTCGCGTGTGCCGAGCGTGATCTGGGCCAGCGGCCGGATCGGCTCGCCCGCGACGAGCTCCAGCCGGCAGCGCTGCGCGAGCATCGCGAGGACGAGGGTCGCCTCGAGGTAGGCGAAGGCCTCGCCGACGCACTTGCGGGTGCCGCCGCCAAACGGGAGGAACGCGAACGGAGCCAGCGCGCCTCGCTCGCCGAGCGCGCGCCAGCGCTCGGGGTCGAAGCCCTCGGGGTTCTCCCAGAGGTCCGGGCGGCGGTGGGTGACGTAGGGGCTCAGCAGCAGCATGTCGCCGCGCGCGATCGACACGCCGCCGAGCTCGTGCGGCTCGAGCGCGAGCCGCCCGGTGACCCACGCCGGCGGGTGCAGGCGCAGCGTCTCGTCGAAGACCCAGCGCGTGTAGACGAGCTTCGGCACGTCGTCGAAGGTGGGGACGCGGTCGCCGAGCACGCGGTCGACCTCGTCCATCAGCGCGCGCGCGACGTGCGGGTGCCGGCTGAGCCGCGCGACCGCGTAGGTGAGCGCGCTCGACGTGGTCTCGTGGCCGGCGGCGAGGAGGGTGAGGACCTCGTTGCGGATGCGCTCGCGGCTCACCGGGCCGCCGTCCTCGTAGCGCGCGTCGAGGAGCATCGAGATGGCGTCGTCGCCGCGCTCGCCCGAGCGCTCGCGCGCGTCGATGATCGCGTAGGTGATGTCGTCGAGGGTGCCCCGCAGCCGGTGGAACGCGCGGTTTCGCGGGGTCGGGACCCAGCGCGGGACCGCGACGAGCTCGGAGGTGACGCGCTCGACCCAGCGCTGCGTCTCGGACACCGCGGCCCCGACCCGGCTGGCGAGCTCGGTGGTCTCCGTCCCGAGGAGCACCTCGCCGACGATGCGCAGGGTCAGGCGCATCAGCGCGTCGCTCACGTCGACCGTCGCCCCTTCGCGCGCGGCCACGCGGTCGAGCTCCTCGGCGGTGATCGCCGCGATCTGGGTCGCGAAGCTCTCGAGGCGCCGCTTGTGGAAGGCCGGCTGCACGATGCGCCGGTGCACCCGCCAGTCCTCGCCCTCGCTCGTGAGGATGCCGCGCCCGATGAACTCCGCGAGCGCCTCGTATACACGCGTCTTGCGCGTGTACAGCTTGCGGCGGCTGACGAAGACCTCCGACAGCAGCGCGGGCTCGCTGACCACGTAGCCCTTGAGCGGGCCGAGATCGATCGGGGCGAGGCCGCCGTGCTCACGCGCGAGCGAGGTGAGCAGGCGCAGCGGATCGGCGCTGAACGCGGGGACGTGGCCCACGAAGGGGACGCGGGTGGGTGCGCCCTTGGCGTCGAAGAGCCTCGGAGTCATCGGGGCCCACTATAGTGCGGGGGGCTCACCCGGGCGACGGTGGGTCGGCCTTCGGCGGCGGGGTCGAGGACACCGGCACCTCGAGCGCCTCCTCGATGCGCTCGAGGAGCTGGCCCTCGAACGCCTCGCGGTGCGTGACCTCGAGGAGCCGGACGTGGATGCGCCAGAGCTGCGGGTCCTCCGCGTCGCGGGCCACCGACATGCGCGGGTCGGGCGGGAGGTGCGGCGAGCAGAGCACCGCGTCCTCGACCGCGCGGCGGACCTGACTCGCGGGGCGCGAGGTGGGCACGCGCAGGCTGAGCTGGAGCTCGGGCCAGCGCCGGTCGATCGCGTGAATCGCGCTGCGCACGAGCTTGCGGTTCGGGACGGTGAGGCGGTGCCCCTCGGCGTCCATCAGGACGGTGACCCGCGGGCCGACGCGCTCGACCGTGCCCTCGAAGCCCTCGCCGGTGATCCAGAGGCCGCGCCGGACCCGCGCCTCGGTCACGAGCAGCACGCCGCTCACCACGTCGGGAAGGACGACCCAGACCACGCCGAAGCCGATCGCGATCGCGGCCGCGGCGACCGTCATCAGCAGCGCCGGGCGCAGCCAGCCGGGGAGCCACCGGGTCGCGATCATCAGCACGAGCGCGACGGCCGCGATGCGGGCGAAGAGGTGGATGGTGCCGAGGGCGCGCGGGATGACGCCGCGCTCGGGGAGCGGGCGGCGCAGGCGCGCCGACGCCCCGATCGCGAGGAGGGCGAGCACGAGGAGGGCGAGGAGCTGCCCGGTCGAGGCCACCGTCTCGGGGAGGGTCAGGCCGAGGAGCGCGGGCCCGGCGTCGCAGCCGCTGACCCGGACGGAGACCTCGGGCGGGGTCTCGTTGGTGACGGTGACGTTGGGCGAGCCGCCGGTGCTGGCCCGACGCGCCTCGTCGGCGGCGCGGCGGGCGTCGTCGGCGGCGCGGCGGGCCTCCTCGTTGCCGAGGACGAGCTCCGCGAGCTGGTCGGGGATCCACCAGGGCTCCGGCGCCTCGGCGACCGGCCCCGCGTCGGGCGGGCCGCCGTCGGGGAGGCCGGCGTCGGGTGGGCCCGCGTCGGGCGGTCCGGCGTCGGGCAGGCTGCCGTCGGGGAGGAGCGCGAGGAGCGCGTCGCCCGCGTCGGCCGCCACCGGCACGCCGGCGTCCAGCTGAGCCGCGGCGCGCGGGGGCTCGACGCCCGCGTCGGGCGCGGCCGGGGGAGGGCCCGCGTCGGGGCGCCGGCGTGGGGTCGCCCGCCGTCCGGCGTCGCGGGCGCCCGCGTCGGGCGGGCCCGCGTCGATCTGAGCGAGCGCGACCGACGGGACCGAGAGCGCCGCGGCGAGGCCGGCCAGGAGGAGCGCGCGCCTCATCGGATGTACCCCCGCTCCTCGAGGAGGCGTGTCACCGAACCGTGCAGGTGTACGGCGATCCGATAGTAGCCGTCGCGCCGGGTGAGCACGCCTACGTGGGCGAGTGCGGCGAGGCGCGCGCGCGCGGCCGAGCGGTCGACGCGGAACAGCGCCGCGCAGACCTCCGCGCTCATCCAGCCCTGGCGCGCGACCTGGTAGAGGGTGAGCACCTCGTCGTCCGAGAGGCGCCGGAGCGAGTAGATGCTCGACGCGGGGACCGGGCCGAGGTGGACGAAGTCGCCCGCCTCGTCGACCTCCTCCACCGAGGCGAGCCAGAGGCGGAGCGCGTCGCGCAGCAGCCCGCCGCTCGCGATGTGGAGGCTGCGGAAGAAGCTCTGCCGCGGGCGGCTCAGCGGCGCCGTCGCGCGGAGGACGAGCTCCTCGATGCGGCTCTCCGGCTGCGTCCCGTGGCTGAAGACGAGGCCGTAGCCGCTCACCGTGTGGCGCGCGAGCACCGCGGCCTGGAGCGCCTCCTCCGAGAGCGGCGCGAGGTGGACCACCTCCGGGAAGGCGTGGTCGAGCGCGGCGATGTGCCGGCAGCTCTCCCACACGAGCGAGTCCGTCTGCACGAGGAAGGCGTTGCGCCCCGCGTCCTCCACCACCAGCTCGACGAAGCGGCGGAGGGGGCGCAGGCCCTGCGGCGTGAGCGTGCGGAGCCAGCGCACGCCGAGCACCACCACGAGGTGCCCCTCCGCGGTCGAGTCGAAGAGCGCCTCGACCTGCTCGACGGTCGCTGGCGCTTTGAGGTCGAGGACGCGGACGCGCGGCCAGCGCTTGGCGCGACGCACCGCGTTGACGAACGCGCTCTTGCCGACGCCGTCGGGTCCGATCACCGCCACCGTGCGCAGGCCGCCCTCGCCCTTCTCGAGGAGGTTCATCGCGCGACGCAGCGCCTCGTCGCGGCCCGTGAGGATGTCGGCCGCCTCGAGCGCCTGGGCGGAGAAGAGCCGCCGGTAGACCATCGGGATCGCGGAGCGCGGCTCGGGCGGGTCGAAGGTGTGCTCGTCGGGCGTCTCGTCCGCGACCTGCTGCGGCAGGCCGATCCACGCGCGCACCGCGTCGATGCGCGTGCCGCCGAACGACTCGCGGGCCGCGCGGGCGAAGATCGTCCATGACCGCTCCAGCGCGGCGCGCAGCTCGCGGACGACGCGGAGCACGCGGCGGCCGCGGACGTCGCGCACCATCTGCGAGCGCATCCGACCGACCTCGCCGTCGACGAGGCCGCCGCGCAGCTCGTCGAGGCTGGTGAGGACCGCCGCGCGCACCGTGCCGCGGACCTCGTCGTCCCACGACTCGCTCGCGTTGACGTAGCTCGTGAACAGCTCGCGGTTGCGCTCGAGCGCGCCGCCGACCATCTCGCGGACGAGCCGCACCGTCTCGACCGGCACCGTCTCTTCGTCGATCACGGTCAGCTCGTTGACGGCCAGCTCCACGTTGAAGGCGACGCGGCGCTCGAGGTCGCTGAGCGCGGCCGAGAGCGGCTCGACCTTCTGGGCGACGCCGCGCGTCGACTCGAGGAGCGCGGGCGCGAGGGTGGTCTCGATCCGCGCGAGCACCCAGTCCCGGAACGGCACCTCCACCGTGCCGACGAACGGCGGGAGCTTGTGCTCGCCCCGCGCGATCGGCCCGGCCGGGACCTCGTAGCGCTGGGTCAGCGCGTGCGCGGAGCGGGTGAGCGAGTCGAGGACCGGCGTCACGCTCGCCTCGTCGAGGAGCTGATCGCGGAGCAGCGACGACGCGCGCGCCGCCTCGGCGGAGACGCGCATGATCGGCTCGCAGACGCCGCGCAGCGCCTCGGCCATCGCGCCCGGGGCCTCCCGCTCGCGCAGCGTCTCCTCGAGGTGGGTCTCGGCCGCCTCGATCGCGTCGCGGACGCGCACGACCTGGCGGTAGGCGCGCCCGCGGACGTCCTGGGCGAGCTCGCCCGCGAGGTCCTCGAGGCTGTCCTTCACGCGGCCCTCGAGCGCGTGGAGCTCCATCTCGAGCGCGAGCCGGTTGTAGAGCGCCGCGGAGGTCGCGCGGGTGCCGCGGGTGCCGCGCTCGAGGAGCGCCATCGCCTCGTTGCGACGGTTGTAGAGCCGGCTCGCCGCGCGCCGACGCATGCTGAGATCCGGCGTCGCGATGCGCGGCATGTCCGCCTTGAGGTCGCGCAGGCACGCGCCGAGCGCGAGGCTGGTGCGCAGCGCGAGGTCCTCGCGGATGCGGTCGACCTCCTGGACGGCGAGGACGAGCTCCTCGTCGACGTTCTGCCGGATCTCGCGCAGGCGCTCGTCGGCGTCGACCGCGGGCTCTCCCTCGCGGCCCGCCGCCTCGACGCCCACCGCGAGGTCGTCGTACGCCACCACGAGCCCCTCGAAGACGCTCCGCGTGCGCGCGACGAGGTGCGACTCGGCCGCCGCGTAGAGGGTGGCGACCGGCTCGAGGCGCTCGGGGAGCCGGCCCCAGAGGTGATAGCGCGCGAGGGCCCGCACCTCGACGTTGCGGGGCGACATCTCGTCGCCGAAGAGCCGCCGCAGCCCCCGCCGCGTCCGCAGCCACCAGCGCACGAGCGCGCGCCAGGAGGAGTCCGAGTCGACCGGGCCGAAGCTCTCCGGCTCGAAGGGCGCGGCCACCTGCTCGGGGAGCCCCTCGGTGATCGCGTCGACCGCGGCGACGATCGGACCCGGCTCCCAATCCGGGGCCTGGCGCACGCGCGCCGCCCGGGAGAGCACCGCGACGCGCCACTTCTCGGCCAGCTCGGCCTGCTCGAGGCGCAGCGCTTCGGCCGCGTTGAGCTCGGTCTGCTCGCCGCCCGCCTGGACGGTGATGCGCCGGTGGTGCCGCAGGAACTCGCGACGCAGCTCGCGGACGTACTCGAGCGCCGACTCGCGGAAGCGCCGCAGCGGCTCCTCGGCCACGTCGCGCGCGATGTGCGAGAGGTCGAGCTGGAGGTCGTGGACCACCTCGTTGAGCTCGCTCGAGTCGAGCCGCAGAGGTCCCCCCCACGCGTCGACCCCCACGTCGGGCACCGGCCACTCGGCGAGCGGGCCGTCGTCGTCCGCGGCGCTCGGCGCGGGGCTCGCCTCGACCTCGCCGTCGTCCGCGTGATCGGCCGTCTCCTTGGCCGCGCTGAGGCCCACCTTGAGCAGCACGGGGCCGATCAGCTCGTGGATCGCGATGCCGGCGATGATGAGCGTGGAGAGCTTCTGCCCCGGCTCGCCCATCCGCTGGCCGACGATCCCCGCGAGCGAGATCGCGACGCCGGCCTGGGACACGTAGCCCATCCAGCTGAACTTCGCGATCTTGGGCTCGGCCCGCGTGAGCTTGGCGCCGGCGGCGGTGCCCAGCCAGATCGCGAAGGTGCGCAGCGCGACCAGGCCGAGCGCGTAGGGCGCGAGGGTCCAGAGCGAGCCGAGCGGCAGGTGCGCGCCGGCGAGGGTGAAGAACACCACGTAGACGGGGAGCGAGAGCTTCTCGACGTTCTCGAGGAGGAGGTCGCCCTCGGTCGAGAAGTTCGCGGCCACGAAGCCGGCCGCGATGAAGAGCACGACGACCTCGACGTCGAGCGCGTGGGCGACGTAGGCGGAGGTGTAGACGACGCCGACGACGAACAGGAGCGGCTCGGCCTTGATGTACTTGAGGTACATCGCGACGCCGAAGCCGATCGCCGCGCCGAGCGCGAGCGCGCCGCCGATGTGCTGCAGGAGGAACCAGCCGATGCCGCCCTCGGAGCCGCCCGCGAGGCCGAGCGCCTGCACCGCGAAGGTGCTCACGACGCTGAAGAGGATGACGACGATCACGTCCTTGAGGACGACCGTCGCGAGGAGGGAGCTGGTGAGCGGGCCGCGCGCCCGCACGTCGTTGATGACCGCGATGGTCGCGGCGGGGCTCGTCGCGATCGAGATGCTGCCGAGGATCGCGCCGAGCCAGAGCGCGCTGTTGAGATCGACGTCGCCGAGGCCCGGGATGGTGATGCCGGGTACCACCCCGCTGAGGCCGACCACGAACGCGATGCACAGGCCGATGATCGCGACCAGCTGGCCGCCGAGGACGCCGAGGATCGTCGCGAGGCCTTTTCGCAGCGAGTCGATCTTCAGCTCGCCGCCGGCGGTCAACGCGATGAGCGCGACCGCCAGGGTGTTCAGCGGTTGGAGCTGCGTCTGCACGCTCTCGCTGAGGACGCCCTCGTCGAACGGCGGCGGGAGCGCGACGCCCTGCCCCGTCAGGATCGAGGCGAAGGACGGGCCGAGCAGCATCCCCGCGACGAGGTAGCCGGTGATGTGGGGCAGGGCGATCTGCTCGACCAGCTGGCCGAACGCGTAGCTCGCGAGGATGACGAAGCCGAGCGCGAGCATGGCGCTCGGGTCGAGCTCGTCCGGCCGCGCGCTGAAGCGGTGCAGGAGCATCACCCCGCCCACGAGGAGCAGGACGATGACCATCTTGCGGATGCCTCCGCCCTTGCTGCCGCCGTGGCCGCTCATCGTCTCCAGAAGTCCGGCACGAGGAGCGCGAAGAGGGTGAAGAACTCGAGGCGGCCGAGGAGCATCGCGAAGACGAAGAAGAGCTTCGAGATGGCGTGGTAGCGGACGAAGTTGTCGGGCCCGTCGTGCCACGGGCCGGGGCCCATGTTGGAGAGCGCCGAGAGCGTCGCGCCGAAGGCGGTGCCGACCGAGCAGTCCCAGCCGTTGAGCCAGCTCTCGACCGCGACGACGAAGAGCACGCCGAAGCCGAGCGTCGCCATGTAGACGCCGACGAACACGGCCACGTCGCGGAGGATCTCGTTGGGCACCGCGTTCTTGCCCATCCGGACGACCTGCACGACCGCGGGGCGGAAGGACTCGCGGAACTCGGCCCACGAGGTCTTGGCCATCAGCACGATACGCTCGACCTTGATGCCGCCCGCGGTCGATCCGCTGCAGCCGCCGATGAACATCATGAGGATGACCACCATGAGCATCGGCTGGGAGTAGGCCATGTAGTCGTCGGTGCCGTAGCCGGTCGAGCTCATGGTCGTGCCGACCATGAAGTACGCGTAGCGGAACGCCTGGACGATGTCGTGGTCGTGCTGCGGGAGGATCCCGAGGGTCAGCGCGGTGACGAGGATCACGCAGAGGACGAGGAACGCGCGCAGCTCGGTGTTGCGCATCACCGCGCGCCACGAGCGCCCGCGCAGGAGCGCGTAGTAGAGGCCGTAGTTCAGGCTCCCGAGGAACATGAACGTGCCGATCACCATCTCGATCGAGTAGCTGTTCCACCCCGCGACCGACGCGTCCGAGGTGGAGAAGCCGCCCGTGCTCATGGTGGTGAAGGCGTGACAGACCGCGTCGAACGGGGTCATGCCGAGCATCACGAGGAGCACCGTCTCGACGAGCGTCAGCCCCGCGTAGAGCTTCCAGAGCGTGAACGACGTCTCGGCGATGCGCGGCTTGAGGCCCTCGGCGGTCGTGCCCGGGACCTCGCCCTTGAACATGTGCTTGGCCCCCGCGCCGAGCGACGGGAAGACCGCGACGAAGAGCACGACGATGCCCATCCCGCCGAGCCACTGGATCAGCGAGCGCCAGAGGAGGATCGGGTGCGACAGCCCGCCGTGGCGGCCGGCCATGCCCTTGACCACGTCGCCGTCGATGTCGTCGATCACCGTCGCGCCGGTGGTCGTCATGCCGCTCACCGACTCGAAGAACGCGTCGACGAGCCGGTTGACGTGATCGGTGGGCGCGAGGTCGAACAGCTCGACGCCGCAGAAGTAGAACGGCAGGCCCGCGAAGGCGCCGGCGGCGAGCCAGATCAGGGTCACCGCGAGGAGCGCCTCGCGCCGCGTCACCGTCTCCTTGGAGAACCGGCGGCCGTAGCGGTAGGAGGCGACGCCCGCGCCGGCGGTGAGGCCCGCGATGATGAGCAGCACGAAGGCGTCCGAGAGCTGCTGTTCTGCCTCGGAGACGAGCCAGAACTCCCACGCGTAGCCGGCGGCCGCGCAGACCGCCTGCGCGATCGCGAGCCCGATGAGGACCGCGCCCAGCGGCCTCAGCGTCCCGCGGAAGTCCCGCCAGCGGCCCCGCGCCCGGACGATGCGTCGGCTCCGCGCCAAGCTACCCGCGCTTCCCCGAGCGGAACATGCGCTCGACGATCGGCCGGGCGGTCTCGGTCAGGAGGAGGATCACGGTGTCGCCCGCCTCGACGACGTCGTCGCCGCGCGGGATCGAGACCTGGTCCTGGTGCACGATGCCGCCGAGGAGCGCGCCGCGCGGCAGGCCCATCCGGCGCAGCGGCACGCCGATCACGCGCGCGCCCCGGGGCACGCGCAGCTCCGCGACCTCCGCCTGGCCGCCCTCGAGCGACGTGAGGCTCTGCACCCCGCCGCCCCTGCAGTAGCGGAGGATCTGGTCGGAGGCGACGGCGCGCGGCGTCAAGACGATGTCCACCCCGAGCTGCTGATAGATCGGCATGTGGTCGCCCCGCTGGACGAGCGCGGCGGTGCGCCCGACGCCGACGCGCTGGGCGAGGAGCGCGGCCATCAGGTTGACCTCGTCCTCCGACGTGACCGCGCAGAGCAGGTCGTAGGTGCCGACCTCCTCCTCCGCGAGGAGCTGGCGATCGGTGCCGTCGCCATGGACGATCGTCGCCTCGGGCACGTCGATGCTGAGCTTCTCGGCGACCTCGCGGTTCTGCTCGATCACGAGGACGTCGGCGCCGTCCGCGACGAGGCTCGTCGAGAGCGCGCGCCCCACCACCCCGCCGCCGACGATGCAGATCCGGCGCGCCTCGCGGCGGCTCGTGAACAGCTCCTCGGCCTTGTGCAGCGCCTCGGCCTTGCCGATGAGGTAGATGCGGTCGCCCGGCATCAGCACGTCGGCGCCGCCCGGGATGACGAGCTTCTCCTCGCGCACGAGCGCGGCGACGAGGGTGTCCTTGGGCATGTTGAGCTTCATCAGCGGCTTGCCCACGTGCCGCGTCTCCTCGGTGAGGTTGACCTGCACCAGCTCGATGCGGTCCTGCGCCAGGTCGATGACGTCGACCGCGCCGTGGCTGCGCGCGATGCGCGCGAGCTCCTGCGCGACGAGCACGCGCGGGTTGATCACGACGTCGACCCCGAGCAGGCCGTAGCGCACGCCCTCCTGCTGCGAGGTCCAGGCGTTGCCCTGCGCGCGCGCGATCACGCGGCGTGCGCCGAGCTGCTTGGCCGCGAGCGCGGCGATGAGGTTCACCTCGTCGTGGTCCGTCACCGCGACGACGAGATCGGCGCGCTCGACCTGGGCCGCCTCGAGGATGTCGTGGCTCGCCCCGTAGCCCGTGATGCTCATGACGTCGTGGTGGTCCTCCACCAGGCGGATCGCGTCGTGGCTCGAGTCGACGACGACGAGGTCGTGCCCATCGTGCTCGAGCATCCGCACGAGGTGGCGGCCCACCTCCCCCATCCCGATCACCACGATGTACATCAGGCCGCCTGTTCCTTCCGTTCGCCGCGCAGGTCGCCGGTGTCGACGAGGAGGCCGCGCAGCACGCGGGGCGCGATGAGGTCGTTCACGACGACCGACACGAGGATCGCGAGATAGGCCAGGTCCACGGCCGGGCCCTCGTAGACCAGCCGGAGCGAGACCGCCATCGCGACCGAGACCTCGCCGTGCGCGAGGAGCCCGCGGAAGTAGTCGCCGCGGAGCGGCGTGCGCCAGCTCGCGAGCGAGGTGCCCACCGCCTTGCCGGTGAGGCGGAGCGCGAGATAGGCGATGCAGACGATCGTCGCGTCGAGCGGATCGACCGGGCGCACGAGCGCGCCCGCGAACACGAGCAGCACCAGCGCCATCGGGCGGCGTGTGTTGTCGAGGGTGTCGCGGATCTGCGGGCCCGCCTTGGCGGTGTTCACGAGCACCACGCCGAGGCAGAGGTTCACCAGCAGCGGCGACAGGTCGAGGAAGTAGGCCGCGCCCGAGGCGAGGACGATGATGCCGACCATCGCGAGGAAGCGGCCGTTCTCGGAGTCGTCGTCGCCGAGGAACGGGCGGAACAGGATGCCGAGCATCACGCCGACCCCGACGCTGACCACCGCCCACTCGACCGGGCGCAGGTCGTAGAGCGCCTCCTCCTCGGTGGTGTGGAAGATCGCGAAGAGGAGGCCGAACACGACGATCGCGAGCAGGTCGCTCATCGCGGCCATCCGGCGGATGCGCCCGGCGACGTCGCCCTCGAGGCGGTAGCGCTTCTCGAGGAGCTTGATCGGCTCGAACGAGCCGGCCGCGGCCGCGCACCCCATCGTCCCGGCGGCCATCCAGGCCTCGATCTGCGCGTCCGCGTGGGTCGCGACGGGGAAGAGGTAGCCGCCGGTGAACGCGACGTAGGCCGCGCCGCAGGTGAGGCCGCCGGCCACGAGCGCCTGGACGACCACCACCCGGGTCGCGCCGGTCGGCGTGTGCCCGCGGTAGCGCGAGAAGGACAGCTCCATGCCGCGCACGAGCCCGACCCAGCCCACCGCGAGCGCCACGATCGGCAGCAGCCCGCTCAGGTCGCTGAACGCGGGCAGTGAGTAGTAGGGCATCTCCGGCCCGAGGAGCAGGCCGAGGAGGATCGACTCGACCCCGGCCATCACGAGGAAGGCCTTCTGCAGCCGGCCGACCACGAAGCGCGCGAGCAGATAGGCCCCCGCCACCAGGCCGACCAGCGCGACCACCACGACGGTGGAGTCGCTGCCGCCGCCGCCGCCCGCCGCGTAGGCGAGCGAGGGAAACAGCGCCACCGCGGCGAAGGCCGCGAGCGCCAGGCGGGAGGAGGGCTTCATCCGGGGGGCTCGTGCAGAAGAGCGTGCAAAGGACAGGGGGCGCGGAGTCGCAATTGAACCTGGGGGTCGCCGATTCTGTCACGTTCGCGACCTTCGTGCTCTGAACAGGTGTGCACGACAGCGATCGGTGACGTCGGGCTTCGAGACCCACGAGGGACGTTAAGTAATGCAGCCCGTCTCGACGGCCAGGGTCGGGCGCCCTAGTTTTCGCGCAGGGCCGCTGTCCGCGCCCCGCCCGTCATGCGCGCCCCCTCCATCGCCCTCGCGTCACTGCTCGCGCTGCTCGGCTGCGAGCGGCTGATGGGCGAGGAGGAGCCAGCGCCCGAGCCCCCCCGCCTGGTGGTGACCGAGCCGGTGGTGGTGGACGACGCGGTCGATCAGATCACGCTCCTCGGCGATGTGCACGGTGAGCGCGAGGTGCGTGTCTTCGCCCAGGCGGCGGAGCGCATCGAGGTGCTGCACGTCCAGGAGGGCGACTCGGTCGAGGAGGGCGACCGGCTGGCCACCCTGCGCTCGGGCATCCAGTCGGCGGGGGTGTCGCAGGCCTCGGCGGCGGTGGACGTGGCCGCCGCCGCGCGCGATCAGCTCCGCGTCGACGTCGAGCGCCTGCGGGGCCTCGTCGCCCGCGGGGCCGCGCCGCGCAGCCAGCTCGAGACCCTCGAGGCGCAGCTCCGAACGAGCGAGGCCCAGCTCGCCCAGAGCCGGGCCGCGCGGCGGAGCGCCGGGCAGCAGCGCGATCTGACGGTGGTGACCGCGCCCGTCTCCGGCACGGTGGCGCTGCTGTCGGTGCAGCAGGGCGACATGGTCGCGCCGAGCGTCCCGATCTGCTCGGTCGTCCAGGCGGAGCGGCTGCGGGTGCACCTCCGCGTGACCGAGCAGGACTACGTGCGCCTGCGCCCGGGCATGGCCGCGACGCTCCGGCCGCCCGCGCTCGAGGGTCTGACGCTCGACGCGACCGTGGACCGCATCTCCCCCGTGCTCGACCCGCTCACCCGCACCGCCCAGGTGGAGCTGCTCGTACCCGCGCCCGACCCGCGGCTGCGCCCGGGGATGGTCGCCGAGGCGACGATCATCCTCGAGACCCACGCCGGGACGGTCATCGCGCCCTCGCGCGCGCTCGTGCTCAGCTCGCGCACCGACACCGAGCGCGAGGCCAGCGTGTTCGTGTTCGACCGCGAGGCGGGGGTCGCGCGCCGGCGCCAGGTCCGGCTCGGGCGCCGCTACGACTCCGGCGTCGCGATCGAGGACGGGCTCTCGGGCGGCGAAGAGCTCGTCGTGCAGGGGCAGCACCTCTTGCGAGATGGAGCGCCGATCCGGACCCGCGAGGGCGATCCCGCCTCGGAGACCTCGTGAGCGACCCGCGCGCGCCCGGGGGCTCGGACGACGGGGAGCATGCGCCGGTCGTCGACGCGCCCTCCGAGGAGGACACCGGGCGGCGCCGTGGCCTCGGGCGCCTCCTGAGCGAGGCGAGGAGCGGGCTTCCGTCGCTCGGCGAGCTGTCGATCCGCCGCGGGGTGACCACGTCGATGGTCTACCTCTGCCTCATCGGCTTCGGGCTGTTCTCGCTCTACGGCCTGCCGCTCAACCGGCTGCCCGAGGTGGACCTGCCGGTCATCGCGGTGATCACGACCTACGTCGGCGCGAGCCCGGAGGACACCGAGACGCTCCTGAGCGAGCCGATCGAGCGCGCGGTCTCCAGCGTCGAGAACGTCGAGACCGTTCGCTCCACGTCGCGCCAGGGCACCTCGATCGTGCTCATCAGCTTCACCTGGGGCACGGACATGAACTGGGCCGAGGTCGAGGTGCGCAAGAACCTCGAGCTCTTCGCCGACGACTTCCTCCCCGACGAGGCCTCGCGCCCGCTCACCTTCGCGTTCGATCCGAGCCTCGCGCCGGTGATGTTCATGGCGCTCGACGGGCCGCTCGACGGCCACCAGCTCCGCCGCATCGCGACCGAGCAGGTGCAGCCCTACCTCGGGCGGGTCGAGGGGGTGGCGGCGGCCGAGGTGATGGGCGGGCTCGACCGCGAGGTCCAGGTGCGGCTGCGGCCGGCGTGGCTCGAGGCGAACGGCGTCACGCCGACCCACGTGGCGGACGCGCTGCGCGGGGCGAACCTGGTCGTGCCGAGCGGGGCGCTCGACGACGGGACCCAGCGCCTCGCGATCCAGCCGACGAGCCTCTTCACCAGCGTCGAGCAGATCCGCGACGTGATCGTCGGCCAGCGCGGCGGGCGTCCGGTGCGGCTGCGCGAGGTCGCCGAGGTGGTCGACACCTTCGAGGAGGAGACCCACGTGGTCACCGCGGACGGCGAGCCGGCGGTGATGATCGCGGTGCGCAAGCAGTCGGACGCGAACACCGTGCAGGTCGCGCGCGCGGTCCAGGCGGCGCTGCCGTCGATCGGTGAGCGCCTCCCCGACGGCGTCACCCTGGTGCCGCTCTTCGACGAGTCGCAGCCGATCCTCCGCTCGATCGGCAACCTCGGCCAGACCGCGCTCCAGGCGTTCCTCCTCACCGGCCTCGTGCTCCTGATGTTCCTCCGGAGCTGGCGGACGAGCCTGATCACCGTCGTGGCGATCCCGGCCTCCATCGTCGTCGCCTTCGTCGTGATGGACATGCTCGACGTGACCCTGAACCTGATCTCGATGGCCGGGCTGGCCCTCGCGATCGGGATGCTGGTCGACAACGGGATCGTCGTGCTCGAGGCGTCGTTCCAGCACCTCGAGCGCGGGGCTACGCCGCCCGAGGCCGCGCTCCTCGGGGCGCGCGAGATGGGGATGCCGCTGGTCGCCTCGACGCTGACCACGGTGGTGGTGTTCCTCCCGATCATGCTCGTCGAGGGGATCGCGGGGGAGCTCTTCCGCGACATGGTCCTGACGATCACCGTCACGCTGCTCAGCTCGCTCTTCGTCGCGCTCAGCCTGGTGCCGCTCATGGCCTCGCGGATGCTCGGGAGCGGCAAGCGGAACGCGCTCGAGCGCTGGCTGGCCCGCGCGACCGCGTTCCTCGATCGGCTCGGGCCGGGCTACGAGCGCCGCCTCGGCTGGGCCCTGCGTCACCGCCGCTGGGTCCTCGGCCTGACGGGCCTCGCGTTCGTCGCGAGCCTCGCCGCGGCGCCGTTTCTCGGGCAAGACTTCTTGCCGAAGTCCGACGTCTCGGAGATCCGCGTCGAGGTGACGGCCGCGCCGGGGACCTCGCTCGACGAGATGCGCGCGCTGATCGGCGAGGTCGAGGCGACGATCCGGGAGGAGGTGCCGGAGGCGCGGGTGATCACCGCCGACTACGGCACCGCGGAGGGCTTCGCCGCGATCTTCGGCGGCACCGCCAACAAGGGCACGCTCCGCGCGCGCCTGACGACCCCCGCCGAGCGCGACCGGACCCAGCAGGAGATCGAGGCGGTCCTCGACGAGCGCTTCCGCGACATCCCGGGCCTCGAGATCGAGCTGCAGGGCTTCTCGATGGGGGGCGGCGGCGACATCGAGGTGAAGCTCTTCGGCGAGGACCTCGACGAGCTGCGGGTGTTCGGCGAGCGGCTGCGCGGCGAGCTCGACCAGGTCGAGGGCGTGCGCGACGCGCGCTTCTCGATGCTCCACGGCAGCCCCGAGCTGTCGCTCGACTACGACCGCGAGCGGATGCGCCTGCTCGGCATCACGCCGACCGTCGTCGCCTCCACGGTGGCGGCCTACTACCAGGGGATCCCCGCGACGACGTTCCGCGAGGGTGGCGACGAGTTCGCGGTTCGGGTGCGCGCCCCACGCGAGGCCCGCCGTCGCCTCGAGGATCTGCGCTACCTGCCCATCCCGCTGCCCGCGGGAGGGACGGTGCCGCTCGGCTCGATCGCGCGGGTCGGCGATCAGCTCGGGCCGGTCGACATCGAGCGCGAGAACCAGCGGCGCCTCGCGACGATCAGCCTGTCGCGGATGCCGGGCTCGGACCTCGGCACGGTGGTGCGCGAGGTGGAGGCGCGGATCGACGAGGTCGGCGTCCCGGAGGGGATGGTCCACGAGATCGGCGGGAGCGCGGAGGACCTGCGCGACGCGTTCTTCAAGCTCGCGATGGCGCTGCTCGCCGCGCTCGCGCTCGTGTACATGGTGATGGCCTCGCAGTTCGAGTCGCTGATCGAGCCGTTCATCATCATGTTCACCGTGCCGCTCGCGATCATCGGCGTCGTCCTCGCGCTCGCGATCACCGGCACGTCGGTGCAGGTGACCGCGCTCGTCGGCGTCATCCTCCTCGGGGGCGTAGTCGTGAACAACGGCATCGTGCTGATCGACCAGATCAAGCGGCGCCGGCGCGAGGGCGCGGGCCTGACCGAGGCCGCGCTCGAGGCCGGACGGACGCGGATGCGGCCGATCCTGATGACCGCGCTCACCACGATCCTCGGCATGCTGCCGCTCTCGGTCGGGGTGGGCGACGGCGCGGAGACCTGGGCGCCGATGGCGCGGGCGGTGGTCGGCGGGATGGTCGTCGGGACGGGGCTGACGCTGTTCGTGATCCCGGTGCTCTACGTGATCGTAGCGAGCTGGCGGGACCGGCGCGCGCAGCGGCGCGAGGCGCGAGCAGCCGAGGTCGCGACGGCCGCGGCGCGGGAGGCCGCGTGAGCCGGCTCCCCCGGGCCGCGGGCCTGCTCCGCGCGCACCCGGGCCTCACGGTCGGCGCGGGGATCGTCCTGCTCCCGGTCGGGGTGCTGCTGAGCTTGGTGGTGATCGGCCTCCCGCTGGTGAGCGGCGCGCTGACGTCGCTCATGCGTCAGCTCCTCCAGGCGGCGCGCGCGCGGGCGGGCCATCCCGCGCCCGAGCGCCACGGGCGGAGCTGGGGCGGCGCGCTCGCCACGCTCCTCCTCGCGGGCTTCGGGGTCGGCGCGCTCCTCGCGGTCGGCGCGCTCGAGCACCTGGTCGGCGGCGCGCTGGGCGACGTCCCCTCGATCCTGCTCGGGGTCGCGGTCTACGTGGGCCTCGGCGCGGCCGCGTCCCCGCTCCTCTTCGCTCCGCTCCTCGCGGCGGACGGCGCGAAGCTCTTCGAGGCCTTCTCCCTCTCGTTCCAGGTCGCGGCGCGGCTCGGCGCGCGGGC
The DNA here is from genome assembly GCA_030426845.1 of Polyangia bacterium. Taxonomy (GTDB): domain Bacteria; phylum Myxococcota_A; class Polyangia; order Polyangiales; family Sandaracinaceae; genus JAUHXR01. Next base: position 52,302 of record JAUHXR010000005.1, on the reverse strand, counting down.
CAGCGCGCGGCTCGGGGCCCAGGTGGGCGGCGCGCTCGCGCTCGGGCTGCTGCCCGCCGCCGCGGTGGCCCACGCGAGCCCCGCCGCGACGGTGATCGTCGCGCCCTTCGCGATCGCGCTCGGCGCCCCGCTCGCCATCGCGCTCCTCGCCGACGCGATCGCCGAGGCACAGACGCTCGATCAGCGCGCGGAGGACACGGCCGCCCCGCCGGACGTGCCCGCCGGGCTGCGGGGCATCTTCCGGCTGCTCGCCCCCGGGCTTGCGGGTGTCGGCGCCGCGGTCCTGGTCGCCGCGGCCACGCCGCTCCCGCTCGCGCCGTGGGCCAGCGACATCGACGCCCCGCAGCGCGGCTTGCGGACCGATGTGCAGCTGGTCCCGCAGCGCCTGCCCGGCACCACCGTGCAGGTGAGCGCACGCCCGCACGGCCTGCGCATCGAGGCCGACGACGGCGGGGGCGCCGGAGAGGTCGAGCTCCCGCTCGAGGGCGAGGTCGTCGGGGTGATGGTCGTCGAGCGCGCCGAGCCGGCCGGGACGTTCGTGGTCGCGGCCACCGACGGCGCCGAATGGGTGGCCACCGTGGTCGACGCGGACGGGGTGCGCCTCGACGACACGCTCGCGCGGCGGGTCTTCGTGCGCCTCGGTCGGGTCGGGACGGCGCTGCTCGCGGCGGGGCTCCTGGTGCTGCTGTGGCTCGTGTTCTCGGTCGGCTCCGAGCTCGGCACCGCGCGCGCGCTCGACGTGCCGGACCTGCTCGCGCCGCGCCCCGAGGGCCCTGCGGGCGGCGGGGGCCTGCGCGCGCTCGGGGGGACCCTGCGGCTCGGCGACGGCGCGCGGGTGTTCTACGGCCGGCGGTCGGCGCTCGCGCGCCTCTTCGATCACGCGGCCGCGGGGCGCCTCGTCGTCGAGGGTGAGGCGTGGCTCGAGGCGGACGGGGGGCAGTTTCGCTTGCGTCTCCCCGAGCGGCCGGTGCGCGTCCTCGAGGGCGTGGCGAGCGACTGGGAGGGCGTCCACGTCGTCGTCCTGTCGCGCTTCGCGGGCCTCGCGAGCGCCTCGCTCCGCACGTCGTCGGTCCCCTGGCCGGACGACGCGGTGATCACGCTCGGCCGCGGCGCCGACGCCGCCCGCGCGCTCCTCGCCCGCGCCGCCAAGCGCGCCTCGTGGCTCGCCCTGCCGATCCTCGGCTGCCTCGGCGTGGCGGTCGCGATCCTCGTCACGCGCCTGTAGCCCTCAGGCGCGCCCGAGGAGGAACATCAGCGCGAAGAAGGCGAGGGCGGCGGCGCCGAGCGCGTAGACCTTCCAGCGGAGACGCCGGTTCGCTGGCGGTCGATAGATCGCGTGCGGCGCGGCGGGGTCGAGCCCGAGGTGCGCGGCCAGCCGGTAGAGCCCCCAGCCCGAGCCGACGTGCAGCAGATCGAGGACCGCGGCGCCGTCGCCCTCGGCGCGCGCCGCCTCGTAGCGGGCGATGTCCTCCTCCTCGATCTCGTCGTTGAGCTCGAGCGGCCACTCCTCGTCGGCGCCGGTCCCGTGGTCGTCCTCGAAGAAGTAGACCCGCTCCCAGCCCTGAGGCGCGCCGTCCTGCGCGAGCCATCCACCCTCGTCGGCGGAGTAGCTCAGCCGGCGGACCTCCTCGCCCGCCTCGAAGCAGACGAGCTCCTCGACGCTCGCGGTCGACTGGAGGAGGAACGCGATGACCCGGCCGCCGAGCTGGCGCGAGAGCGCGCGCGCGATGTCGGGGGGGACGAGGCTGGCCAGGCTCGGCTCGGCCTGGAGGTAGAGCCAGTCGCCCCCGGGCGGCCGCTCGAGCGTGATGCCGTGACCCGCGAGCGCCTCGGCGAGCGGGTCCCGGTCGCCGACCTCCACGAACGCCCCGATCCACGTGCCCATCGCCGCCCGATACCCCGGACCGGTCGCGCCAGCAACTCAGCGCGCGGGCGAGTCAGCTGGGGCCGATCGCCTCGAGCTGCATCGCGGGCCGCCCCTCCGCGCGGGCGTCGGCCAGGTCGACGGTGAACGTGAAGGACCAGTCGTCGTGGCCGTCGGGGTCGGTCATGAGCTGGCGCACCCGCCAGAGCTCGTCCTCTTCCTCGATCATCGTGTTCTTGGGCGCGCGGGCGGCGGGGTCGAAGCGCAGCGCCTCGTGCTCCTCGCGGTACGGCGCCATCGCCTCCTCGAGGCGCTTGAAGGTCCAGCCCTCGCCCGCGAGCTCCGCCGCCTCCTCCCAGCGCTCGAGCGCGAGCCAGCGGAGCATCCGGGCCGCGAGGTTGCGCACCATCGCGGTGAACGCGCGCCGATCGCGCGTGATGTCCGCCGGGCCCTCCGGGGCCGGCGCCTCCTCCGCCGGGGCGTCCTGCGCCGCGCCGGGGTTCGCGAGGCGCTCCCACTCGTCGATGAGGCTCGAGTCGACGCTCCGCACCACCGCGCCGAGGTCGTCGGTGAGGTCGTAGAGGTGGTCGGTCTTCGCGTCCTCGGGGATGTTCTGGACGAGCGCCTTGTACGCGCTCGAGAGGTAGCGCATCAGCACGCCCTCGGCGCGCGAGAGGCCGTACTCCTTGACGTAGTCGTTGAAGCCCATGCCCTTCTCGAGGAGCTCACGGGCGATCGACTTGGGGCGCACGTAGTCGGCGGAGAGCCACGGGTGGCGCGCGCTGAACAGCTCGTAGGCCTCGACGATCACCTCGAGGTTGGGCTTGTCGATGTCGACCTTCTCGAGCTCGGCCATCCGCTCCTCGTACTCGACGCCCTCGGCCTTGAGCTTCGCGACGAGCTCGCCCTTGCGCTTGTCGAGCTGCGCGAGGAGCAGGACCTTCGGGCTCTCGAGGGTCGCCTCGACGAAGCTGATCGCGTCGAAGGCGTAGTCGTCGGACTCCGGGTCGAGCGCCCGCACCGCCTCCACGACGTAGAGCGAGAGGCTGTGGTTGAGCGAGAAGTCCTCCTGCAGCTCGGTCTTGACGTCGACGTAGCCGCGGCCGCCCTGCGTGGTGACCTCGACGACCCCCGCCTCGATGAGCGAGCGGAGCATCCCGATCGCGGTGCGGCCGTGCGCGAACTGGCGCCCGCGCGGCTCGTGGGTCGCGCGCAGGAGCCGCTTCATCCGGCGGCAGCCGTCACCGTCGGGGCGGTCCATGACCTGGAGCATCATCGCGTGCGACACGTCGAAGCTCGACTCGAGGCGCTCGGGCGGGCTCTCGATGAGGCGCTGGAAGGTGCGCTCGTCCCAGTGCGCGTAGCCCCGCTCGGGCGGCTTGCGCATGCGGATCTTCTTCGCCTTCTTCGGGTCGGCGGCCATCTTCATCCGGAGCTTGGCGTTCTCCACCTCGTGCTCCGGCGCCTGGCACACCACGCTGCCGGCGTCGTCGAAGCCCTTGCGCCCGGCGCGCCCCGCGATCTGCTTGAAGTCGCGGACGCTGAGGATGCCGGTCTTCTGGCCGTCGAACTTGCAGAGCTTGGTGAACACGACCGAGCGGATCGGGATGTTGACCCCGACGCCGAGGGTGTCCGTCCCGCAGATGATCTTGAGGTGTCCACCCTGCGCGAGCTTCTCCACCAGGAGCCGATACTTCGGGAGAAGCCCCGCGTGATGCACCCCGATGCCGTGGCGCAGCCAGCGCCGCAGGTCCTTGCCGAACGGGGTGTCGAAGCGCGTGCCGCGCAGCTCCTCGACGATCGCCTGCTTCTGCTCCTTGGTGAGGAAGTCGATGCTCGTCAGGGCCTGGGCCTGCTCGGCCGCGCTCCGCTGGGTGAAGTGCACGAGGTAGATCGGGGCCTTGCCCTCCTCGAGCAGCTCCTGGACCGTCTCGGAGACGGGGGTCATCCGGTAGTCGAAGTCGAGCGGCACCGGGCGCTGATCGCTCTGCACGATCGCGGGCGCCTCGTCGGTCAGCGTCTCGACGGCGTCGACGAACGGCGTGAGGTCGCCGAAGGTCGCGCTCATCAAGAGGAAGCGCGTGTGGCGCGGAAGCACGAGGAGCGGGACCTGCCACGCCCAGCCGCGGTCGCGGTCGGCGTAGTAGTGGAACTCGTCCATCACCACGTAGTCGACGCGCGCCTCCTCCATGTCGCGCAGCGCGATGTTGGCGAGGATCTCCGCGGTGCAGCAGATGATCGGCGCGTCGCGGTTCACCGACGCGTCCCCGGTCATCAGCCCGACGTTGCTCGCGCCCAGATCGCGGCACGCGGCGAAGAACTTCTCGTTGACGAGCGCCTTGATCGGCGCGGTGTAGAAGGCGCGGCGCCCCTCCGCGAGCGCCTTGAACAGCATCGCGCTCGCCACGAGCGACTTGCCCGAGCCGGTGGGCGTGTTGAGGATCACGCTCCGGCCAGAGAGCAGCTCGAGGATCGCCTCCTCCTGGGCGGGGTAGAGCTCGAGGCCGCGGTCGATCGCGAAGTCGAGGAACGCCTCGAGCAAGTGGTCCGCGTCGACCTCGTCGGGCAGGCGGCGCTCGAGCGGGGCGAGCTCGGGGAGGGCGTCCATGGGCGCAACCATAGCCGCAGTCGCCGGAAGCGCCCGAAGCGTCTCGCGGCCCGGCTCGAGCGCGCGTCGGGGCTCAGAAGTCGACTTGCGGAGTCGAGAGCGCGAGGCGGATCGCGTCGCGGAGCGCCTTGGCGTCCACTGGCTTCGCGAGGAAGTCGGCCGCGCCGTCCTGGAGGAGGCGGCGCTTGCGGGTCTCGTCGTAGTAGCCGCTGATCAGCACGACCCGCGCCTGCGGGTTGATCCCTCGCAGCCGCCCGAGCGTCTCGGAGCCCGAGAGCCGCGGCATGTCGAGGTCCATGAGGACCACGTCGGGGCGCGGCTCGATGCTGGTGTAGCGCTCGAGCGCCTCCTGGCCGTCCGCGGCGAAGACCACGCGGTGACCGGCCGCCTTGAGGAGCCGGCCGAGGCTCCGGCGGACGAGCTCCTGGTCGTCCACCACGAGGATGAGCCCATGCGTCGTCGCCGGCTGGCCGCTCCCGTCCCAGGTGCTCGCGCGCCGCTTGCTGACCGCCTTGCCGTCGGCCGGCCGGCGCAGCCGCGCAGGGAGCCGCACGCGGAAGGTGGAGCCTTCGCCGAGGACGCTCTCGACCTCGACGCTGCCGCCGTGGGTCGTCGCCACCTCGTAGACCGTCGCGAGGCCGAGGCCGCTGCCCGCGCCCCGCTCCTTGGTGGTGAAGAAGGGCTCGAAGACCCGGGCGCGGGTCTTCTCGTCCATCCCCATGCCGGTGTCCGAGACCTCGACCACGACGTGGGGCCCGGTGGACCAGAGCGCGGCCGCGTTCGCCTCGACCTCCTCCTGCTCGAACGCGCGCACCTTGAGCGTGCCGCCGCGAGGCATCGCGTCGCGGGCGTTGATGCAGAGGTTCATCAGGAGCTGGTGGAGCGCGGCGTGGTCCCCGTCGACCCGGAGGTCGGGGGCGATCTCGGCCGTCACCGAGATCGACTGATCGAAGGTGCGCCGCAGGAGCTGCAGGGCGTCCTCGCAGAGGCCCGAGATGTCGACCGCCTCGCCGGCGCGCTGGGGCTGGCGCTCGCGGCGGCGGGCGATCGTCAGCAGGCGGGCGGTGAGCTCGGCCGCACGCTTGGCCGCGGCCGCGATGTCCTCGTGGCACTCGCGGACCTCGGGCGTCGAGAGCTCGGTCGCGCCGTCGAGCGCCATCACGTGCGACGTGCTCGCGCTGATGACGTTGAGGAGGTTGTTGAAGTCGTGGGCGATCCCCGCCGCGAGCTGGCCGATCACGGCCATCTGCTGCCGATGGAGCAGGAGATCCTCGAGGGGGTCCTGACGCGTGAACAGGAGCAGCGTCTCGCCCGAGAGCTGGATGCGGTCGCCCACCTCGAGCGCGCGCACCGTGATCTGCTCGCCGTTGACCAGGGTGCCGTTGCGGCTCCCGAGGTCCTCGAGGGTCCAGGATCCGTCGAGGAGGGTCAGCCGGGCGTGGCGGCGGCTGACCTTCGTGTCGTCGAGCTGGACGTCGGCCTCCTCGGAGCGGCCGAGGAGCAGCGTCTCGGAGTCGAGGGTGAAGCGCCGGCCCGGCTCGCTCCCCATGAGCACGACGAGGCGCGGCGGCCCGCCCTGGGCGGCCCCGATCTTCGAGCCCGGGAGCCCCATCCGGCTCGTGAGCTCGCCGCTGCTGGTCTTCGACATCTGGTCCGACGGGTCGGCTCCAGGAGGGAGGCCGACGCCGACAGGATACCATCCTCAGATGATGCGTCAGATGATGATGATCGCGCCGTCGGGGGGGACGACGACGTAGACGTTGCGGCTGTCGAGCCGCGCGACCCGGTTGCCCCGGACGATGATCGTGGCCCGGAAGATCTGCGCGGTCGTGGCCGGGGGCCGCACGGAGTTGGCGAAGCGGACGTCGAACTCGGCCACCGTGCCGGGCACCAGGTCGTAGAAGAAGTCGTCGTCCTTGGCCCGGTAGGTCACGCCAGGCATCGGGCCGCTGGCCGCCCCGTTGTAGCCTTCGACCGGGGTGATCGCGGTGATGAACTGGGTCGCGTCGAAGTTGTCCGGGTTGCCGATGACGTTCTCGCTGATCGCGTCGACGTCCTGGGGCGTCCGGCCGGCGAGGGTCTCGATGCCCTCGATGATCGCGTCCGAGACCGTGCCGCCGGCCGCCGGGTAGACCAGCGGGGCGCCGGCCAGGTCGACCGTGCCGGTCATCTGGGCGACGTGCTCCTCGTCGCTCTGGGGCCCGCTGCCGACGGCCACGCCGATGAAGCGCGCGCCGATGTTGTTGAGCGCGATCACCGACTGGTCGAGGAAGTGCGGCATCGGGTTGATGCCGGTGTAGCCGTTCGAGCCGCCCGGGCCGTTGTGGAACGGGGCGTCGGTGACGAGCACCACGATCGGGAGCGACTCCGGGCGGAAGCACGGGTAGCCGCGGCGCCGGCCGAGCTCGTCCGGGATCGCCGGGCACGCCTTGCGGGCCAGGCTGAACGACGGCGCGCCGGAGGTGAAGCTCCAGTTGCCACCCTCGCCGGTCGCCGTCTGGTAGAGCGCCTCGGTCGCGGACTCGGGGGTGTCGGCCCCGCCGCCCGCGCTCAGCCGGCCGAGGGCGGCCTGGACCAGCGCGGTGTCATCGGTGATGTCCTGCTCGTGGGCGTAGGGCATGTCGCCCGCGTTGCCGTAGCCGTCGAAGCTGAGCCCCTGGGCGTTCGGGAAGTCGCGGTACTGGCCCACCCCGAGCTGCACGTTCGGGATGCGCGTGCGGATCTCGGTGGCGATCCGGCTGAGCGACGACGAGACGTTGCTGATCGCCTCGCTCATCGAGCCGGTGGTGTCGATGAGGAAGTAGACGTCGGCGAGCTGGAGGTTCGTGTCGAAGCGCAGCTCGCGGTTCTCGGGGACGCCGTTGTAGGGGAGGACCACGAAGAAGTCGCCGCCCGCGATCGTGCTCGACGGATCGCGCGGGTCGGTGCGGGTCCCGAGCACCTCGCCGAGGTCGGTCACGCCGTCGCCGTCGGTGTCGGTGTTGTAGGGATCGGTGGAGTAGGTGCCGACCTCGTCCGCGTCCGGGAGGCCGTCGTTGTCGCTGTCGGCGTCGATCCAGTTCGGCGTGCCGTCGCCGTCCGCGTCGGGGCGTGAGCACGGGACGTTGTCCTGGTGCTCGTCGCGATCGCTGATGCCGTCGCCGTCGGAGTCGTCGTCCTGGTGGTTCGGGATCCCGTCTGCGTCCGAGTCGGCGGTGCCCTCCGCGCCGTCGGCGATGCCGTCGCCGTCGGTGTCCACGCTGGGGTCGCAGCCCGAGAGCGGATCGCCCGCGTCCGAGCCGCCGGGGCCGGCGTCGTCGGGCGACTCCCCCGCGGTACAGCCGGGGATGGAGCCGGCGATGCAGCCGCAGAGCACCAGGCCCAGCGCGAGCCTCCGGAGTAGCCGAGTCCCGTTCATTCGCGTTCCCTCCGCCGCGGCGCCTCGCCCGCGAGCCGGCACACCCTACCGGCGGCCCGCGCCGGCGTCACCCTCCCGACCTGGAGCCCCCTCACGGAAAGGGCCGTGTAAGTCGGGGGGCGGAAGCCGCTCCAGGCCGCGCCGCGATCGCTTTTCGATCGCTCGTCCGTGGCGATCGTCGCCCCTTGTGTGACAGACGTGTGACGGAAACGCGGCTGCTCGGGGATGTCCGAATCAGCCGCGATCCGCATGTCTACGGTTTCCTCAGCCGCGCCCGTACGCGGCCACAGGAGGTCAAGCCATGAGTATCCCTCACCACCTGGTCCGCGCCAAGATCGCCGAGGCTCGCGCGCGGGGGGCGTTCGCCGGTCCCCTCACCGACGAGGCTCGCGTCCTGTCCGAGATGGAGCGCCTGCTCTCCGCGCTCCACCACGCGGAGGGCCGCGAGGCGCTCCGGCTCCGCGCCCAGCTCGCGGTGCACGAGCGCCTCCTCGCCGGGGTCCTCGAACGCATCGGGCAGGGCACGCTCGCCGACGCGCTCTGGGACGCGTCGCCCGAGTACGACGCCTACTGCTGAGGGTGCGCGCTCGGCGCCCCCGCGTGGCCGCTCGCTCCCCGCGAGCTGGCCCGGGGGCGCGGTCGTCCCCGCGATCGGAGCTTGCTGCGTTCGAAGGCGGCTCGGCTCCCGCGCCGCCCCGACGGCTGCCTCGAGGGCTCAGTCGACCGCCCGGCGGATCGCCTCGAGCGGCCCCGGGCTGCGTCCCGTGAGGCGGCGCAGATCGACGTCGCGCGCCCCGAGCTCCATCGCGAGCCCGATCGCGTCGATCGCGGCGAGCGCCCCGGGCCCCGCGGCGCTCGCGCCGAGGACATGGCCGGTGTCCGCGTCGCACACGATCCGCGTGAAGCCCTTGTCGTCGAGCGACGCGCCTACCCCGGACAGGGCCCCGTCGAGGGTCTCCTCGGCGCGGAGGGTGTAGAGCGCGACCTCGCGACCGGCGGCGCGCTCGGGGGTCAGGCCGATCTGCGCGAGGGCCGGCCGGGCGCAGACCGTCTCGGGCACCCGCGCCGGATCCCAGGCCGGGGCGTCCTCGCCGGCGGCGCGCCGACCGGCGATCCGGCCCATCGCCTCCGCCGCGCCCGCGCTGCGACAGCGAGGCGTGCAGTCTCCGGCCGCGAAGACGCCCTCCACCGCGGTCTCGCAGCGCGCGTCGACCGACAGCCCCTCGAGCCCGATCGTGTCGAGGCCGAGGTCGTCGGTCCGCGGCCGGGTGCCGACCGCGACGAGCGCGCAGGACGCCGCGTAGGTGCGGCCGCCGTCGAGCGCGGCGCGCGCCTCCCGCTCGTCGCCCTCGACCCCGAGCACGCGCTTGCCGTGGACCAGCTTGACGCCTCGGCCCATCAGCACGTCGCCGAGGGTCTCCGCGAGCTCGCGGTCGAAGTCCGGCAGCAGCCCGAGCTCGTCCATCAGCCAGCTGACCTCGGTGCCCGGGACGCGGCTCAGCGCGCTCGCGAGCTCGGCGCCCGCCACCCCGCCGCCCACCACGAGGATCGAGGGCGGGGGCGCGGCCACCGACAGCAGCTGACCCGGCCGGAGGACCCGCGGCCCCTCGCCGATCGCGCGCGGCGCCCCGCCGGTCGCGATCACGACGCCCTCGAAGCGTACGACCGGGCCGCCCTCGATCGCGGCCTCGCGGGGGCCTCGCAGGCGCGCCGCTCCGCGGACCCGTTCGACGCCGTGATCCTCGAGGCGGAGCGCGCTCCGCTCGCGCCACTCCTCGGTGACCCGCGCGGCCGCGGCCTGTGCCCGCTCCCAGATCGCGCCGCGGTCGCCCCCCGCGTCGACCGCGCGCTCGAGCGCCCGCCAGGGGACGAGGGTCGAGGCGGCGGCCCGGCCTCCGAGCGCCTCGGGCTCGACGAGGAGCACGCCCGCCCCCGTCTTCGCGGCCGAGGTCGCGGCGGCCAGCCCGGCGACGCCGCCCCCGAGCACGAGCACGTCGACGTCGATCGCGCTCACGCCAGCCGCTCCGCGAGCAGCGCGACGAGGCGCTCGGGCGCGTCCGCGTGGATCCAGTGACCCGCGTCCGGCACGACCGCGACCTCCACCCCGGCGTGGCGCGCGGCGAGCTCTTCGGCGTGGGCGCGCTCCTCCTCGCCGAAGACCTCCGAGCGCTCGCCCACGACGAGGCAGGCCTCGAGCCCCGCGCGGGGCGGGTCGATCACGGGCGTGAGGTCGCGCGCGAAGTAGTCGTCGAGGAGCGCCTTGATGCGCGCGAGGTCGAGGCCGAACGCGTAGGTGCCGTCGTCGCCGCGGTCGAGGCTCTGGGCGAGCCAGCGCGCGAGGCCCTCCGAGAACCCCGCGCCGGTGACGTGGGCGACGAAGTCGTCGCGCTCGGCGAACCGAGGCGGCAGGGCCCCGAGCATCCCGAGCACGCGCAGGACCGACTCGCTGCCGCGCCCGCCCGGCCGCGGGCCGGGGTAGGAGTCGACGACGAAGAGCTTGCGCAGCGCGGGCGCGTCCTCGGCGTAGGCGAGCGCGACCTTGCCGCCGAAGCTGTGCCCCAGGACGCCCTCGACCGGCGCCTCGAGGGTCGCCGCGTAGCCGGCGAGGTCGGCGGCGCACCGCGCGACGGTGTCCGGCGGCGTGAGGCCGCGCGAGTCGCCGTGGGCGCGCAGGTCGACGAGGAGCGCGCCCCAGGTCGGCGCGCGGGCGATCGTGCGGCGCGCGATCCCGCGCCAATTGCCGCCCCGGCCGAGGATCCCGTGCAGGAACATCAGCCACCGCGCGGGGGGCGCATCGCCGGAGGTGAGGGCCTGGACCGCGAGCTCGGAACCCATCGCCGGGGTCATGGTTCTCGCGCCCGCGATTTTCAAGGGGCCGGCGGGCGTGTACACCAGGCGCCGTGACCGCGCCCGCACCGTCCAGCTTCATCGAGAGCCTCCGCGTCGCCGCGCCGTACATCCACGCGCACCGGGGGCGCACCTTCGTGGTCCTCGTCGGCGGCGAGGCAGTCCAGGGCGCGGCGATCGAGGGCCTGGCGTCCGACGTGGCGCTCCTGCGCGCCTTTGGCGTCCGGCTCGTCCTGGTGCACGGCAGCCGCCCGCAGATCGAGCGGCGCCTCCGCGCGGCCGGCCAGCGCTCGCGCATCGTGGCCGGGATCCGGGTCACCGACCGCGCGGCGCTCGAATGCACGCACGAGGCGGTCGGCGCGGTGCGGGCCCGGCTCGAGCGAGCGCTCTCGGCCGGCATCGCGAACACCCCGATGGAGGGCGCACGCCTGCGGACGGTCAGCGGCAACTTCGTCACCGCGCGCCCGATCGGGGTTCGGGACGGGGTGGACTACCTCTACTCCGGCGAGGTGCGCCGGGTCGACGCCGACGCGATCCGCGGGCTGCTCGACATGAACGCGGTCGTCCTCATCAGCCCGCTCGGCGTCTCGCCCACCGGCGAGTCGTTCAACCTCGCGGCCCACGCGGTGGCCCGCGACGTCGCGATCGCGCTCCACGCCGACAAGCTGATCGGCTTGCTCGAGGGGCGCGGGGTGGTCGACGGCCGGCGGCGCCGGATCAACCAGCTCTCGCCCGACGAGGCGGAGGCGCACGCGCGCCGGCGCGGAGGCAAGGACGTCCAGCGCCACCTCATCGCCGCGGCCCAGGCGGTGCGAGGCGGGGTCCGGCGCGCGCACCTCGTGGGGCGGCGTCGCGAGGGCGCGCTGCTCGAGGAGCTCTACACCCGCGAGGGCGCGGGGACGCTCGTGACCGCGGAGGACTACGAGACGCTGCGGCCCGCCGCCTTCGCGGACGTAGGCCCGCTCGCCGCGCTCCTGCGCCCGCTCGAGGAGGAGGGCGTCCTGATCCGTCGCGGGCGCGAGCGGCTCGAGATGGAGCTCGACCGCTTCATGGTCGTCGAGCGCGACGGGCTCGTCATCGGCTGCGCGGCGCTCGAGCCGATGCCCGAGGAGCGGATGGGCGAGCTCTACTGCGTCGCGATGCACCCGAGCTACCGGCAGACGGGGCGCGGCGAGTCGCTCCTCCACGCGATGGAGGAGCGCGCGCGCTCGGTGGGGCTCGAGCGGATCTTCGTGCTCACCACCCGCTCCGCGCACTTCTTCCAGGAGCGCGGCTTCGCGCCGAGCTCGGTGCGCGCGCTGCCCCCCGCGCGCCGCGCGAGCTACGATCGGCGCCGGCGCTCACGCGTCTTGATGAAGGAGCTCTGAGCGTCGATGGCCAAACGACGCAAGCGGCGCGGCAAGAGGCCGCCTACGACGGCGAAGGCGGCCGACCAGGTGCCCTCGGGGCCGCGCGCGGGGTCGACCGTCGAGTCGACCGCTGCCGCCACCGCCGACCGGGCGCGCGGGCCCGAGCCTGCCGCGCGTCGATCGGGCCTCGCCCGCTGGCTCCCTCACCTCATCGGCGCCTTCGTGGTCTTCCACGTCGCGGCCAGCTCGCTGTCGATGATCCCGAGCCTCTCTCGCGCGCTCGACCGCCGCGCGTGGGCCGACGAGCGGGCCCAGCGCGAGATGCGGGTCTGGTCGGCGCGCTTCGGGATGGAGCAGCGCGCGTTCGAGGACGAGCTCTACGAGGTGGTCGTCACCTACCAGACGGTGCGCGACCGCGCGCTCACCCCGTTCGAGCCCTACATGCGGTGGACCGGGCAGCGGCAGAGCTGGCTGATGTTCAACGCCGGCACCCAATCGAGCGACCGCTTCGGCGTGCGCGCGCGCGACTGCGCGTCGTGCCCGTGGGAGACGATCTACCTCCACGCCGATCCGGCCCACGCCTGGCGCGCGCATCAGCTCGGCCACCCGCGCGTGCGCTCGATGATCTTCCGCTGGGGCTGGCCGAGCTATGCGGAGCGCTACGACGCGGGCTGCCGGGCGATCGCCAACCTCGCCTTCCTGGACGACCCGGACACCCAATACGTGGAGTGCGGCTTCTCGCGCACGACCCTGCACTCGCCCGATCTCCCCGATCCGCCGCCGCCGGAGTGGGGGCGCACGGTGGTCGTGCGGAGGCCTGCGCCGTGAACCGGCCCCTCAACCGCTCGGCCACCCAGGGGCGATGGGCGCGCTTCCTCGCGTACCTCACCGCGGAAGAGGACGCGACGCCGCTCGCGCTCGTGCGCATCGCCTGCGCGACCACCGTGGTGCTCCACCTCGGCAGCTTCCTCCTCAGCGGGGCGGCCGACGTCGCGCTCGTCCACCGCGAGCTCGGCGGCCTGAGCTTCTCCTACGGGTGGTTCGACGGCGGCCTCTCCGTCGAGGGCGTGCACCTGCTCCTCGTCGGGGTGATCGTCGCGGCGGTCTTCTCCGCGCTCGGGCTCTTCAGCCGCCCCGCGCTGCTCGTGACCTACCTCGGCTACCGCGCCGTCTCCGAGCTCAACCCGAGCGCGCGCGGCAGCTACGACAACCTGCTCGTCGATATCCTGTTCTTGCTCGTCCTCTCCGGCGCCGGCCGCGCGCTCTCGATCGACGCGCGCTACCGCGGCAAGGGCGGGCTCACCGCGCGCTGGCCGCGCTTTCTGATGATGGTCCAGATGGGCCTCCTCTACTTCGGGAGCGGCATCGGCAAGGCCTCGTCCACCTGGGTCCCCGGCGGCCCCGCGTCGGCGCTCTGGTTCATCCTCCAGCAGCCGACCTGGGCCCGCTTCCCCGGCCTGCCGCTCTGGGCCTATCCGCTCACCCAGATCGCGACGACGACGACCTGGATCTTCGAGGTCTCGGGGCTCGTCTTCCTCTTCGCGCTCCTGATCGGCGAGAGCGAGCCGGTGAGCCCGCGCCTGCAGCGGATCAAGGCGTTCTTCGCCCGGATCCGCTTCGTCGAGGGCTACCTCCTGTTCGGGCTCGCGCTCCACCTCGGGATCGAGCTCACGATGGAGGTGGGCGCGTTCAGCTGGGCCTCGCTCGCGCTCTACCCGGCCGCGCTGGGGCCCGCGCGCGTCGCGAAGCTGCGGGCCTGGCTCGCGAGCGGTCCGAGGCGGCGGGGCTGACGCGCTCAGGCGGCCGCGCTCAGCGGCCGCGTACGGCGATCAGCGTGTAGCGGTAGCGCAGCTCGACGAAGCCGCGGGGTGCGCTCGAGAGCCCGAGCCCCCGCGTCACCTCGGCCACGCAGGCCCGGGCGGGCTGCGGGATGCCCTGCGCGGCGATGATCCCCTGGCCGGTGGGGCGGGCGGACCGATCGAAGGCGAGCCGCCCCTCGAGGGTGCGGCGGCGCGACCGCAGCGCGTCGTCGCGCAGGACGTGGTTCTGGAGGCACGTGTCGAGGCGCCCCTGGGCCCGATGGAGCGCGGACCGGACCTCCCGCTCGGCGCGCTGCTGGTCCTCGCGCGGAGCGTCACCGGACTCCACTCGCACGGTGGTCAGCCGGAGCCGCATGCGCGTGGGTGGGCGGTAGGGCCCTCGGGGCGCGACATCGGCGCGCGCTAAGGGGGTCAACAGCAGCAGGCCGAGCGCGAGGGCGCCGGCGGGCAGGGCGGCAGACGAGCGCATGAGGACACTCTGACCCACCGCCGGCGGGCTCGCTTGGGTGGGCTACTCGATGAGCTCCTCGGCCTCTTCCGTCGCGCGCTCCGCCGCCGCGGCCGCGGGCCGGCGGAAGCGGAGGGTCATCCGGTCGCTCTCGCCGATCGCCTCGTACTGCGCGCGGTCCGTGTCGCCCAGCCGAAGGCTCGGGGGGAGCGTCCAGACGCCCTCGGGGTGATCGTGGTCGTCGGCCGGGTTGCGGTTGAGCTCCGACGACTCCTCAAGGACGAAGCCCGCGTTGGTCGCGAGCTCGATCACGGTGGGCTCGGGCACGTAGCCCGTCTGGGCGCTCTCGGCCGGGTCCGCGTCGTCGGCCGCGCGGTGCTGCACGACCCCGAGCACGCCGCCCGGGCGGAGCACGCGGAACATCGCGTTGTAGACCTCCTGGGCCTGACCCCGGTTGATCCAGCCGTGGGTGGAGCGGAAGGTGACGACCATGTCGGCCGAGCCGTCGGGGCCGAGGCTCGGGCTCTCGGGGAGCTCGAAGATCACCTGCTCGACCTGGTCGAAGATCTCGGGGTTCCGGGCGAGGCGCGCGAGGAGGCGCTGGGAGTACTCGCTCGACTCCGGGTCGGCGATCGCGACCGAGAGGTGGCCGTGGTCACGCAGGACGGGCGCGAGGACCTCGGTGTACCAGCCGCCGCCCGGCGCCATCTCCACGACGTTCATCTCGGGCTCGAGCCCGAAGAAGGTCAGCGTCTCTTGCGGGTGGCGGTAGCGGTCGCGGGCCCGGTTCTCGTCCGAGCGGTGGGCCCCGGCGATCGCGGCGGTGAGGGAGCCGGTCTCCACCTGGACGGGGACGCGGGCCTCCTCGGCGGCGGTGGTCTGCTCGCCGGAGGCGGAGGCGCCGCCGCACGCGGCGAGGCAGAGCGAGAGGGCGAAGGTGCAAGCGCGTTGAGTCATGGCGGGGGCTGTGCGGCCCCGGTGAGGGCGTGTCAACCGGTCAGCGGAACGGGCCCGCCTCGGCCGCGCCCTGGCCGCTCAGCGCCGCGCCCGCGCGCGCTACCATCGCGAGGCCCGAGTCGACGTCGGCCGCCTGCGCGACGAGCCAGCCCACCCGCGCCTCGAGGCGGTCGTCGTGCACCTCGAGCGCGCTCGCGCGGTCCGACAGCTCGGCGAGGCGCGCCCGCACCTCCGGCGTCAGCAGGGCCCGCACGCGGTCGGGCGGGCTGCCCTTGATCAGGAAGCGCGCGTCGAACGCCGGGTCGCCGACCTCGATGTCCTGCATCCCGAGGAGCTTGCCGATCGAGTGCAGGCTGCTCTGCCGGGTCATCTTGAGGCTCGCGCCGAGCGGGCGATCGAAGCGCACGGTGAAGACCGTCCAGCGCTGCTGCTTCACGAGCTGAGCGTCGACCTCGACGTAGACGCCCTCGGTGCGCCCGCTCATGCGCGTGCCCTCGACGTCGAGGGCGAGCCCGCGCCGCTCGGCCACCTGGCGCCACTGCTCCTGCACCGCGCGCTCGCCCTCGGACGGGCCGATCTGCGCCCGCGCGGCGAGCACACGCCGGGCGAGGTCGACCAGGTTGTCGAGGGTGGTGGCGAGGGCGCCGGGGTCGGTCACGACGCGCTTCACCGAGGCGTAGACCTGGCCGTCGCCGACCCACGGCTTCATCGGCGCGTGGTGCGCGTGCCACATCAGCGCCTCGCGCAGGTACGGCACCTGGAAGAGGCGCGCGACGAGCCCGGGGTCGGCCGCCTTGATCTCGTACGCCGCGTCGAGCTCCGGGTCGCCGACCTGGACGTCGGTTTGACCGGCGAGCGCCTGGAACGCGCGGCCGACGAAGCCGGTGGTGTGGGCGGCGAGCCCGAGGTCGAGCGACCGCGGGAAGCTGACGCGCACGTAGGTCCACAGCTCACGGTAGCGGCGGTTGTTGGCGCCGTGTCGGATCACGACCTTGATCCCGATCTCCACTGGCAGCCCGGCGCGGGCCCCACGCATCGGCATGTGGATGGTGGGGCGGTCCCCCGCGAACGGCGCGCGGTGGGTCGCGGGGCCGAGGGTCAAGCCGAGCTGCCCGGCGGCGGCCGCCCAGTCGCGCCCGCGCTGGCGCCCACGGTAGATCGTCAGGACGACGATCAGGGCGAGCATCGCGACGAAGCCCGCGCCGAGGACGAGGAGGATCAGGATCTCCACGCCTCGAGGCTACCAGCCTCGCGGCGACTCGCGGGCGCGGCTTAGAGCGCTTCGTAGTCGGCGGCCGGGACGAGGATCCGCGCGCTCATCGCCGGGACCGCGACGCGCAGCCCGCCGTCCGCGGGGACGTCGAAGGTGTCGCCGGTCAGCACGTCGCGGAGCGCCCCTCGGGCCGACACGGTCATCGGCGTGCCCTCGAACTGCGTGTGGCTCGGGTGGCTCGCGATGGTGTTGAAGACGACGAGCGCGTAGTCGTCGCCGGCGCGGCGCTCGAACGCGAGCATCCCCGCGTCCTCCTCGTCGCCCACCCGGTCGGTCGTCCAGACCAGCTCGAAGCTGCCGCGGCGCAGCGCGGGGTAGCGCGCGCGGATCCGCGCGAGGCGCGCGAAGTGCTGGAACGTCGCGTTGGTCGTGTCGAAGTCGGTCAGCCAGAGCGGCTCGCGGTTGGTCGGGTCGTTGCCGCCGGCGAGCTCCTGCTCGGTCCCGTAGTAGAGGCAGGGGATGCCGTCCTCGGTCATCAGGTAGGTGAGCGCGTTGCGCAGCCGCGCGCGCCCCTGCTCGTCGTCGCGCCCGAAGAGGAAGCGGGGCACGTCGTGGTTGTCGATGAAGTTCACGAGCGCCTGGTCGGGCGGCACGCCGATGCCGCCGGGCGCGGGCTCGTGGCCGTAGTTCACCGCGCGCTCGTCGAACAGCACCTGCGCCCCGGTGGTCGGGTTGTCGGCGCCGAAGATCGAGTCGAACACCCGGAACTTCTGCGAGAAGTAGAACACCGAGTCGAGGCGGGCCGCGCCGCCGTCGCCGCGCTGGGTGTAGCTGCCGATCAGGTCGTCGCGGCCGTCGAACGCCTCGCCGAACATGAAGAAATTCGTCTTGCCGGCGTCCGCGAGGCGGCGGCGCACCTCGGGGGCGAAGAACTCCCAGAACCCGTAGTCGACGTGCTTGATCGTGTCGATGCGGAAGCCGTCGAGGTCGGTCGCGAGCACCCAGTCGACGTAGACCTGGGTCATCGCCTCGCGCACGTCCGGGTCGAGCGTGTTGACGTCCTTGAGCCCGCCCGGGAAGTCGCCCCAGAGGAGCTGCTGCGGATCGTCGAAGTTCAGCGTGCGACCGCGCCGGCTGTACGAGCTCGGGAGCTGGAAGATCGGCGGCTGGGGCGGTACGCGGAAGATCGCCGGCTCGTCGAAGAACACGATCGGCGCCGGGCCGGCCGAGCCGAGCGAGGTGAAGGACTGCACGCCGCGCGGGTCGAAGTCGGGGTCGAACTCGTTGATGCGCGCGAGCGGGCTCGTCATCTGCGACGGGCTGCCGCCCGGGGCGACCGCGCCCGAGCCCTGGACCGACTCGTCGGGCTGCCCGTTCTGGTTCACGTCGTAGTAGAAGACCTGCCCCAGGTGGTTGGTGACGATGTCGAGGATCACCAGCATCCCGCGCGCGTGAGCCTCGTCGACGAGCGCGCGCAGCGTCGCGAGGTCCCCGAAGTGCGGGTTGAGCCGGGTGAAGTCGACCGCCCAGTAGCCGTGGTAGCCGTCGATCCCCGCGTCGGTGTCGACGTTCAGCACGATGGGGCTGATCCAGAGCGCGGTGACGCCGAGCTCCTGCAGGTAGTCCATCCGATCGATGACCCCCTGCCAGTCGCCGCCCTGGTAGCGGGCGAGCGCGGTCGGGTCGACGCGGTGATCGTTGCGGGCGTCGCCGTTGGCGAATCGGTCGACGAGGAGCTGGTAGACGACCTGGTCGCGCCAGTCCTCGACGTGGGTCGCGATCTCGACGTCCTTCTGCTCGCCGAGGACGTCGTGGGCGCAGCCCGCGGTCAGGGCGAGGAGGGCGAGCAGGGCGTGGCGGGGGAAGATCGTGCGCATCGGTCAGCTCCCGTAGCTGCTGCTGGCGAACCACCACTCGACGCCGACGCCGAGGAAGTGCTCGACGTTGTTCGCGCTGCGGGGATCCAGGATGGGGTAGAGGGCGCGCGCGCCGTCGTCGCGGACGGTGAGCGAGTAGATCAGGCGGATGTGCGGGCGCGTGTAGGTGCCGCGGCCGAACGGCGACACGAAGGGGATGACGCCGAGCTTGAAGATGTTGCCGCCCTCGGGCGCGCCGGTGAGCTCGTTGAGCGATGAGGCGGCCATGCCGCTGTAGCTCACGTCGAGCGCGACCCCGACGAAGCGGTCGAGCCAGACCATCGGGCGCAGGTCGATCGCGCCTTCGCTCAGCGAGCCGCGTCCGAAGACGTTGGGGTCGGCGTCGCGGAAGTAGCGGTAGTAGGCGCCGACCTGGAGGCCGAAGATCTCGTGCTCCCAGTTGGCGCTGAGCGCGACGCGAAACTCCTGCGCGCGCCCGGTCTGGATGACCGAGCCCTCGCGGAACGGGACGCCGAGCGGGTCGTAGGCGCCGAGGCCGACCCCGTAGCGGACGAAGAGGTTCGCGAAGGTCCGCAGATCGCTGATGTAGCCGCCGACCTGCGCGCCCGCGACCCAGCCGACGTCGTCGGGGAGGCGCTCGGTGAAGCCCTCCTCGTCGCGGCGATCGCCCGACGGGAGGTAGTGGCCCTCGCCGTACAGGATGGCCTTCATCCCCGTGCGCTCGTTGCGGCCGAAGGGCCACCAGGTGAGCCGCCCGGCGACCACGAGGCGCGGCCGATCCAGGAACACGACCGACTCCGGCGAGAAGCCGACCCGCGCGGGGGTGAGGACCTCCTGGCGCTGGAACGGGTCGTTGGGCTGCGCGAGCCCGGCCGCGACGCGGAGCTCGCCGATGTCCTCGAGCGCGTAGCCGAGGCCGCCGCCGATCAGGTTGAGGTTGTCGAGCGGCCACATG
Organism: Polyangia bacterium; assembly: GCA_030426845.1. Lineage (GTDB taxonomy): Bacteria > Myxococcota_A > Polyangia > Polyangiales > Sandaracinaceae > JAUHXR01. The sequence goes on along the minus strand of JAUHXR010000005.1, from coordinate 32,967 downwards.
TTGAAGAGGTAGACGTCGTCCCCTCGCCACATGCGCGAGCCGGCCCAGATGCTGAAGCCGGGGGTCAACAGGTCTTGCGTCTCGGCGAAGAGGTTGCGGATCGCGATCCGCTCGCTGAAGTCGCCGTCGTAGTGGAACAGCGGCCCGCCGTAGGCGACGGTCGCGACGATCTGGGTGTGCATGCCCGCGAAGTGGTCCTCGCGGCGCAGCTCGAGCTCGGCGTAGGTGTCGGACTCGTCGACGCGCGGACCCCACGCGGTGATCAGGTTCTGCCGGCCGCTGCGGCCGTCGAGATCCGACGCCGCGACGATCCGACCGTAGCTGCCGAAGTAGAAGTCGCCCCGGTGGGCCTCCACGTCTGGCTCGTCGTCGCCGTCCTCCTCATCCGCGCTGTGATCTGCGCGGTCGTCCTCCGCAGCCGGGGCGGGCGCGGGGGCCTCGGGCGGCGGCTCGGGCGGCGGCTCGGGCGGCGGCTCGGGCGGCGTGGGCTCCGCGTCGGGGGTTGCGCGCCGGTACCACGGGGTGTCCGCGTCACCTTCGGCCCCGCCGTCGTCGGGGGGAGCCTCCGGCTCGGGGTCGGCCTCGACCTCCACCGGGTCGGCCGGCGGGGGCTCGTCGTCCTGCGCGGCGGCGGATGTCGCGCCGATCGCGTCGAGCGCGAGGAGCGCGAAGAGCGCCGCGAACGCGCGGAGCGGAGAGGTGGGCGCGCGGGTCGAGGCTTCCACGGCGGGCCACCTTAGCAGAGAATCGCCGGGCGTCACTCAGGTATGAGTGAACTCTCCTCGTCCCCGGATTCTGGGGCTCCCGGGGCCGGCGGGCCCAGCTCGAGGGCCTGGTGGATGAGCGCGCGTCGCTCCTCGGCCGGGCGTCGTCGCGGCGGGGCGTCGAGGATCACGCGGGCGCTGCGGCGCCACGTCACGTAGGCCCAGGCCCACTCGAGGAGCACGGCGACGCGGTTGCGGAAGTCCACCAGGAAGAGGAGGTGGATGACGAGCCAGAGCATCCACGCGAAGAAGCCGCCGATCTGCGAGCCGCCGACCTCGGCGACCGCCTTGGCGCGGCCGACGGTGGCCATCGAGCCCTTGTCCCGGTAGACGAAGCGCGACGCGAGCGGGTAGCCGAGGATCTCGTTCTCGATCTGCTCGGCCACGAAGCGCCCGCCCTGGAGCGCGGTCTGCGCGACGCCCGGCAGCGGCTCGCCGTCCTGCTCGAGGTGCATCAGGTCGCCGATCACGAAGATCTCGGGGTGCGCCTGGACGCGCAGCGTAGGGGTGACCTTCACGCGGCCGGCGCGGTCGAGCTCCGCCCCGAGCTGCGCGCTCAGCGGGCTCCCCTTGAGGCCGGCCGCCCAGATCGTCGTCTCCGCCGCGATCGTGTTGCCGTCCGAGAGCGTCACCCCGCGCGGGCCCACGTCCTTGGCGAGCGTGTTGACGCGGACCTCGACGCCCAGCTCCTCGAGCGACGCGCGCGCCTCGCGCGAGGACTCGGGGCTCATCGCCGCGAGCACCCGCGGCCCGCCCTCGAGGAGGATCACCCGCGCGTCGCGCGCCGGGTCGAAGCCGTCGAAGTCCGCGGCGAGCGTGCGCTGCGCGATCTCGGCGAGCGCGCCCGCCATCTCGACGCCGGTCGGGCCACCGCCGATGACAACGAAGGTCAGCAGCGCGCGCCGCCGCGCTGCGTCCGGCTCGCGCTCCGCCGCCTCGTAGGCGCGCAGCACCCGCGCGCGGATGTCGAGCGCCTCCCGCAGCGTCTTGAGGCCCGGCGCGTGCGCCTCCCACTCGGGGTGGCCGAAGTAGTTGTGGACCATGCCGGTCGCGACCACGAGGTGGTCGTATGAGAGCGTCTCGCGATCGAGCGCGACCGTTCGCGCCTCCGGATCGACGCCCACCACCTCGCCCATCAGGACGCGCGCGTTCTCCTGGCCGCGCAGCAGCTTGCGCAGGGGCGCCGCGATGTCCGGTGCCGACAGCGCCGCGGTCGCGACCTGGTAGAGCAGCGGCTGGAACAGGTGGTGGTTGCTCCGGTCGACGAGGGTGACGCGCACTGGCGCGCCGCGTAGGTGCCGCGCGGCCGCGAGGCCGCCGAAGCCGCCGCCGAGGATCACCACGTGGGGCCGGTCGCTCGCGCTCATGAGGGCTCCTTCACGGGGGAGGTTGTGGGGCCGAACCGGGCCTCCGAGCAAGCCGAGGGCGAGCCGCCCGCGAGCCAACTCTGGTAGCTTCGCGGGCCTATGACCCGATCCGAGACCGCGCCGATCGAGGCCGCGCGCGCGCGCCGCAGCTGCGACGAGAGCGCGCTGAGCTTCGAGACGACCGACGACCTCGAGCCGCTCCCGGGGATGCTCGGCCAGGAACGCGCCGAGCAGGCGCTGCGCTTCGGCCTCTCGATGAAGCAAAAGGGCTTCAACCTCTTCGTCCTCGGGCCGGCCGGGATGGGCAAGCACCGCCTCGTGCGCGAGGTGCTGCGCGCGGCCGACCCCCGGGGCGCGCCGGTCGAGGACTGGGTCTACGTCCACAACTTCAGCGCGCCCGAGAAGCCCCGCGCGATCGCGCTCCCCGTGGGCCGCGGCGCGGACCTCGAGGCGCGGATGGGGCGCGTCGCCGACGAGCTGGTGGCCACGCTGCGCGCGTCCTTCGAGTCGGAGGAGCTCCGCAACGAGGTGCGCGTGATCCAGCAGCGCATCGAGGGCCGCCAGGAGGAGGTGCTCTCCAAGATCGGCGACGCGGCCGAGGCGCGGAGCCTCCGCATGATGCGCACGCCCCAGGGCCTCGCCTTCGCGCCGATGAAGGAGGGCGAGGTGCTCGACCCCGAGCGCTTCAAGGCCCTGCCCGAGGAGGAGCAGAAGCAGCTCAAGGACGCGCTCGGCGAGCTCGAGGAGCAGCTCCAGGAGGCGATGGCGAGCGCCCCCCGGTGGCAGCGTGAGGCGCGCGAGGAGCTCCGCGAGATTCACCGAGGCGCGGCCCAGCGCTCGGCCCACGCCCTGCTGTCCGACGCGCGCGAGGCCTTCGCCGACATCGAGGCGGTCTCCGCCTGGCTCGAGGAGGCGGAGCACGACATCGCGCAGCACGCGCCCGCGCTCCTCGCCGAGCCCTCGGGCGACGACGACGACGCGGATCGTGCGCTCGAGCGAGTCCTCGCGGCGGCCGGTGACCCGGTCATCCGCTATCGCGTGAACCTCTTCATCGACCGGCGCGGCCAGGACGGCGAGCCGGTGGTCGAGGAGGACCACCCCACGCTCGAGCGGCTGTTCGGTCGCGTCGAGCAGAAGGCGCGGCTCGGCGCCCTGGTGAGCGACTTCACGATGATCCGGCCCGGCGCGATCCACCGCGCCAACGGTGGCACGCTCGTGCTCGACGCGCGGCGCCTGCTGACCTCGCCCGCGGCCTGGGACTCGCTCAAGCGCGCGCTCACCCACCGCGCGATCGAGATCGAGTCGCTCGGCCGCTCGATGGGGATCAGCGCGGGGAGCCTCGAGCCCGACCCGATCCCGCTCGACGTCAAGGTGGTGCTCATCGGGGCGCGGCAGCTCTACTACGCGCTCAGCGGGGTCGACCCGGACTTCGACGGGCTGTTCAAGGTCGCGGCCGACTTCTCCGACGACGTGCCGTGGAACGCCGAGCTGGAGCTCCAGTTCGCGCGCCTCCTCGCGGGGATCGCGCGGAGCGAGGACCTGCGCCCCTTCCGGCGCTGCGCGACGAGCCGGATCATCGAGCACGCGTCGCGCCTCGCGGGGGACCAGCGCAAGCTCTCGACCTGGCTGGCGCGGGTGTGCGACCTGATGCGCGAGGCCGACTGGCAGGCCGCGAGCGTCGACGCGCCGGTGGTCCTGCGCGAGCACGTGCGCCGCGCGGTCGACGCGCAGCGCGAGCGCGACGGCCGGCTCGTCGAGGCCACGCTCGAGCGCTTTCGCGACGGCACGGTGATGGTCGACACCGAGGGCGCGGTGGTTGGGCAGGTGAACGGCCTGAGCGTCATGAGCGTGGGCCACACGCGCTTCGGCCAGCCCAACCGCATCACCTGCCTGGTCCGCCTCGGCAAGGGCGAGATCGTCGACATCGAGCGCGAGTCCGAGCTCGGCGGCTCCATCCACTCCAAGGGCATGCTGATCCTCTCGAGCTACCTCAAGGCGAGCTACGCCGAGGACACCCCGGTGAGCCTCACGGCGAGCCTCGTGTTCGAGCAGTCCTACGGCGGAGTCGACGGCGACAGCGCCTCGATGGCCGAGCTCTGCGCGCTGCTGAGCGCGATCGCCCGCGTGCCGATCAAGCAGTCCTTCGCGATCACCGGCTCGGTGAACCAGCGCGGCCAGGCGCAGGTGATCGGCGGGGTGAACGAGAAGATCGAGGGCTTCTTCGAGGTGTGCCGCGAGCGCGGGCTCACCGGCGAGCAGGGCGTGCTCATCCCCGCCGCCAACGTGCCCCACCTGATGCTGCGCGAGGACGTGGTCGCCGCGATCGAGGCAGGACAGTTCGCGATCTACCCGATGACCTGCGTCGACGACGCGATCGCGCGGCTGACGGGTGAGGACCCCGGGGAGCGCGGCGCGGACGGTCACTACCCCGAGGGCTCGGTGCATGGCCGGGTCGAGCGCCGCCTGGTGGAGCTGGCAGAGCGTGCGGCCGCGTTCCTCCGGAGGCGCCACGATGACGCGTAGGCCGATCCGCCGGGTGGTCATCGTGGTCGACTCGGACGAGCGGACCGCGATCCTGGTGCGGGAGGCGGCGCGGGTAGCGGCGCGGCTCGGGGCGGAGCTCGAGGGCTTGTTCCTCGAGGACGAGGCGCTCGTCGCGCTCGCCGGCCACCGCTTCGCGTCGCGCATCAGCTCGGGCGCCGAGCGGCGCTCGTTGACCCCCGAGGACCTCGAGCTCGAGTGGCGCAGCCAGTCCCGCTACGTGGCCGAGACGCTCGAGCGCGAGGCGGCGCGCGAGGCGGTACCGGCGCGCTTCGAGGTCCGCCGGGCCGCCGCGCGGACGACGGTGCGGGAGCGCCTCGACGCGGGCGACGTGGTGCTGGTCGGGTGGGGCGGCTGGGCGCCGTCGGCGGCGCACCGCGCGCCGGTGCGGGTCCTCTACGACGGGAGCGAGGCGTCCGAGCACGCGCTCGACCTGGCGACCGAGCTGGTGGGTGACGACGGCGTCCTCGCGATCTGGGCGCTGGTGGACTCCGAGGAGGCGCTGGCGCCGATCGAATCCGGGCTCCGCGCGCGGCTCTCGGCGCTCGCCGGTCGGCTGCGCGTCGCGCCAATTCATGATCCCTCGGCCGCGACCCTCCGGCACGTGGTCGCCGCGAGCCCGGGCGGGCTGCTGCTCGTACCGCGCAGCACGGCGGTGGCCAGGCAGCTCGCGGATCGCTCCGCCGCGGCGCGCTTCCCGAGCAGCGTGTTCCTGGTGGGCGCGGGCGCCGAGCCTCCAGCCGCCGGGTGACCTCGGGTGGGGGATTCTGCCCATTAACGCGGGATTAACGGGGCCCCCCCACAGTGCTCTCCGAAAGGAGAACACACATGCCGCGAACCCAGCTGCTCGGTGCTTCGATCCTCTGCCTGATGCTCGCCCTCACGGGGTGCGACGACGGGAGCCCGGCGGGGGACGCCGGCCCGCCCCTCACCGACGCGGGCCCGACCCCGGTCGACGCGGGCGCGCCGCCGCTGCGCTGCGACGAGGTGACGGCCGGCGCCGATGCTGTCCCGCTCGAGGCTACGACCGGCGACTCGACCCTCAGCGGGGTCTACCGGGTGACCGGTCGGGTGGTCTTCGACGCCGGACAGACCACCGAGATCGCGCCCGGCACCGTGTTCCTGATGGACACCGACGCGCACGTGATCTTCGGCTGGCGCGGCGACCCGTCGACGATCCACATGAACGGCACCGCCGAGGCGCCGATCCTCTTCTGCGGAGTGGACCCCACGGCCGGAAGCTGGAAGGGCGTCGAGCTGGCCACGGGCGTCCAGCCCGGCTCGTCGCTGAGCCACGTCGTGATCGAGCACGCGGGCGGCGCGGGGCACCCGGCCGCGCTCACCATCCAGCGTGAGGTGGTCGTGCAGCATCTGCAGATCCACGACGCGACCGCGGTCGGCGTCCGCGTCGAGGCGCTCGGCGAGGGCTCGGACGACTTCGTGGTGGACGGCACGACCCTGGCGGCGCAGCTCGTCGGCGATCAGGCGATCGACCGGTTCCCCGCGGGCAGCTACACGGGCAACGAGCGTGACCTGGTGGAGGTCTCGGAGCTGACGGGCGGCTTCACCGTCCACGACCGTGGGGTGCCGTACCTCCAGACCCGGGATCGCGAGGTCCTGAGCGCGGGCGTGGTCACCTTCGAGGCCGGCGTCGAGTACCGCTTCGCGCAGGACGCCTTCCTCTCGGTCGGGCTCGGCTGCGACGAGGTCACGCTGGAGGTCCGCGGGACGGCTGACGCGCCGGTGGTGTTCACCTCGCATCGCGACGGCGACGGCGCGGCGCCGGGCGACTGGCGAGGCGTCAACCTCGAGTGCGGCGCGCGGACGGACAGCGTCATCGAGCACGCGGTCTTCCGCTTCGGCGGCCGCGCGCCGGGCGGCGACGACACCTGCGTGGGCAACGGGGATTGCGCGAATCTCTACGTCGCGCTGGCTGGGAACCTGGCGCTGCGGGACTCGACCTTCACCGAGTCGGCGGGCTACGGGATCTACGTCAGCCGGCCCACCGTCAACGGCGTCACGATCAACGGCGACGCGACGATCGCGGCCGCGCTCGACGCGGCGGGGAACACGCTCACCGGCAACGCGGCTGGGCCCCTCTACCTGGACGACTTCTGAGCCGGAACCGACGTGGCCCACGCGCGCGCCGCGGCGCGGCGTCGCGCGATGGCCTCCGCGAAGCAAGCCCGCCGCGCCTCGTCGAGCCCGTCGAGGTCGGCGGGCTGCTCGTGCAGCCAGGTGGCCTCCAGGAAGCGGCGGCCGTCACCTGGCGGGGTCGGGCGGCCGCGCAGCGCGCTCAGCAGGTAGCTCAGGTGCGGGTTCTCGACGGGCCCCAGCTCGGAGAGGGCCCGGTCTCGTGCCCGCGCGTCGGGGGCCCACAGCGCGAGCTCGACGAGCGCCCACGCGCAGACCTCGAGCGCGCGCGGCCGCAGCGCGAGCGCGGCATCCAGCGCGTCGTCGAAGCGGGCTGGCGAGCGGGCGACGTCCACGAGGGCGCGGTTGAAGCGAGCCATGTCGATGCGGCGCTGGTCCTCGAGCTGGGCTGCGAGCCGCAGTGTCTCCTCGGTGCGTCGCTGGGCCTCGTCGAGGTTGCCCAACGAGAGCTCGAGCAGGCCCCAGATCTCCGACGACACCGCGCGGAGGCGAGGCGAGCCCAGCCGCTCGAGGATGTGGTCGGCATCGAGGAGCGCGCGATAGGCAGGCCCGAGGTCGCCGGCCTTGCGACGGACCTCCGCCAGGTTGAGCAGGACGGAGCCTTCGCCGAAGTGGTCGTCGAGGTCGCGCGTGAGCTCGAGGGCCTGGGAGAAGCGCTCGGCCGACTCCACGTAGTCGCCGGCTCGCTCGGCCGTCGCACCCAGGCCGTTGAGGAGGCGGATGGCCCAGTCGACGCGGCCCTCGGCTCGCGCGAGCGTCAGCGCCTCGCGGTGCGCCTCCTTCGCGCGCGCGAGGTCGGCCCGGCACCCGGCGCACGCTCCCAGCCCCCAGAGCCCGGCGATGCGGTGCTCCGGCTCCTCCCCTGCGGCCGCGATCGCGAAGTCGTCCTCCGCCTCGCCGAGCTGACCGGCCCGAAGGCGCTGGGTCCCGCGGGCCGCGTGGGCGCGCGCGAGCATGCGAGCGTCTCCGAGCCGCTCGGCGATCTCGAGCGCCTCCGACGCCCGCGGCTCGGCCGCCGTGATGCTCCGCTGCGCGAGCGCGTGCTCGGCCAGGCGAACCGTGACGGCGAACAGCGCGTGATCGTCCTGGGTGCGCCTGGCGTCGCGCTCCGCGTGCTCGAGGGCGGCAGCCTCCTCCTCGGGCGCGGCGCGCGCGCGCGCGATGTCCGCAAGACCCAGCCACGCGCGGCCCCGATCGGCGGGCTTGGGGCCCTCGTCGAGCGCTCGCCGGAGGAGCGGCGCGGCCGTCGCGTAGTCGCCCTCGAGGAGCGCCTGGTCGGCCGCCTCCAGAAACCGTGGCGCCGCGCGGTCGGGCGCGCCTGCGGCCGACCAATGAGACGCGGCGCGCATCGGATCGCCCGCCGCCTCGAACGCCGCGGCCAGCCTCCGGTGCAGCGCGTGGGCCCGCGGCGGGCTGGTGCCGAGCCTGACCACCTCCTGGAGGAGGTCGCCCTCGATCCAACCGTCGCGGACCAGACCCGCCGCTTCCGCCTCGGCGAGCGCGTCCAGGAGCGCGAGCTCGTCGAGCTCCAGCGCCGCTGCGAGCACGTCGGTCGCTGGCGGCTCGTCGCAGACCGCCAACGCCTCGAGCGCGAACCGCGCCGGCCGCTCGAGGTCGGCGAGCCGGCCCAGCAGGTGGGCCTGGAGCGGTCGCGACAAGAGCTCCGCGGGCTGGTCCGGATCCAGCCTCGCCGGGTGCTCCGAGAGCGTCTGGGCGAGCTGCGCGATCGCATACGGGCTGCCCCCGCTCAGGGCATGGACCGCCCGTGCCTGTTCGCGGTCGCCGCTCAGACCCAGCGCCTGGAGCATCTCGCGCGCGCCCCGGGCGGTGAGCGGCTCGACCGTCAGCGCGTCGCAGCGCCGCGCCGCGACCAGCGCGTCGAGCGCTCGGCTCGTCGCGTCGTCGAGGCGAGGGCCCGCGGTGACCAGGACGGCGGCCCGGCGCTCGACCGGCGGGCGGCCCAGCATCCGGAGGAACGCGGCCAGGCTCTCGATGTCCGCGGACTCCAACCCGTCGAGCACGATCGCGTCGAAGCGGCGGCAGGCCTTCTCGTAGACCAGGTCCTGGGCCGTCGCGGTCTTCGCGCCCGGCGGCGCGGTCGTGGGCGTGACGGCGGGCAGGGTGTTCGGCGCGACGCGCGCTAGCTCCGCGAGCGCCCACCCCGGCAGCTCCTCGACGAGCGCGTCGTCCAGCGCACCCGCGAGGAGCCGCTCGAAGGCCCCGAAGGGACTCCCTGACGACCCCGCGATCGACACCTCGAGCGTGCGTCCGCGAGAGCGCGCGAACGCTCGCGCCAGGTGGCTCTTCCCCACGCCGGGCGGGCCACGCAGGACCATCGGGCGCTGCGCGCGCGCCGCGCTCGAGAGGGTCTCGAGCTCTCGCTCGCGGCCGGGCGCGAGCTCGGGGTTGACCTTGACCGAGGGAGGGCGGCGTCGGGCCGTCGCGGCGGCCGCGGCGGCCGCGAGAGCCGCGCTCGGCTCCATGCCGAGCTCCGTCCAGTAGTGACGCCGGAAGCTCGCGTAGCGGGCCTCCGCGTCGGCCCGTCGGCCCTGCCTGCGCAGAAGCTCCAGCTCGAGCTGGACCGGCGTCTCGTCGAGCGGGTCGATCGCGGCCGCGAGTGCGAGCTGCGCCAGGGCTGCCTCGACGTCGTCATCTCGGACCAGCTCCCGCGCCCTCCCGATCCGCGCGGCCAGCTCGAAGGCCTCGACGCGCCCTTGAACGCCCGCCCGCCACTCGTGAAAGGGCAGGTCGCCGGGGACCTGGAGGTCACCGAGGAACGGCCCGCCGAGCTGCGCGAGCGCCTCCTCCCAGCGCTCGGCGCGGACGAGTCGCTCGATGGTTCGGACGTCGCAGTCGGCGCTCACGTCCAACGGATCGCCCGCGTCGAGCCAGCGGTCGGCGCCCTCGAGCTGACGCAGCGCGTGGAGCGCCTGCCGGAGGTTCCGCGCGCGGCCGGGACCCCACAGCAGCAGGGTGAGCTCCTCGCGCGAGACCGGCTGGGGCTCGACCGCGAGGTAGGCGAGCAGCGCGGAGCCCTTCGCCGCGCGGGGGGTGACGTCCTCGCCCTCCCACGTGAAACGGGCGCCCCCGACGAGCCGGGCGCGGAGGCAAGCGCCCGACCCCGTCGGCTTGGCCTGCTCTGGCGGGCCGCCCGCCGACTGCCGATCCCGCGTCACGGGCCGGCACGATACCAGTCGTCGCGTCCGCCGGTCGTCATCGATCTCGTCGAGCGCGCTGCGGCGGGGTTGGCGTGCGCCGATGCGGGTGCCTAGGATGGGGGCGTGGCGAAGAAGGCCAAGCCGGCCGAGGAGGACGTGGCCCTCGTGGTCGGGGCGAGCGAGGACGCCGAGTCTCTCGCGGTGCTCCGCAAGCGAGGCGAGCGGGTGGACGCGGCGCTCCTGCGCAAGGCCCGCGAGGGGCAGCCGGTCCACGGCGACCTGGTGCGGCTGCGTCCGCGCGAGGGCTCGCCGCTCTGCGACGTCGAGACGCTGCACGAGGGGCCTTCGCGCGCGGCGACCCAGAGCGGGCCGGCCCAGGTCGCCAGCGATCGCTACCGCAAGGGCTGGAGCCGCCTCTTCCGAGGCAAGCGGCCGGGCAAGGCGCTGCCCAACTGAGCGCCAACGGCGCGCGCTCAGGCGCGGGTCGCGAGCGCGGCCTTGAGGTGCGGGCCCGCGGGCCCCGGTGGGAAGTCCCTCGGCGGCCGAAGATCCTTGAGCTGCGCGAGCTCCGCCTCGGCGTCGCGCGCCGCGTCGTGGAGGTGACGGCGGAACCGCGCCTGCGTCATCCGGTGGTCGTTGCTGCTCGCGAGGAGCCGGCCGCCCGGCGCGAGAACGCGGAGGCAGCGCGCCGCCAGATCGCGCCACGCCTTGCCGCTCGTCCAGCGCGTCGTACGGGTCGACGAGTAGGTCGGCGGGTCGACGATCACCAGGTCGAAGCGCTCGCCGCCGCGGGCGAGGGCGTCCAGCGCGACGAAGCAGTCGGCCTGCTCGAGGCGGTGGGCGGGCCCGAGCAGGCTGGCCCCGTCGAGGTTCTCGCGCGCCCAGTCGAGGAGCCGCCCCGACGCGTCGACGCTCACCGTTGCGCGGGCGCCGCCCGCCGCCGCGGCCACGGTGAACGCGCCGGTGTAGCAGAACAGGTTGAGCACGCGCGCGCCGCCGGCGTGGCCGAGGACCCAGCCGCGGGCGTCGCGCTGGTCGAGGAAGAGCCCCGTGCTCAGGCCCTCGCCGAGGCGCACGTGGAACGGCAGGCCGTGCTCGAGCACCAGCGCGACCTCGGGGGCGGCGCGCCCTCGGGCCGGGGCGCCCGGCGCGTAGTCGTCGTCGCGGCCGTCCACGATCACGTTTCCTTGACGCGGGCGGCGCTTGACGTAGACGCCCTCGAGCCGCGCGCCGAGCCAGTCGAGCGCGGCCTCGATCGGCGCGTCTTCGTCGTACACGTGCAGCACCGCGAAGGGCCCGTAGAGGTCGACCGCGAAGGCGTCGAGCGCGTCCCCGTCGCGGTGAACGACGCGGAGCGCGTCGACGCCGCGGTGCGCGAGGCCCCAGCGCGCGGCGAGGGCGCGCTCGAGCCGGTCCTCGAGCGGCTCGGGCTGCGCGCGCAGGTGGCGGGTGAGCGCGGCGGGGATCGGCGCCTCGACGCGGAGCGGGGCGCCGGTGCCCGGGTGACGCAGGCTCAGGCTCGCCGCGTGGAGCATCAGGCGCGGCGCCGGGCTGCCTCCGTAGCGCGGGTCGCCCTCGATCGGCGCGCCGACCGCCGCGAGCTGCGCGCGGATCTGGTGGGTGCGCCCCGTCTCGAGCCGCAGCTCGAGGAGGGTGAGGTCGCCCGCCGACTCGATCGGCCGCGCGTGGGTGATCGCGATCTTCGCGCGCCGGTCGCGAGGTCGCGCGACGACCACGCGCCCGCCTTCGCCCTTGACCAGCCCGTGCTCGAGCCGCCGCGGCCCGCCGCGCCAGCCGCGCACCACCGCGACGTAGCGCTTCTCGACCTGGCGGCCCTCGAGCTGCTGCGCGAGCGGGCGGTTCACCTCGCGGCGCTTCGTGTAGACGAGCACGCCCGAGGTGTCCTGATCGAGCCGCTGGTGGACGCCGACGTAGGCGCCCGGTCGGTGGAGGCCGAGGCGGTGGACGAGGTCGTCCGGGTGCGCGGGATCGGCGGCCTGGCAGCTCACGCCCTCGGGCTTGTCGATCGCGAGCAGGTCGTCGTCTTCGAAGACGATCCAGGCCTCGTCGAACGCGGGCCACAGCCGCCCGCGCGCCGCGTCATCCAGCCGGAGCGTGGGGGGCGGGCTCTCAGGAGCGCTCACGAGACGTGGTCGACGAGGCTCTGCGGCAGGATCGGCGAGAGCTTGCCGGCCGCGGTCACCCAGAGCTGGTGGGCCGCGCGGGTCGCCGCGATGTGCAGCAGGTGCCGCGCCTCGTCGTCCGCAGGGTACGACGCGGCCGAGACCTCGAGGAGCACGACGTAGTCGAACTCGAGGCCCTTCACCTGGCGCACGTCGGTCACGTCGATCCCCGATTTGAACGGGAAGTCCTGCCGCGCGATGCGCCGCAGGAACGGGACCTCGGCGTTGGCGAGACCGTGGAAGTAGAGGTCCGCTTGCTCCGGGTAGCGCGCGATGACCGCGACGGAGGCGCGCGGCTCGCCCAGCATCAGCGCGCGCAGCGCCTCGCCGAGGAACGCGACCGCCTCGCCGCTGTGCCCGAACTCGAAGAGCTCGACCGGCGCGCCCGAGCGCGGCGCGTGCGATCCGTCCGGCTGGTAGAGCGGGCCGAGCACGTCGTTGGCGAGCTCGATGATCTGCGAGGTCGACCGGTAGGTGATGCGGAGCGGCTCCACCGCCACGTGGTCGAGCCCGAGCTGGCCGAGGACGTCGTTCCAGCCGGTGAAGCCGTTGTCCATCAGGAGCCGCTGCGCGACGTCGCCCGACAGGGTGATGCTCTGCTGCTTGCTCGCCGTGTCGACGACCACCGCGAGCTCCACCGGGCTCAGGTCCTGCGCCTCGTCGATCAGGATGTGCTCGTAGGCGAGGCGCTCGCGGCCGCGCACGAGCGGGCCCCACATGCGCTGCCAGAGCCGCAGGAGGATCGTGTCGTCCTCGCGGTCGAGGGTGATCGGCTGCTCCTCCTCGCGGCCGTCGATGCCCATGCTGCGGTCGTCCTCGCGGGCGCGCGCGTCGTAGGGGCGGGGCTCCTTCGGCCGGCGATCGCGACGATCGCGGTCCCGACGGTCGCGGCCCCGTCCATCGCGGCCCCGTCCCTCGCCGCCCTCGCGGTGCGAGGCCTCGCGCTCCTCCACGCTCGCCACGACCAGCGGGCAGCGGTGCGAGCACCAGCGGTGCGCGCTCTCGATCTCCGCGCGGCTGAGCCCGCCGCCGTCCCCCGAGAGGAAGACCGCCTCGAGCGCGCCCCGGTCGGTGAGCATCTCGGCCCACGCGGTCGGGATGTCCCGGCAGAGCGACTTGCCTCGGTCGGCGACGCGGTCGATCGCGTGCCGTAGGGCCATCGGGCGGCCGAGCTCGCGGCGCACCTCGCCGGTCGCCTCGTCCTTGGGCGGGCGGGCCCAGCGCGCGAGGTCGTCGAGCCGCTGCGCCAACGCCGCGCCCCGGCTCCGTCGCCAGCGCGCGAGCGCGTCCGGCGCGCCCTCCACCCCGTCGAGCGAGCGCGCGAGCATCCCCTCGACCTTCTCCGCGATCGTGGCCACGTGACGCTCGATCAGCTCGAGCATCCGCGGGTGCTTCTTGAGGCGGGTCACCGACGAGGGCGTCTCCTCGTCGTACTCGCGCGGGAGCCCGCGCAGGTGCTTGTCGCGCAGGCGCGACGCCCACTGCTCGTAGGTCGTGACCGGCACGCCCTGGACCCCGAGGGCCGGGAGCACGCGCGAGATGTAGCGCTTGAGGGCCTCGTTGAAGACCATCACGAGCATCTGGTCCGGCCGGAACCGCCGCTTGTCCTGGTAGTTCAGGTACGCGAGGCGGTGCAGACCGATCGTCGTCTTGCCGGAGCCGGCGCCGCCCTGGATCACCACGAGGCCGCTGTCGGCGGCGGTGATCAGCTCGAACTGGCGCGGGTCGATGAGCGCGGTGATCTCGGGCAGGAAGCGGTCGTCGCGCCCGTCGCCGTCGCGGCCCACCCCGAGCTTGCCCGGGCGGTGGTGCTCCTCGGCCCTCATCGCCGCGCCTTGGCCGCCCGCGAGGCGGCGCGCCGACTCGCCGGCGCGTAGCCAGGTGCCGTCGCGGCGGCGGATGAACGTGCCCTGCGGCGCGCCGATCCGGCGGAGCTCGCCCTCGTTGATCGCGACGGTGCGGCGGGTGACGATCTCGCCGAAGACCTCGCGGCCGCCGAACTCCTCCTCGTACTCGTCGCCCTCCTGGTAGCGGTAGTAGAGGCGGCTCACCGGCGCGTCGCGCCAGTCGACGATGCGGATGCCCGTCTTGGCGTCCAGGTAGGTCGAGCGCCCGATGAGCACCTCGCGCTTGCGCTGCTCCTTGCCGAGGTCCTCCTCGAGGACCATCCGGCCGAAGTAGGGCGAGCGCGTGTCGACCACGCCCTCGGAGACCTTGGCGCGGCGGGCCGCGACCTCCGTCAGGCGCTCCATCTCCTCGATGAGCGGCGGGATGTCCTCGAGGCGCGCCTCGTTGATCTGATCGCGCAGCGAGAGCAGCTCGGCGTCGACGTCGAGGCCCTCGTTGGTCTCGCGCATCTTGCGCGTAGCGACGTGCTTCTGCACCCGGGCGAGGACCCGCTCCTCCTCCGCGGAGATGCGGAGCAGCTCCTCGTCGGACGCGCTCGGGGGCTCTTCGGTCAATCCGGTCACTGATCCGCTCGCTGATCCATTTGCGTTCGCGCCGCTCACGGGCGCGCCGCCGACGGCTCGGGGCCGCGCTTGACGCTGTAGACGCCCTTGGCCTCGGCGATCGGCCGCGCCGCGTCCTTGGGGTGGAACACCGTGATCTTCGCGACGCCCACGCGGTTGCCCAGCCGCAGCACTTCGCCGGCGCAGCGCAGCTCCTCGGGGCGGCCGGGCCGGAGGTAGTCCACCCGCAGGTCGATGGTCGAGACGCGGTCGGTCGGGCCGATCGCGGTCCAGACCGCGCCCCCTCCGCAGGCGTCCGCCACCGCGCTGATCACCCCGCCGTGGAGCGCGGGGCGATCGGGGTCGCCGATCAGCTCGGGTCGGTAAGGGATGGAGAACAAAGCGAAACCTTCGCGGAGCTCGTGGACCTGGAGGCCGAGGACGAGGTGGAACGGGATGCGCTTCTCGAAAAACTCCTTCACGCGCGCGTAGCGCGCCGCGACGCTCCCGGGACCCTCGGTCATGCGAACCGTTGGGGGTAGCACGCTTCGGAGGGCGAGCCAGCGTCGGGCCTCCGGGGTTGCCTCGACGTCACCCACGCGCGAGCGCGCGGGGGCGCCCGACGGTCACGCGCCGGCCCGCCCGGCGCTGGCGCGTTCGGAGCGCAGCCGCCGCGTGACCATGAAGGCCATCTCGAGCGCCTGGCGGTAGTTGAGCCGGGGGTCGCACGCGCTCGCGTAGTTGGTGGTGAGGTCCGCCTCGGTCACTCCGGCGGCGCCGCCGACGCACTCGGTGACGTCCTCGCCCGTCAGCTCGAAGTGCAGGCCACCGAACACCGTGCCCTCGGCGCGGTGCGCCTCCATCGCGCCCTCCACCTCGGCGAGGATCGCGTCGAAGCTGCGGGTCTTCACCCCGCCCTCGGTCGTCTCGGTGTTGCCGTGCATCGGGTCGCAGATCCAGAGCGCGCGGCGGCCGTCCGCCTTCATCGCCCGCGCGAGCGGGGGGAGGGCGTCGCGCACCCGCTCGGCGCCCATCCGCGAGATGAGCACGAGCTTGCCCGCCTCGTTGGCGGGGTTGAGGGCGTCGTGCAGGCGCCGCAGCTCGTCCGGCCCGCAGGTGGGGCCGACCTTGACCCCGACGGGGTTGCGGACCCCGCGGAAGAACTCGACGTGGGCGCCCTCGAGCTGCCGGGTGCGCTCGCCGATCCACGGCAGGTGCGTGGTCAGGTCGTAGTAGCCGTCGCGGCGCGGCACGCGGCGGGTCTGCGCGCTCTCGTAGTGGAGGTTGAGCCCCTCGTGGCTCGTGTAGAAGGTGACCCGCGACAGCTCGTCGATGCTCGTCTCGCCGAGGGCCTGCATGAAGCGCAGCGCCTCCGAGAGCTGCTCCGCGGTGCGCTCGTACTCGGCCCGCAGCTCCGGGCTGAGCCCCGCCTGGGCCACGAACGACAGATCCCACTGCTCGGGGTGGTGCAGGTCCGCGAAGCCGCCGGCCGACAGCGACCGGATGAAGTTCAGGCTCATCGCGGCGTGCTGGTAGGCGGTCACGAGGTGCGCCGGGTCCGGGGTGCGCGCGCTCGGGCTGAAGTCCATCCGGTTGACCAGGTCGCCGAAGTAGCTCGGGAGAGAGACCTCCTCGCCGAGCGCGCTCGTCCGCGTCTCCATCCGGCGGCTGCGCGGCTTGGCGTACTGCCCCGCGAAGCGACCGACGCGGACCACGGGCTTCATCGCGCCGTGCACCAGCACGAGCGACATCTGGAGCAGGATCTTGAGCTTGCCCGTGATCTGGTCGGGCCGGCAGTCGTCGAGGGTCTCCGCGCAGTCGCCGCCCTGCAGGACGAGCCGCTCGCCGCGCTCCGCCTCCGCGAGCGCCTGGCGGAGGCGCTCGATCTCCCAGGAGGTGACGAGCGGCGGCAGCGAGCGGAGCTTCTGCACCGCGGCCTCGAGCCCGCGCGGGTCGGCGTAGTGGATCGCCTGGGCAGCCTCGCGCTGCCGCCACGACTCGGGGCTCCAGGGTTCGGGGGACACGGTGACGTCGGCTCTCGGAGGGGGTGACGCGGGACCTTACCGGATATGCTGCCACCCGGCATGCCTGGCCAGGTCCCGTCGATCACCGCGACGCCCGACCCGCACTCCTCCGAGGAGGTGCGGCACCTGATGCAGCAGCGGCTCGCGCTGCTCGGCCTCGTCACGCTCTCGCTCAGCTCGGTCTACTTCGGGGTCGCGGTGACGGCGGAGCTGGCCCTCGACGGGGTCGACTCGGTGCTCACGCACCTGCGCTCGCCGCAGCGCTTCCTGAACCTCGGCGGCGCCGCGGTGAGCCTCCTCGTGTGGCTCCTCGCGCGGCGCGGCACCCGGAGCCCGCGCCAGCTCCTGATGATCGACGCGTCGGGCACGGTCGCCGCGGTCGTCCCCTACACGCTGATGGCGGTGCTCGGCCAGGTAGGGCAGGGCGGGGTCTTCCTCACCGCGTTGACCGCGATGCTCGTCCTGCAGACGCGCGCGCTGATGGTCCCGTCGGACGCGCGCCGGACGTTCGGCATCAGCGTGGTCGCGGGGGCGCTCTCGGTGGCGATCGGGTCGGCGGTCTATGCCACCCACCCCGAGAACATGGGCGACCAGGACCTCGTCCACCTGACGCTCAACCTCATCATGTGGATGGCGGTCATCGTGACCGTCTCCACCCTCGCGTCGTGGATCCTGTTCGGGCTGCGGACCCAGATCTCCGAGGCCCGGCGGCTCGGACAGTACATCCTGTCGGAGAAGATCGGCGAGGGCGGGATGGGGGTCGTCTACCGCGCGCGCCACGCGCTGCTTCGGCGGCCTACCGCGGTGAAGCTCCTCGCGCCCGACCGGGCCGGCGCGGCCGCGGTCACCCGGTTCGAGCGCGAGGTGCAGCTCACCGCGAGCCTCCAGCACCCGAACACGGTCACGATCTACGACTACGGGCGCACGCCGGACGGCGTCTTCTACTACGTGATGGAGTACCTCGACGGCGGGGACCTCGAGACGGTCGTCCGCGCCGACGGCCCGCTGCCGCCCGCCCGCGTCGTCCACCTCCTCGCCCAGGTCGCGTCCGGGCTCGCGGAGGCCCACGAGATCGGCCTCATCCACCGCGACATCAAGCCCGCGAACATCCTCGTGGCGGGCGACGGGCCGGTCGCGGACCTCGCCAAGCTCGTCGACTTCGGGCTCGTGCGCGAGACCGGGGCGGTGACCGATCCGGGCCTCACCCAGGCCAACGCCGTGATGGGGACGCCGCTCTACATGGCCCCCGAGTCGATCGCCGATCCCCGGGGGATCGACGCCCGCGCCGATCTCTACGCGCTCGGCGCGGTCGGCTACTTCCTCCTCACCGGGGAGCCGGTCTTCGAGGGCCGTACGGTGGTCGAGATCTGCGCCAAGCACCTGCACGAGGCCCCGGTCCCGCCGTCCGAGCGACGCGGCGGGCCCGTGCCCGAGATGCTCGAGGAGATCCTCCTCAGGTGCCTCGCCAAGGACCCCGCCGACCGGCCAGAGAGCGCGCTCGCCCTGCGCGAGCTGCTCGACGCGGCCCAGGAGGAGGTGGGGGCCTGGTCGGTCGCTCAGGCGCGCGCGTGGTGGGAGGAGCACGGCGAGGCGGTGCGACGCGCGCAGCGGGGCGAGGAGCCGGTGAGCGGCTGGGCCCCGACCCTCGCGGTCGACTTCGTGGGCCGCTGAGCCCAGGGGGCTGCGTCGCGCGTGGTGGCTTGCGCGCCGACGGCCGTCGTGTATCATCGCCCTCGGACTCCGGTCCACCTTCAGTCGAGTCGCGCGCCCGTAGCTCGAGCGCGCCCGTCGGGGGACGACGCCACTCGGGGTCGATTTGTGAGAGAAGTCTCACGATCGTCCGGCGCAGGGCCCGTCCTCGCGGCGACCGGCCCGAGCGGCCGACCCGTTCTCCCGGAGCTGACCCGCATGCCCGAGAGCTCGCTCGTAGACGCGAACGAATCCCCGCGCGAAGAAGACGACGACGCTGCGCCCAAGCGCCGGCGACGCACCCGCACCGAAGTCGAGCCGGCCCCCAAGGCCCGGCGCACCGCCAAGAAGCGGTCGACGAAGAAGGCGACGACCAAGAAGGCGACGACGAAGAAGCGCCGCCGCCCGTCCGACGAGGACGGCGACGAGGCTCGCGCGTTCGACGACTCGGCTGACCGCTCGACTGACCGCTCGACTGACGAGGGGGCCGACGACGCGTCGGGCCGCGCGTCGAACGGGGCCGAGGACGATCGGTCCTCTGACAAGGGGCGCGCCAGGGCGCGGCGCCGCCGGAGCGACGAGGACCGGTCGGCCGACGCGCGCGCCCGGGACGACGACGCGGGCGAAGACGACCGCAGCGACGACCAGGGCGACGACCAGGGCGACGACCAGGGCGACGACCGGGACCGCGAGGATCGCGACGAGGACCGGGGCCGAAACGGCCGCAGCCGTCGTCGCCGCGGTCGGCGGAGCGGGCGCGCGGAGGCCGCCGCGCAGGACGGGGCCGCGGACGAGGACGAGGACGACGACGACGACGACGAGCCCACCCGGGTCTCGGACGCGCCCCCCGGCTCGCTCGTGGTCGAGACGCGCAAGCCCGATCCGGCGCGGGTCTCCCAACACCTCGCGCGGTTCTCGGATCGCGCCATCCAGCGGGTGACCGGCGGCAACGCCTTCCTCCGCGGCCGGCTCTACGCCCGCCGCGAGCACGTGCACGACATCTGGACCCACGGCAGCAACACGAAGTGCCGCGTGCAGGTCAAGCAGGACACGTTCTACGAGCCCAAGCTGACCCTCACCGACGAGGAGCAGTGGGTCAGCGACTGCAACTGCCCCGGGTTCCGCGGGCCCACCGGTCACTGCAAGCACGTCGCCGCGCTCATGGTCGCGCTGCGCGATCGCGAGCGCCCGCCCAAGGGCAAGCCGGCCGAGAAGAAGCCGCCGAAGCCCGCGACCAACGGCAAGCAGGAGGTCAAGGCGCACAGCCCGCAGACCGTCTCGGTCGGGGGCAAGCGCAGCCGCCGGCGCCGACGCCGCCGTGGCGCCAACGGGGGCGCGACCGACGTCGAGGTGCTGAGCGCCCGCGACCTCGGGCTCGGCAGCCAGGACGGGCGCGGCTCGCTCGACGCGTGGATGCCGCCGACCGATCAGGCGCGCGCCCACGACCTCGAGTTCCGCATGCAGGTCCGCTCGGCCTCCCTCGCGATCACCCCGGTCCTCGCGGGGACCCGCTCCGCGGTGCCGATCGCGGAGGTGCTCGCGGGCTTCAACGCGGTGTCCAACGCGATGCGCCCGGTGCTCCGTTCGCTGGCGCGCCACACCTCGCGCAGCACCCCGGCCACCGCCGAGCTGCGGGGCGAGGACGCGGCCGAGGCGCTGAGCATGCTCCGCGAGTGGCGCGTGCTCCTCGAGCCGGCGTCGATGGAGCTGCGCTTCGCCGACGAGCCGCTGCGCCCGAAGCTCGAGCTCGACCGCGCGAACGCCAAGGCGGTCCGCCTGCGGGTCGTCTTCGAGGGCGGCAGCCGCCGCTTCTCGCTCTCCAACGGCAACTGGTTCGAGGGCACCCCCGGCTGGCACATCGACACCACCGAGGGCGTGGCCCGCCCGGTGTCGGACGCGGTCACCCCGGCGTGGCTCCAGCGCCTCTACCGCTCGCCCGCGCTCGTGCACCCGGCGGCTGACCTGCCGCGCCTGCTCACCGACTTCATCCCGCGAGTCGCGGCCTCGCTCGGCGCGGATCTGCCGGACCTGGACACCGTCGCCGACCTCGTGGATGCGCAGCCCGAGTTCCGCCTCGACACCGGCGGCGACATCATCGGCGCGACCGCGAAGCTCACCGTCTACTACGCGGACCACGAGTTCCCCGTCCCCGCCCGCGGCTTCCCCTCGCCCCTCGAGTTCCTTCCCCCCGCGGACGACTCCGAGCGGCCGGGCGTGGTGCGCCGCGACGTCGGGGCCGAGATGGCCGCGGTGCAGCAGCTCATGAACCTCGGCTTCGCGGCCGACGAGTCGGGCGACGGCCTCGAGGCGAAGGGCGACGCGGCGGTCGACTTCTGGACCGACGGGATCACCGAGCTGCCCGACGAGTGGGAGAAGCGCGTCCCCAGCGACCTCGCCAAGGTGGAGGTCCGCAACACTCCCGTCACCCCGCAGATGCGCGTCTCGAGCGGGGTGGACTGGCTCGACCTCCAGATGGCGTTCCTCTCGGACGGCGTCGCGGTCGACGCGGACGAGCTGCGGATGTGCCTCGAGCACGGACGCCACCTCGTGAAGCTCGAAGACGGCAGCTACGCGCCGGTCCGTCAGGGCGACGTCGGCGAGATCCTCGAGCGCATGGCCGAGATCTACGCGGGCGTCACCGCGGGCGACAAGCTCCCGCTCTCGCAGGCGGGTCGCGTGCAAGACCTGCTGCGCCTCGTGGGCGACGCCAAGGTGAGCCCCGCGGCCAAGGAGCTGTTCACCAAGCTCGGCAGCGTCGAGGAGATCCCGCAGGTCCCCAAGCCGCGCAACCTCAAGGTGAAGACGTTCCGCGACTACCAGAAGCGCGGCTACTCGTGGATGGTCTTCCTCCACGACCTCGGGACGGGCGGCATCCTCGCCGACGACATGGGCCTCGGCAAGACGCTGCAGACGATCGCGCTCTTGCTCTGGGCCAAGAACAAGCACAAGCGCAAGCTCAACCTCGTCGTCGCGCCGACCTCGGTCGTGCCGAACTGGCAGCGCGAGATCGAGAAGTTCGCGCCCGCGCTCAAGACGGTGGTCTGGCAGGGCGCCGACCGGCAGTCGCAGCGGGTCGAGCTCGACGACGCGGACGTGATGATCACGTCCTACGCGCTGCTCCGCCGGGACGAGGAGCTCCTCAACGCGCTCTCGCTCCGCTACGTCGTGCTCGACGAGGCGCAGCACATCAAGAACCCGCACAGCGCCACCGCGCGCGCGGCCAAGCAGCTCAAGAGCGAGCGGCGCCTCGCGCTCACCGGCACGCCGATCGAGAACCGCCTCAGCGAGATCTGGTCGATCTTCGACTTCGTCGCGCCGGGCCTGCTCGGCACGCTGAAGACGTTCGAGGAGCGGTACTCGCGGCCGATCGACCGGGGCGACGAGGCCACCGCGACCAAGCTGCGCACCATCATCCAGCCGCTGATCATGCGCCGCACCAAGGCCGAGGTCGCGCCGGAGCTGCCGGAGAAGATCCAGCAGGAGATCGTCGTCCCGATGGCCGACGAGCAGAGCAAGCTCTACCAGCAGATGCTCAAGCAGGTCCGCGACAGCGTGATGAGCGAGGTCGAGAAGGCCGGCGTCGCGAAGAGCCAGATCCAGATCCTCGCCGCGCTCACGCGTATGCGCCAGGTGGCCTGCGACCCGCGGCTCACCCAGCTGGCGGGCGACTGGAGCGACGAGTCGAGCGGCAAGCTCGTGGCCCTCAAGGAGATCGTCGAGGAGGCGGTCGAGGGCGGCCACCGGCTGCTGATCTTCAGCCAGTTCGTGACGATGCTCGGCCACATCCGCGAGATGCTCGACGAGGCCGGTGTGGTCTACGAGTACCTCGACGGCTCGACCAAGGACCGCCAGGAGCGCGTCGATCGGTTCAACCGCGACGAGAGCATCCACGCCTTCCTCATCTCGCTGAAGGCGGGCGGCACCGGCCTCAACCTCACCGGCGCCGACACGGTCGTGCACTTCGATCCCTGGTGGAACCCGGCGGTCGAGGACCAGGCGACGGATCGGGCGCACCGCATCGGCCAGACCAAGGTCGTGACGGTCTACCGGCTCATCGCGCGCGACACGGTCGAGGAGAAGATCCTCAAGCTCAGCGAGAAGAAGCGCACGCTCGTCAGCAACGTGCTCACCACCGAGAGCACGCCGCTCAAGGGCCTCACCAAGGCCGACATCGACGACCTCTTCAGCTGATGGCCACGGCGCGCCGCGTCCTTCGGATCGGCCTCGTCGCGGGCCTCGCGCTCGCCGCGCTCGCGTGCGGCGATCCCGCGCCGACGCCGCCCCCCGAGCGCGCACCGGGCGGCGGGGGCGAGACCGTCACGCCCGACCCCGAGGACGCGCGGGCGCTCGGGCCGGACGCGACCTTCGCCCAGCTCGCGGAGGCCGCGCGGCTCCTCGACCAGCGGCGCGATCAGGACTCCACCGCGGGCTGCCTGCTGCGGCGCGGCTGGAGGCTCGAGGCGGATCTCGCGGTCGCGGTGCGCCCGCTCGCGGTCCCCGAGGCGGACCTCGACGCGCGCCTCGAGGCGGACGCCGGCCCGGTGGTGGTGCTCAGCCGCTGGGGCGCCTACGGCCAGCTCGACGCCGGCCGCGTCGCGCTCAGCGCGGTCACGACGACCCTGCCGCCGCGCGTCGAGCCGGCGACGGTCTGGTTCGTGACCGATCGCGGCGTGTGGGTCCGGAACAGCGGCGCGGACGCGGCCCGACCCGGCCCGATGCCCTGGGCCGACGCCACCGCCGCGCTGCCGACCGACGTCGGCGCGCTCTTCGTCACCGCGGAGGCCGGCGTGCCGCTCGCGACCCTCGCCGAGGCGCTGTCGAGCCTCCCCGACGCGCTCTCCGGTCGGGTCGGCCTCGCGGTCACGCTCGCCGCCGGGACGCGCCTGCCCGGCGCGCCGGCCGCGGCCGACGCGGCCGACACCGAGGGCCTCTGCCCGAACGGCCTGCCGCCGCTCGGCGAGGGGATGTCGGAAGGTTCCTTGCGCCCCGACCGGATCGTCTCGAGCCTCGGCCCGTTGCGTCAAGGGGCCGAGATCTGCGTCGGCGCGACCGACGGCCCGGGCGCGGCTGGCGGCCGGGTCGGTCTCGCGATGCGCATCGGCCCCGACGGGCAGCTCATCGAGGCCTGCGTCACCGAGGAGGCCGCGCCCGACCCGACCCTGCGCGCGTGTCTGCTCCGTGCGGCGCGGGCCACGATGTTCCCCGAGCCCGATCCGCCGGGCGCGGTCGACGTCGCGCTGCCGCTCGTGCTGGCCCCGCTCGACTCGCAGCGCCAGCGCCCGCTCTGCGATTGATTGCTGAGGCGCGACGACCGCTCGATCTCCACGGTCGCGCGCCGCGCACGCTCCTCTACCTCCCGGCCTCCTCGGCTCGCGGCGTCTCTACGGATCGCCCAAGCCCAGCTACTCGGTGAGGTGCCCGCGGATCGTGTCGTTGACCTCGTTGTAGGCGTGCTTGTAGTCGTACCAGCCCTTGGCGATCTTCGTGATCTGCTGCCGGTACGCCTCCTCGTCGTAGCCCTCGTCGTGGTTGCCCTGCTCGAGCGCGCGGATGTAGTCGTTCCACGCGGTGCGCAGGTCGACGAGCGCGCCGGTGAGGTCCGCGAGCTGCTCGCCGAGATCGGCCGGGGGGATCAGCTCGCGCAGCCCGGGCTCGTGCTCGTTGAGCTTCACGATGCACTGGTCGCGGACGAGCGTCGCGTAGGCGGTGGGTGAGCGCGCGGCGCGCTCGTTGATCGCGCGGCGCAGGTCCTGATCGGAGCTGAGGCGGTCGAGCTGCTGGCCGGGGAGGGCGCACGACCAGAAGCCGTCGAAGTGCTCCTGCTTCATGCCGTTGATGCGCCGGCCGATCGCGCCGTAGGCCTCTGTCTCGTCGCCGCCCGACTGCAGCAGCACGTAGCCGAGCCCCGCGGTCACCGCGACCGCGGCGACGATCCCCGCGACGAGCACGCCGGTGTTGCCCTTCTTGAGGGCCTTCTCCTCCTCCGCGAGGGAGGGTCCGCCGCCGAGGGGTGGGGGAGCGCCCCCGCCGACTCCCTGGTTCAGGTTCGGATCGTCGCTCATCGCGCCTCCAAGACGCGCGAATGTACCACCAAGCGGGGCGTCACTCGCCCAGGTTCAGGCGCGGCCCGCCGCCGCCGCCGCCGCCGAGCTGGAGCCCGCCGCCGCCCATGCCGCCGCCGCCGAGCCCGCCGCCGAGCCCGTCGCCGCCGAGCCCGCCTCCGAGCCGCTCGTCGTCCCCGAGGAGGCTCGGTCCGCCGCCGCCGCCGCCGCCGCCCGTGCCGAGCAGATCCGAGTCGAGCTGCAGCGAGTCCGGGTCGCCGAGGCCGAGCTCTCCGTCGTCCTCGCCGCCCTCGTCGCCCCAGTCGTCGTCGTCGCCCGCCGCCGCGACCGGCTCGTCCTCGATCGGCTCGAGCGCCGTCGGGCCGAGGAGCTGGCGGATGAGCTCCCGCGTCTCCGTCTGGCGGTTGGCCGGAGTGCGGTCGAGCACCGCGTGGGCCTCGCGGCGCATCATGTCGTAGCGCGCGGCCGACCGGTAGATGCGCGCGGCCATCAGCCGCGTCTGGATGTCCCCGTTGCGCTCGACCGCCTGCTGCGCCCGCTGGACCGCGCGCACCATGTCGCCGGTCGACGCGTAGAACTGCGCCCAGAGCTGGGGCAGGAGGTGGAGGTCGGGGTCGATGCGCTCCGCCTCCTCGAGCTCGCTCCGCGCCAGATCGGTCTCCTGCCGCGTGAGGTGAACCGCGGCGAGGGTCGCGCGCCCGGGCGCGAAGTCCGGGTACTGCTCGAGCGCGGCCGACAGCTCGCGGGAGGCCGAGTCGAGATCGCGCTGCGCGAGGTGGACGCTGGCGAGCAAGTTGCGGCGCGGCGCGTCCGGCCGGAGCTGCTTGGCGCTCGAGAGCTCGTCGAGCCCCTCGTTGGTCTGGCCGGCCGCGAGCAGGATCGCCCCGCGCACCGCTCGGTTCGACGGCGAGCTCCCGTCGAGGCGGATCGACTGGCTCGACGCCTCGACCGCGCGCTCCGGGTCCGACTCGCGGCTGAGCAGGTGGAGGGCCCGCGTCGCGAGCGCCGCGCCGATCGCCTCGGGGTCGGTGAGGACCCGCGTCTCGCTCGGCTGCACCTCGCGCCCCTCGTAGGGGTCGAAATAGGTCGGATCGCCGACCCCGGCCTCGCCCGGGTAGACCGCGACCACGTAGTAGCCGAGCTGGCCCGACGGATCGGGCGGGCGGCGCTCGCCCTCGAACGCGATCGCCTCGGCGACCATCGCGGGGACGTCGACGGCGCGGAGCGCCACCGCCATCAGCGAGGCGACCTCCAGCGGGTAGAGGTGGTGGCGGCCGCCGTCCTCCTCCATCCACGCGAGCACCTGGGTCGGGGTCGCCGGCGGCGTCTCCCGCGGGATCCCGAACGACCACCGCACGAACGCCCCCTCCGACGCCCGCTCGCGGATCGCGGTCAGGATCGCCGCCGCCTTCTCGGTCGCCGAGCCGGAGCGCGCGGCGCCTTCGGCCCAGGTCTCGATCTCGTCGGTCGGCACGAGCATGCTCTCGAGCTGGCGCGCCTGGACCCCCTCGTGACGGAGGTGCCCGACCACCGCCGCCTGGTCCAGCGGGGCGAGGGGCGCGTCCCCCTCCACCGTGTCCGGCGTCCCGTCGGCCCAGATCGCGTAGCCGACGCCCGCGGCGGCGAGGACCCCGCCGGCGATCGCCCACATCATCCAGGGCGGGCGCTGGCGCTCCGCCTCGGCCTTGCGGGCGGCGACCTCCTCCAGGCCGTTGACCCGCATGCACTCGGGGCAGCGGGGCTTCTTGCTGCCCTCATGAGTGAAGGTCTTGTCGCAGTGGACGCAGAGGTACTTGGTCATCGGTTCCCGAGGGGGCTAAGACCTCCCGCCCGCCCTTGCAAGCCGCGACGATGACCTCGCTCTCCGAAGACCCCTCCGACGACCTCGACTGCCTGACCTGCGGGGCGTGCTGCCGGACGGGCCACGATGGGCGAATCCTCGTCCCCGCCGACGACCTCGTCTACTGGCGGAGGATCGGCCGCGAGGACCTCACGCGACAGCTTCAGCCCGGCCACTTCGGGGAGCAGGCCTTCGCGACGCGGCCGGACGGCGCCTGCGTGCACCTCGGCACGCCCGAGAGCGACAACGCCTGCCGCATCTACCCCATCCGCGGGACGACCTGCCGCGAGTTCGAGCGCGGCTCGCCCCAGTGCCGCGAGTTCCGGCGCGACTTCGGGATCGACCCCGCTTGACCGCCGCGGCGCGTGCCCTCGAGCGCGCTCGACGCTGAGAGACGTTCTCGCTTGACCCGCCTGCCTGCATCGGGCAAGCGCAAGAGACCGAGGCAAGGCCTATGAATCGCCCGACCACCATCGCCCGGCCGACGACGGCCACCTGGAACGCGCTCGCCGCGCGTCGGCGCATGGCCTGTTCGAGCATGGCTTGTTCGAGCACGGCTTGTTCGAGCACCACTTGGCCGCGCACGGGCAACTCGGGTCACGTCGGCTTCCCGTACGGCGGCGTCGTCCTCGGGCTGATCGTCGACGCCGACCGACCTGACGCCGATCGCCCCGCTGCGGTCCTTCGACCTGGAGAGCTCTGTTGACGATCTGATTCGTCCAGCTCTCCACGTGCTTCGAAGGCCGCCGGCATCTCGCCCGCGGCCTTTTCTCGTTTTCCGTCCTTCGCTTCCCCGTCGCCCTGGAGCCTCCCGTGTCCTCTCGAACCGAATCCGAGCCCTTACCCTGGAGACACAAGCCCTTCCCCGAGCTGGTCCGCGCCGCCTGGCCGATCGCGGTCTCGATGCTGAGCTACGGCGTCATGACCCTGGTCGACACGCTGTTCGTCGGCCGGCTCGGCGCGCCCGCCCTCGCGGGCGTCGGCCTCGGCGGGGTCTCCGCCTTCTTCGTCCTCTGCTTCGGCTTCGGCGCGCTGCGGGGGGTGAAGGTGCTGACCAGCCAGGCCCTCGGCGCGGGCCGGCGCGAGCTGGCGCGCACCTGGCTCACCGCGGGCCTCGGCCTCGCGGTGGTGTTCGGCCTCGGCTCGCTGGGTCTGGGTCTGGTGGTGGCCTCGCAGCTCCACCGGGTCGCGGACTCGGCCGCCTCGGCCGAGGCGGGGGCCGTGTACCTCTCGATCCGCATCCTCGCGGCTCCGATCGGGATGGGGTACGTGCTCCTGCGCGAGCATCGCTACGGCCTCTCCGACACCCGCTCGCCGATGGTGGCCTCGCTCGTCGCCAACGTCGTCAACATCGCGCTCGATGCGACGCTGATCATTGGCCTCGAGTGGGGCGTCGCGGGGGCCGCGGCGTCCACGGTCGTGGCGCAGACGATCGAGCTGACGATCCTCTTCGCCCTCGGGCGTCGTGATCTCGGCCTCGCGTGGCCCACGCGCGCGCAGGTCGCCGAGCTCTGGCGGGTCGGGTGGCCCACCGGGGTGCAGTTCCAGCTCGAGCTGGGGTCGTTCGCGATGCTCACCGCGATCATCGCGGCGATGGGCGACGTGCAGCTCGCGGCGCATCAGATCGCGCTGCAGGTGCTCCACTTCTCCTTCCTGCCCACGGTGGCCCTCGCGGAGGCGGGGGGCATGCTCGCGGGCCAGGCGGTGGGAGCGGGGCGGCTGCGGCTGGTCCGGCGGGTGGCCCGCTACGCGCTCTGGGGTGCGGTGGCCTACACGGGGCTCTGCACGCTGGCGCTGGTGGTCGGCGGCGGGCTCATCGCGAGCGCGTTCACCGACGAGCCGGAGCTCTACGCCACCACGGTGTCCCTCCTGCGGGTGGCCGCGCTCTTCCAGATCGCGGACGGCGCGGCGATCACCGGGCGGGGCGTGCTCCGCGGGGTGGGCGACGTGAAGTTCCCGGCCGTCATGGGGATCCTCGTGGCCTGGGTCTGCACGCCGCCGACCGCGTGGCTCCTCGGCCACGTCGCGGGGCTCGGCGCGCTCGGCGGGTGGATCGGGCTGAGCGTGGAGATCACGCTGGCCGCGATCGCCTTCTGGTGGCGCCTCGAGCGGCTCGGCTGGCTCGGCCACGCCCGCCGCGCCCGGGCTCAGCTCGCGATCGCGTGAATCGAGCGGCGGCGCGGATCGTCGCGGTCCGCGCCGCCGCGCCCACCTGGGGCGCTTGCCTCCCGCGCCGGGAGCTGCAATGAGCGGCTCGCAAAAGGAGATACCCCCATGAAGATTGCCCGTAGCTTGATGATCCTCCTCGGCCTCGCCCTCGCCGCGTGCGGTGGCGCCGCCGCCGAGACCGAGACCGACACCACCCCC
Source organism: Polyangia bacterium (assembly GCA_030426845.1). GTDB lineage: Bacteria > Myxococcota_A > Polyangia > Polyangiales > Sandaracinaceae > JAUHXR01. The sequence continues at coordinate 4,368 of JAUHXR010000005.1, read as the reverse complement.
GTCGCCGTCCAGGACGATCCGGAGCCGGAGCCGGTGGTCGAGGCGGAGGACCCCGAAGACGTCCACATCGAGGGTGACCACATCGTGATCGACCGTCACATCAACTTCGAGTCGGACAGCGACGTCATCCTGGGCGACAGCGGCGAGCTGCTCGACCACATCGCGCTGCTCCTCTCGCAGCACAGCGGTGACATCGCCCACCTCCGCATCGTCGGCCACACCGACGCGGCGGGTGGCCACGACCACAACCAGGACCTGTCCGAGCGTCGCGCGGCGGCGGTGGCGGCGGCCCTCCAGGAGCGCGGCGTGACCGCGACGCTCGATCACGCGGGCGCCGGCGAGACCGAGCCGCTCTGTGAGGAGGACACCGACGAGTGCCACGCGCGCAACCGCCGGGTGGAGTTCATCATCGTCGCGGAGTGAGCTCGCGCCGATCGCACTGGACGCCCGGCCCTCCGAGAGGGTCGGGCGTTCGCGTGTCAGGTGCCGCGCCTCTTCAGGCGCCGCTTCAGGTGCCGCAGCCGGTGCGCCCGGTGGTCTCCTCGCAGGCGCAAGCGCCGCAGCCGCTGGCCCGATCGCGCCAGACGCCGTCGCAGCACTGGTAGCCGGCCGAGCAGGCGCGGTCGCCGTAGGTCCCTCCGAAGGTGTGCCCGCACGAGGCGCCCGTCGGCGCGGGGGCCGGGGCGCAGCCGACCTGGCCCGTCGCCTCGACGCACGCGCAGGTTCCGCAGCCGGCGTCGCGGGTCCGCCAGGTGCCGTCGCAGCACTGGTAGCCGGCCGAGCAGGCGCGGTCCGCGTAGGTCCCGCCGAGCGAGTGGCCGCAGCTCGCGCCGGTCGGCGGCGGTGGAGGCGGCGGCGGAGGCGCGACCGCGTCGCAACCGACCTGACCGGTCGCCTCCTCGCAGGCGCAGGCGCCGCAGCCGCTGGCCCGATCGCGCCAGACGCCGTCGCAGCACTGGTAGCCGGCCGAGCAGGCCTGGTTGCCGTAGGTCCCGCCGAGCGAGTGCGCGCAGCTGCCCCCGGGCGGCGGAGGCGGCGGCGGAGGCGGCGGCGCGCCGCAGGTCGAGCCGATCGCGAAGCCCTCGCCGGGGGTCCGCGCGAGGCGCGACACGGTGGCCGAGCCGGCGACCCCATCCTCGGCGATCCGATCCGACGGATGGTTCGCGTTCCACAGCGTCTGGAAGGCGAGGACCGACAGCCGGCGCAGATCGTCGCCGGGTGCTTCGTAGTGGACCGGGTCGGAGCTCGGGAGCGGCCGCGCGAACCCCGCGGCCTGGAGCGCCGAGCCGACCGACGTGTAGTTCGCGACGTCGATCGCGCGGCCCGTCTCGTGGTTGCTGCGGCCCGGCGCCGCCGCGACCGAGCAGCCCTGGCCGAGGACGTACTGCTCGGCGATCGTGCGGAGCGCGCTGTTGATCCGGACCTCGCGGGTCCGCGCGACGCTCAGCAGCATGTCGCGCCCGCGCGGGCTCAGGTAGAGGTGCACTCGCGAATGGGTCGGCACCACGTTCGGGTGCGACACGGGCACGAGGGCCCCGCCCGACAGGCACTCCATCTCGTCGAGGAGCTGGCGGCTGATGCCCTCGGTGCCGGCGGTCGAGCAGCCTCGCCCGAGCGAGCCCAGCGAGAGGCCGGACGCCAGCGTGCCGAGGTCGTCGTCGAGCCCGTCGGCGTGGTCGGCCTCGCCGTGGACATCGGGCATGGGGACCTCCGCCGCGCACCCGGGGGCGAGCAGCGCGAGGAGCAGCAGCGCGGGGAGCAGAGCGGGGAGCAGGGCGATCGTGACGCGGCCGAGCATGAGGACCTCCACCCCGGGGTCTGAGCAAGGACTGTGCACACTCTGTACAGCGCTGTCCGGCTAGCCCGTGCGGCGTTCACCCCGCGGCGTGGGGCGCCCGATCGGGCGGGCGGCTGTCCAGACTCAGGACAGGTGCGGACTCGCGATCGCGGCGGCCGAAGGGGCCGATTTCTTGCGTTCCTCGGCCGGTTCCGGAGAGGTGGGGGCCATGCGCCGACTCTCCGCGGTCCTGCTCGCGCTCAGCGCGCTCACCCTCGCGCCGGTCGCCTCGGCCTCGCCCGGCGCGCCCGCCCGGGCCTGCAGCGGTCGCGATCGGGCCGGTCGCCAGGCCCGCCGCCGCGCCCCGCGCTCGCGCTCGATCGGCCTCCCGTGGCGTGGTCGCCTCGAGAACGCGGCCGAGCTGCGCGAGTCGGACGACATCCGCTTCGTGGGAGAGTACGCGGAGCGCGGCAGCCGCTACGGCACCTGGCAGCTCGTGCAGCTCGTCGAGCGAGCGGCGGCCCGGGTCTCGCGCCGCCTGCCCGGCGCGCGCCTCTCGGTGGGCGAGATGTCGGGGCGGAGCGGCGGCCGCCTCGACGGTCACCGCTCGCACCAGAGCGGCCGGGACGTCGACCTCGGCTTCTACATGACCGACGCCCGCGAGCGGCCGTTCGACGCCTTCGCCTTCGCTTCGTTCGGACGCGACGGCGAGGGGCGCGGGCCCAACCGGATGCTCCGCTTCGACGACGCCCGCAACTGGGAGCTCGTCGGCAAGCTGGTCGCCGATGGTGACGCGCGCGTGCAGCACATCTTCGTGTCACGCGCCATCGCGGCCCGGCTCCTCCGGGAGGGGCGTCGCCGCGGCGCGCCGGGCCGGGTCCTCGCCCGCGCGGCCCGCGTGATGAGCCAGCCCGCGCACCACCCGCACGACAACCACTTTCACGTGCGGATCTACTGCAACCCGCACGAGCGGCCGCGCTGCGAGGACCGCGCGCCGTTCCATCCGTGGTACCCCGGCGACCCGCCCCGGTGAGCCGCTGAAATGCGCGGGCCGTGCGGTCCGTCGGTCTTGGTGACATGATGCGGGGGTGGCGATGAGGGACACGAAGGCGCGAGGGCTCATCCTCGGCGCGCTCGCGGCCTCGCTGCTGCTCGCGACGAGCGCGTGGCTGACCCCGGTCAGCGCGCAGCAGGACGCCACCGGCCCCGACGGCTTCAGCGCGGCCGAGCGCCGCCAGCTCGAGGCCGGCGAGCTCGTCGCCCGCCGGGTCTCTCGCCACCGCGGCCAGCGCCAGCTGATCGGCGGCAGCGCCTGGCAGGTCGTCGATCAGCCGGCCGAGGTCACGTGGCGCGCGCTCACCGACTCGGCCCGCTACTCGCGCATGCTGCCCGCCACCGAGGAGGCGCGCGTGGTCGCCCACTCGCCGGGCAGCCGCGTGGTGCGCATCCGGCACGCGGTCGGCTTCGTCCGCGCGAGCTACCACCTGCGGATGACCTACGACCACGATCGCCGCGACATCGCGTTCCGGCTCGATCGCCAGCGCCCCAACGATCTGCGCGCGGCGTGGGGCTTCCTCAACGTGACGCCCTTCGAAGACGAGGACGAGCGCTCGCTCATCAGCTACGGCGTGATGGCCGACGTCGGCGGCGGCGTGCTCGGTGGGCTCGTGCGCGGCGAGCTGCACGACTGGCTCCTCCGGGTCCCCGAGACCGTCCGCGCCTACCTGCACGGCTCCGGTCGCGACCGCTACCGCTGAGCGGGTCAGGCGTCGGCCGACGGACCGCGCGCTTCTCGATCCGGCAGCAGGTGCGCGAGCTTGGCGAGCCGGCGCCACAGCGGGGCCACGCCCTCGCCGGTGACCGAAGAGAACCCGATCGCGCGGCGCCCGAGCTGCGGGGTCAGCGCGTGGAGGGCGGGCTTGCGCTTGTTGGCGGGGAGCTTGTCGAGCTTGGTCGCCACGAGCACCGACGCGATGCCGAGGTGGTCGAGGAACTCGAGGAGCTGCCCGTCGTCGTCCTCCGGCCCGCGCCGGATGTCGATGATCAGCACGACCGCGCGCAGGCCCACCCGCTCCTCGAGGAAGCCCTCGATCATCGGGCCCCACGAGCGCCGCTCGACCTTGCTCCGCTTGGCGTAGCCGTACCCGGGGAGATCGACGAGATCCATGATCGCGTCGTCCTCGCCGAAGCGCAGCGTCGCCCGGAACAGCGACAGCCCGCGCGTGCAGCCGGGGGTCGAGCTGGTGCGCACGAGCTTGCGCCGGTTCACGAGCCGGTTGATGAGGCTCGACTTGCCGACGTTGGACCGGCCCGCGAAGGCGATCTCGGCGAACGACGGCGGCGGCAGCGCGGCCTGGCGCGTCGCGCTCGCGAGGAACGTCGCGTCGAGGACCTTCGGCGGCGGAGCGGCGGCCACGAGCCACTGTTAGCTCGGAACCCTCAGCGCCGCACGCGGCGGCGGACCCCGTCGAGGAGGCTCTCGAGGTCGGGCGAGCCGAGCGCCTTGGCCGCCCCGAGGTAGATCGCGGCGCCGCCGATCACCGCGCCGATCACGACCCCGATGTTGCGCAGGTCGTTGCCCCCGAGCTCCC
>JAUHXR010000266.1 GCA_030426845.1 Polyangia bacterium | reverse complement strand
GTCGTGGGTCTCGCGCACCTCGCCTTGGCGCAGCGTGAAGCTCACCGAGTGGCTCGTTCCGTCGTTCGACATCGGGGCAGCCTACTCCGCCCCGTGGGGCGAGCTTCCCCCGCGAGGAAGCCGGCGCGGCCGGCGACGTAGGCTCCCGCGCATGACATGACGCGCATGACGATCGAGATCGCTCTGCGTCGGTTCACCCGGAGCTCGCTCGCGTGCGGCCTGATCGCGCTGGTCTCCGGCGGCTGCGGCGCCGAGCCCGAGCCGGTGGGCGCGCCGGAGCCCCCGCCGGCGCCGCGCGAGACGGTCCCCTTCGAGGGCGAGGTGGGGCCGCCGGCCCGCACGCTCCAGGGTGACTGGTACACGATCGGCGTGCCGGAGGGGACGATCCCCGCGGTGCTCGGGACGCCGGAGATGGAGAACGTCATCGACGCGATCTACCCGGTCGACCGCGACGACCACGTCAGCGTCACCGTGTGGCGGCCCGCGCCCTACCAGCGCGACCTCGACACGTTCAGCGCCGACATGATCCGCATCCACGAGGAGGGCTGCACCACGCTCTTCGACCGAACCGCGCGGATCGACGGGGTGGCCGCGCGGCTCCGCGGGACGACCGACGGCGACTACACCAAGGTGAGCTGGCACTTCGTCGCCGACGGCTACGGCTTCCTCGTCGACTGCACGGCCGAGGGCACGCGCGACGCGGACGCCCTGCTCGCGCGCTGCGCGCCGCTGATCGCCACGTTCCGGCGCACGGGCCCCCCGACGCGGTAGACGTTGGACACGCGGGAGGACGCGTGATGGCGCCGTCAGCCGCGGAGCTGGCTCGACGCGAAGGCCCACCGGCGCGCGAGCTCGGGCGCGAGGCCGAGCCTGGCGGCGGCGGCCTCCGTGTAGCCCGCGCGCAGCGCCGAGACGAACAGGTACCGGAAGCCGGCCTCGCGGCGGAGCGCGGGTTCGGGGAGTGCTAACGCGGGCCGCCGCCGCCCGCGAACGGGGTCCGGCCAGCGACGGACGGATCGACGAGGGCGACGAGGGCGAGGAGGACCGGGAAGAAGGCCGCGAAGGCGAGGGCGTGGACCGGCGCGCCCGGCCACGCGAACGCGAGCCCGGCCGCGACCGCGACCTCGACGACCACCACGCCGAGCTTCCACGCCCCGCCGCGCGCGGCGAGCGACGCCATCGGCCAGCCGGCGGCGAGGACGGCCAGCGGGACCGCGCCCGGGCCCACCGCCGGGGCCAGGGCCGCAGACACGGCGGCCATCGCGAGGCACGCGAGGACCAGGCCGCCGAGCGCCAGCGCGAGGTCACTTCGCCACCGGCCGGTCGGTCCGTCGGCCCGCAGCCGATCGGTGGTCGCGGCCCGCCAGGCCCCCAAGCCGCTGGCCGCGACCGCGAGGGCCGCGCAGAGGATGAGCGCGAAGAGCTCGAAGCGCGCATTGACGAGGTGCACCCTGGTTGAACCCCCGCAGCCGGGGCCCATTCCTGGCGCGCACCCTCCGAGGCCCCGGTCGGCGGGAGGTCGTACAGCCCGAGCACCCGGGCGGAGGCGGTTGAGCCGATCCTGCGCCCCGAGGGTACCGACGGGGCAATGCGGTCCATGCTCCTCCTCCCGCTCCGCGCGTTCCTCCTCGGCCTGCTCGCCGCGAGCGCCCTCGCCGCCTGCGACGACGGCGTCGGCGACGACGCGGGCCCCGGCGGGAGCGACGCCGGGGAGCGCTCGGACGCTGGACCCGACGCCGGGCCGGTCGTCGATCGCGACGCGGGCCCTGGCGCGGGCGACGCCGGCCCCGGCGACGACGCGGGGCCGCCAGTGCTGCCCGGCGCGGTCACCGTGCGGCCGCTCGTGCCCGAGGCCGTCCCCGAGGGGCGCGTGCCGATCGGGCTCGCCATCGGCAACGGGCGCATCGTCACGACCTGCGATCGCGGGCGAAGCGTGGCGCAAGACCTCGTGCTCGCCGCAGACGCGAGCGACCACCACGAGTACGCGGCCGCGGCCGGCGGCGCGTTCGGCGACGGCGTGTTCGTGATCGCGACCGGCTGGGGCTACCCCGGCCACGTGCTGCGCTCCGAGGACGGGATCACCTGGGAGGACCTCGGCGCCGAGGCGTTCACCTGGGAGGACGGCTCGAACGGCATGCCGACGGGGGCGGTGGTCTCCGTGTTCTACGACGGCACCCAGTTCGGGATCGTGACCGGGCGCCGCCTCCTCACCTCACCGGACGGACGCGCCTGGGCCGACCAGGGCGTGCAGTACGACTACGAGCTGTTCCACTGGCGCTCGTCGCGCTTCCAGCCCGCGCTCGGCCGCTACTTCACGCGCGGCGAGAACGCGGCCAAGGACGTGCAGTGGCTCTACCGCAGCGACGACTCGGCGGTGACGCTCACGAGCGTGACCGCGGCCGAAGGCTTCAGCTTCTCCTGCACCGCGCGGATGCTCTTCGCCCACGGCGCCCTCCTCGCGCCGGGAGGAGACAACGTCTATTGCCTGTCTCTCGACGGCGGCGACACCTGGTCGACGGGGAGCTCCCCGCAGAGCTTCGGCGGGTTCCTGCCGACTGACGACGGCTTCCTCGGGCTGGCCAGCTGGCGCCAGGGCATCTACCGCAGCGCCGACGGCGAGACCTGGACCGAGGAGGCGGTCGCGTCCTCGTACCGGCACTCGGCCGGCGGCTACTCGCCGCACGGCTACTACTGGCTCGCGAGCCACTTCAGCCCCGAGCTGTTCGTCAGCGACGACGGACGGGCGTGGACGCCGCTGCCCGGCGACAACGCGGACACGGTGCCCGACGTGCGGCACATGGTGTTCGGCCACGGCGCGCCTTCGAGCGCTTGTCCGCTCTCGCCGTAGCTGTGCAGCGATCATGTGGAATCGGCCCGATGTATCGGGATTATCTTGGACGTTCTTTGCACACCAGGGGTCCGCAGGGGGATGGGGTGATGGCATGATGGGAACCCTGATGAGGCATCTCGGTCTGGCGTTGTTACTCACCGGCTGCATCGGGGTCGTCACCGACCCGGGCACCGATCCCGACGGGCCGAGCGGCGCGAACTGCGACGCGCCCCCCGCGCTCACGGGGGAGTCCCAGCGGCTCGACCCGGACGAGCTCGCCCACGCGCTCGAGGACGCGCTCGGCTACCGACCCGACGTCGACGGCATGCCCGCGCCGCTCGCCTCGCACGGCTTCAGCACCGCGCCGTCGGCCAACGTGATCAGCTTCGACGACACCCGCGCGATCGCCGAAGTCGCCGACCGCATCGCGCTCGACGCGCGCGGCCGCTACGACGCGTTCTTGCCGTGCGCGGCGGCGAACATCGACCGCGCCTGCGTCCAGACCTTCCTGTCTACGTTCGTTCCGCGCCTCTACCGCGGCGCGCAGGGCCCCGACGACGAGGCCCGCCTGCTCGCGCTCTACGACACGCTGCGTGGCGGCGACGACCCCCTCGAGCCGGGCCTCGCGCTCGCGGGCGTGCTCTCGGCCGCGCTTCAGTCGCCCGGCTTCCTCTACCTCCTCGAGATCGGCCAGCCGGACGGCGACGGCGTGCGCCGCCTGACCGGCCGCGAGGTCGCCAACCGCCTCGCGTTCGTGCTCTGGGACGCGCCGCCGGACGAGGCCCTCCTCGCGGCCGCCGCCTCGGGCGAGCTCGACACCCCCGAGGGCCGCCGCGCCCAGGCGGAGCGGCTCCTCGGCTCGCCCAACGCCCGCGTGCCGGTGACTCGCTTCTTCCGCGAGTGGTTCGGCGTGCACCGCGCGGACCCCGGCGACCAGGTGGACCCCGCGCTCGCCCAGGCGATGCTCGAGGAGTTCACGCGCACGGTGGAGCACCGCGTGTTCGACGCCGGCGCGGGCGGCCTGCCCTCGCTCCTCGGCGGCACGACCACCTTCGTCAACCGCAGCCTCGCGATGCACTACGGGCTCGCGGAGGTTCCGGCCGACGACGAGACCTGGGTCGAGGTCACGCTCGAGGACGGCCGCCGCGCGGGGCTGCTCGGCTCGGCGATCGTGTCGAGCGCGCACTCGAACATCAGCGAGACGGCGATCATCCGGCGCGGCCACTGGGTGCGCGAGGCGCTGCTCTGCGACGAGCTCGGGACGCCGCCGCCGGGCGCGACCGATCGCCAGCCCGCGAGCGCCCCCGACGCGACGCCCCGCGAGCGGAGCGAGCTGCGCGGCGAGGTGTCGGGCTGCGCGCACTGCCACACCCAGATGGACCCGATCGGCCTCGGCATGGAGGACCTCGACCCGCTCGGTCGGCTCCGGGACACCTACGCGTCCGGCCGGCCGATCGACGCGACGGGCGAGGTGATGGGCGTGACCGACGGCCAGTTCACGGGCGTCGAGGAGCTCGGCCAGCTCCTCAGCCGCGACCAGGCGCTCACCCAGTGCGGCTCCGCGCAGTGGTTCCGCTTCGCGATGGGCCGCGAGGTCGGCTCGGCGTGCCACGGCGGCTGGGCCACGGAGGCGGTCGAGGCCTCGGGCGGCGATCTCCGCGAGCTGCTCCTTCGCCTGGTGGAATCCGACTCTTTCGTGCTCCGCGCCGACCCGCGGGAGGGCTGACCGATGAAGCTGTCTCGACGAAGTCTCCTCCGCTCGGCTCTCGGCGCTGGCGCCGCGGGCGCCGCCACCGCGACCCTCGGCCTGCCCTGGCTCGCGTCCACCGCCTCGGCCGGGCCCGACCTCTCCGCCCGCCGCTTCGTGATGCTGACGCTCGGGCACAGCATCATGCCGGAGGCGGGCATGTACGCGTGGCTGCCGCCCGCGGGCCCGTTCGGCACCCTGCCCCGGCTGCTCCAGCCGCTGAGCGGGTTCGCCGACCGCATGGCGATCGTGGGCGGGCTCGACAACCTCGTGCCCTCGCTCGTGAGCAGCAACGGCCACAACGCGTCCTCGCGCACGCTGCTCAACTGCCTGCCCCACGCGGAGGCGCTCAACCCCGACGGCACGCTGATCGCGCCGGGGATCGAGCTCGACCACACGTCCCAGGGCGGCGGGCCGTCGATCGACTACGTGATGGCCGACGCGCTCGGCACCGTGCCCTTCGGGCTGCGGGCCGGGCCGCGCAACGGCGAGCACTTCCGCAACTTCCGGCTCGACGGCACGGCGGACCGCGGCGAGCCCGATCCGCGGGTCGCGTTCGACCGCCTCTTCGCGAGCACCATGGAGCCCGCGATGCGGACCGACGCCGAGCGCCTGGCCGCGCGTCGGGCCGACGTGCTCCGCACCGTCGAGCAGAACCACCGCGCGATGTCCGGCCGCGTGGGCGCCGAGGACCGGGTGCGGCTCGAGTCGCACGCGAACCTCGTCCGTGACCTCGTCGACGAGCTCGACCGGGTCGTCACGATCACCTGCGACTCGCCGAGCCTCAACGTGCCCTCCGGCTTCCCGAGCGAGGTCGAGGACAACGACGCGCGCGCCGACGACCTGCTCGTGCCGACCCACAACAGCCTCATCGCGGCCGCGCTGAGCTGCAACGCGGCCCGCGTCGTCTCGCTCCACTACAGCGCGATGCAGCGCAACCAGTTCCCGTTCCTCAACGGCGGCGCCGACATGTTCCCCGCCGACGGCTGGCACGCGGTGGTGCACCACGACGCGGGAACCGACGAGGAGCGCTACACGGCGATGGGCTGGTACTTCGACATGGTCGCGGACCTGCTGCGCAAGCTCGAGGCGATCCCGGAGGGCGACGGCAACCTCCTCGACAACACGATCGTCCTGGTGACGTCGAGCCTCGGCAACTCCGCCCACTCGACGCACAACCTCCCCTTCCTCCTCTTCGGCGGCTCGAACAGCGGCCTGCGCACCGGGCAGACGATCGACTACCGCGACTCCACGCGCCGGCCGCACGCCGACATGTGGACCACGTGCCTGAACCTCATGGGCGTGCCCGCGACGGAGTTCGGCTGGAACCGCGGCGACGACCGCGGCCGCCCGTTCAACGTGGGCCCGCTCGACGAGCTGATGGCCTGAGGCGCTCGCCCGCTGCGGCAGCTCGGCCGTGCTCTGCGGCTCAGCTGTCCTCGACCTCGGCGTGAGCCGCGGCGAGGGCGAGCCGGACCGCGCGGGCCGACGGGTAGCGATCGCCCCGCTCGCGTGAGAGCGCGCGCATGACCACCGCGGCGATGGGCCCGGCGAGGTCGGGGCGGTGGTCGGTCAGCGGGATCGGCTCCTGCTGGACCGTCCAGATCATCCGCTCCATCGCGGTCGCCCCGCGTGACGGCAGGTCGCCGGTGAGCATCTCGTAGAGCGTGACCGCGGTCGCGTAGAGGTCGACGCGGTGGTCGAGGTCCGCGCGGCCCCGCGCCTGCTCGGGCGCCATGTAGCCGGGCGTGCCGATCGCCTTCTTGCCGTCGGTGACGCGGATGCTCCCCTCGCTCCGCCGCGCGAGGCCGAAGTCGAGGAGCTTGGGGACGACGATCCCCTCGCGGCCCTCGTCGTCGGTCTCGTGCAGGAAGATGTTCTCGGGCTTCACGTCTCGGTGGAGGATCCCCGCGGCGTGGACCGCCTCGAGGCCGCGCAGGATCGCGATCGTGATCGCCACCGCCTCCTCGAGCGGTAACCGCCGCTCGGTCCGCATCCGCGCCGCGAGCGACCGCCCCCGCAGCCGCTCCATGATCAGGTAGGGCTCGCCGTCGTCGGTGCTCCCGACCTCGTGGAGCTCGGTCACGTGCCGGTGCCGGATCCGCGCGAGCGCGCGCGCCTCGAGCATGAAGCGCGCGACCGCCTCGGCGTGATCGCTCCCCGCCGACCACTCCTCGTGGAACTTCACCACCACCTGGCGCCGCAGCGCGATGTGCTCGGCGATCCAGACGCTCCCCATGCCGCCGACCGCGAGCAGATCGGTCACGCGGTAGCGCCCCGCCAGGATCGCGCCCCCGCGATCGAGCAGGTAGGTGTCGCTCTTGCGCACGGTCATCGACGCCGCCTCACAGTCTCACGGCCAGCCCCGGGCCCGCAAACCGGGCCGCGTCCACCCTCGCCGGGGCGGGCGGCGCGGCGGCTCAGCGACGGCCCGGGCCGGCCTGGATCCACGGGACGAGATCGCCTCGGCCGTCGTCCGCTCCGGGATCGGTCACCTCGCGCAGGGCGCTCTGACCCGAGCCGATCCAGTAACGCCAGACGCCGGCCGGCGCGTGGGGATAGGCGCGCGCGACGTGCTCGGCCGCCACGCGCACGACGTGCTCCCCGAAGGCCGAGACGCCGGCGTCGAAGGCGACGAAGCGCTCGTGGCCGTCCGGGAGGCGCGCCTCGACGGTGCACGCCGACGGCGCACAGCGGACGAGCTCGGGAGGCGCGTACCGCCGCGGCGGCTTCGCCCACCGGCCGGGGGTCGGCGGGACGCGCGCGATGGCGTCGGCGATGCTCTGCTCGGTGACGGCGCCCTTGCTCAGCGCCGCCCGGCTCAAGAGCAGCGCGTGGGCGTAGCTCACCGGCGAGGTCTACCACGCGCGCCGCGCCGTCGCGCGCCGACGCGGGGCCTGCGATACTCGCCGCGTCGTGCGCACTCCCGCCTACGAGTGGATCTCGCGGCTCGCCCGCCTGCTGCTGCGGCTGTTCTTCCGCCGCGTGGAGGTGACGGGGCTCGAGCACATCCCGGCCGAGGGCGGGGGGATCGTGGTGAGCTGGCACCCGAACGGGATGATCGACCCGGCGCTGATCTTCGAGACGTTCCCGCGCCACGTGGTGTTCGGGGCGCGGCACGGGCTGTTCAAGTGGCCGGTCCTCGGGCACCTCATGCGCGCGGTCGGGACGCAGCCAATCTACCGGCGGCAGGACACCGCGAAGATGGACCCGGACGCGCGGCGCGACGCGAACCAGCGGAGCCTCGACGCGCTGAGCGACCGGATCGTCGAGGGGAGCTTCAGCGCGCTCTTCCCCGAGGGCGTCAGCCACGACGCGCCGCACCTGCAGGAGCTCAAGACGGGGGTCGCGCGCTTCTACTACCGCGCGCGCCAGCGGCTGCGCGAGGGGGACCCGCTGCCGGTGATCGTCCCGGTCGGGCTGCACTACGACCAGAAGGACCTCTTCCGCAGCAACGTCCTCGTCGCGTACCACCCGCCGCTCGCGCTCCCGCCCGAGCTCGACGTGACGCCGCCGGAGGACGAGCCCGACGAGGCCCGGCGCGAGCGCTACCGCCAGCTCACCGCCGAGGTCGAGCGGGTCCTGCGCGAGGTGGTGCACGCGACGGAGAGCTGGGACGCCCACTACCTCATGCACCGGGCGCGCAAGCTGGTGCGGGCCGAGCGCGCGAGCCGCGCCCAGGTCACCCTCGAGGCGCCGAGCATGGAGGAGCGGACGCGCGCCTTCTCGCGGATCTGGAGGGGCTACTACGCGCGCCTCGAGACGCACCCCGAGGAGGTCGAGGCGCTGAAGGCGCGGGTGACCGAGTACGACGCCGATCTTCGCGCGCTCGAGCTCGAAGACCACGAGATCGACCGGCCGCCCGCGCTGCTCCGCTTCGGCCTCGCGACCCTGCTCGTGCTCCAGGCGATCTTCGTCTACCTGTTCCTTCCGCCGATCCTGCTCGTCGGGGTGATCGTCAACGCGCCGGCCGGGCTCCTGCTCTGGCTGGTCAACCGGTGGGCCGCCAAGACCCAGAAGGACGAGGCCTCGATCCAGGTGTTCACCGGCGTCGTGGTGCTGCCGCTGACGTGGATCGGCGCGGGCGTCCTCGCGGGATGGGCGCACACCAACTTGCACGCGATGTACCCGGCGATCCCCGACACCTTCATCCTCGCGGGCGTGATGGTGAGCCTGCTCGCCTTCGCCGGGGGCGCGGTCGCGCTGCGCTACCTGCGCCTCGCGCGAGAGACCGCCCGCGCGGTCCGGGTGCGGCTCACCCGCGAGCGTCGTCGGCTCACCATCGCGCGGCTGCGCGTGGACCGGAGCGAGATCCACGACGCGCTCGTGTCGCTCGGCGTAGGCCTCGATCTGCCGGGCGAGATCGACGCCGACGGGCGCGTCGTCTCGCGGCTCCCCCCGCCCCCGTGACGCGGACCCCGAGCGCGACGGTGGGTCGGCACAGCGATTTGCGGGGGCGCCTCGTTCGGCGCCATCCTCCGGCCATGCTCCACGGCGCTCGGCGGGTCGTCGCGCTGCGAGTCGTCGCGCTGCCGGTCCTCATCCTGGGGGTCGCGGCCTGCGGGACCGGCGGCGACCGCGCGCCGGCTCCTCCGAGCACGACCCCGGCGGCCACCGCCCCGCCGCCCGCCGCCCCGGAGACGGCGCCGACCGTCGCCGAGGTGTGCGTCGGCCGCGCCCACAGCTGCGCGCGCGCGAGCGACGGCCGCGTCGCCTGCTGGGGCGACAACGAGCTCGGCCAGATCGCGCACGGAGGCATGGCCTCGATCGGGGAGCCGCGCTGGACCGGGCTGGAGGACGCGGTCGAGATCGCCTGCGGCGCGCGCGAGACCTGCGCGCGGACCGCGGCGGGGGAGGTCCGCTGCCTCGGCGCGGGGGGCCTCGAGGGTCTGGGGCTGCCCGGACCGGCGCGGGGAATCACCCTCGGGGGCCGCGGCGGCTGCGCGCGCCTCGACGACGACGGGCGCTCGGCCTGCTGGCAGGCGCCCGGGCGCGACGCCGGGCCCGACGCGCGGACGGCGAGCCTGCAGGTGGGCGCGCCGATCGAGCTCGGGGACGTGGGCGCGGAGCACCGCTGCGCGCTCGAGGGCGGCGCGATCGTCTGCCGCGGGAGCGATGGGTACGGCCAGCTCGGGGTCGGCTCCGGGTGGCACCCGCCGAGCCCGATCGACGGCGTCGAGGGCGCCCGCAGCCTCGCCGCGGCGCGCCATCGCGCGTGCGCGATCGACGGCGCCGATCGCCTCTGGTGCTGGGGCCACAGCCCGCGCGGGGTGGAGCCGCCGACGGTGGTGCGCGAGGCGGTCGCGGCCGACGCGCGGCTCGAGGCGAGCGAGGATCACGTCTGCGTGGTCCAGGGCCGCCAGCGCGACTGCCTCGACCTGGTCGGCGACGAGCCGCGGCCTCCGTGCCGGATCGAGGGCGGGCGCGCGATCTGCCGCACGGTCTCCCGCGTGGGCACCGAGCCCCGACCGGGCCCGGAGCTCGTGGTGGAGTCCCCCGACGCCCGCGCGGTCACCGGCTGGTTCGAGCGACCCGAGCCCGACCCGGGCCTCGCGATCTGCGCGCTGACCGGCGGCGGCGAGGTGCGCTGCCACGCGGTGCGGCCCTCGAGCGCGCACCGGACGCCCCCTCGGCTGAGCGAGATCGAGGAGCTCCGGGCCGGCGCGGCGGACGGGGCGGACACGGTCTGCGCCCGCGCGCGCGGCGGCGCGGTCCTCTGCTGGGGCGATCCCCGCTTCGGTCAGCGCGGCCGCGCGAGCGACGCCGGGTTCGACGAGGTGACCGCGGTCCCCGGGGTCGACGACGCGGTCGAGCTGGCGGTGGGCGGAGACTTCGCCTGCGCGCGGCGCGAGGGCGGCGCGGTCGCGTGCTGGGGGAGCGAGCGCAACGGCGGCGCGCCCGGGCGGCTGCGCGACGAGCCGGCGCGTCCGTCCTGGCCGCCGCCCCAGCCGTCGAGCGAGCCTGCGCCGGAGGGCTGACCTCGCCTCGGGCTCGTGGCCTCGCGCCTCCGTTGCCCTCCCGGGCCGCGTGGGCGATGCTGCGGCCGTGTCCGCCTCCGCTCCGTCCGCATGGCACGTCACCGAGCGGCTCGGCTCGCTCGCCGGTGAATCGCGGGCCAACGCCCTGCGCGTGCTCGGGATCGTGGTCTTCTATGCGATCGAGGTGGTGAACTATCGCGGCCTGTCGCTCGGGCCGATCCAGATGCCCGCGGTGGAGGGCGTCGACAGCGACTTCCACGCGATGGCGACCGCGCTCACGGTCGCCTGGATCATGGTCGCGGCGATGGTCCTGCTCGCCACCCGCAACCGCATCTTCCCGCCGATCCTCAAGTACCTCAGCACCGGCGCGGACCTGTTCCTGCTCACGAGCGTCCTCACCCTCGCGGACGGGCCGCGGAGCCCGGTGCTCCTCATCTATTTCCTCCTCATCGCGCTCGCGGGCACGCGGCTGAGCCAGCGGCTCGTGCTCTTCGCGACCGGCGGCGCGGTGCTCGGCTACGTCGCGCTCCTCGCCCAGGCGCGTTACCTGCGGCCGGCCCTCGAGGTGCCACCCCACTGGGCCGTCACCACCGTCGCCGCGCTCGTCCTGTCGGGCGTGGTCGTCTGGCAGATCGTCGGCAGCGTCCGCCGCGCGGCCCGCGCCTACGCCGCCCTCGCACGCGGAGGCGACGCGTGAGCGGCGTCAAGGCGTGCCCCACCTGCGGCAGCGGCAACGCCGCGACGAGCGAGCGCTGCTGGGTGTGCGGCGGCTCGCTCGCGAGCGCCGGCCCCGTCGCCCGGGTGCCCAAGCAGGTCACCGACTCCGGCGACACCCTCAAGGCGCTCGGCTGGCTCGGGCTGCTGAGCGGGATCGGCTTCGTCACGCTGCTCGTCGCGATCGAGCTGTTCCGCGAGTGGCCGGGCCTGCTCGTGCCCTACGCGGTGATCGTGCTCCTCGGCTTCGCCGCGCTCGCGCGCACCGCCTGGCTGCAGACCCGCAAGTCGTCTTCGGAGCCGGCGGCGCCGACCGTCGGGCCGGGCACGGTCGCCCCCGCGGGCCCGCCGGCCAAGCGCACCCTGGCGGAGGACATCGCGCTCGGCGTCACGATCGCCTTCGTGGTCCTCGCCGGCTTCGGGCTGCTGCTCGTCGCCGCGGTGGTGATCTTCTTCCTCATCTGCCTCGCGATGCTCGGCGCAGGGGGTTTCCATTGAGCCTGCCGCTTCGCGAACACACCTTCCTCGGCCTCACGCGGAGCCTCTGCCCGACGTGCCTCGCGGTCGTCCCGGCCAAGATCGTCGAGCGCGAAGGAAGGGTGTACTTCCTCAAGCGCTGCCCCGAGCACGGCGAGCGGATGGACTTCGTCTGCAGCGACGTCCGCGCCTACGACCAGCTCCAGTTCTCGGTGCCCGGCAAGATCCCCGAGGTGTTCGGCACCGGCGCGCCGCGCGAGGGCTGCCCGCACGACTGCGGCCTCTGCGAGGACCACGAGCAGCACAGCTGCATCGGGCTCGTCGAGCTGACCTCGAGCTGCAACCTGAGCTGCCCCATGTGCTACGCGTCGAGCGGGCCAGGCGGCGAGCACGAGCCCGTGGAGAAGATCCTCCGCGCGATCGATCGCCTCGTCCAAGTGGAGGGCCGCGCCGAGGTCATCCAGCTCTCGGGCGGCGAGCCGACGATCCACCCCGAGTTCGAGCGCATCCTCCGCTACGCGGTCGCCGCGCCGATCGACGTCGTGATGGTCAACACCAATGGCGTCACGCTCGCCAAGGACGACGCGCTCCTCGACCTGCTCGCCGAGCACCGCACGCGCATCGAGGTCTACTTCCAGCTCGACGCGTTCGACGACGAGGCGTCCGAGGTGCTCCGGGGCGCGGCGCTCACCAAGGTGAAGCGGCGCTCGCTCGAGCGGCTCGGCGAGCGCGGCGTGCGCACGACCCTCGTCAGCACGCTCCAGCCCGGGGTGAACGACCACGCGATCGGCGGGCTCGTCCGCTTCGCCGCCGAGCGGCCCTGGATCACGGGGGTGTCGTTCCAGCCGGCGACCTACTCCGGGCGCAACGTGGAGCCGGAGGACCTCGAGCGGCGCATCACCTTCCCCGACGTCGTGCGGGCGATCGAGGAGCAGACCGAGGGGCTCTTCCTCGAGCGCGACTTCATGCCCCTGCCGTGCGCGCACCCGAACTGCCACACCCTGACCTACGCCTACCGCCGCGACGGCCAGCTCTACCCGCTGCTGCGCTTCATGGACGCGCGCGAGCACCTCGACCTGCTCGCGAACGGCATCGCGCTGAGCCGGCCGCGCGGCCGCGCGCTCGTCGAGAGCTACCTCAAGGCCACCGGCTGCGCGGACGAGGGCTGCTCCGGGCTCGACGCCTACATCGGCGCGCTCGGCCAGCTCGGGGACCTGC
>JAUHXR010000265.1 GCA_030426845.1 Polyangia bacterium | reverse complement strand
CCGCCGATGACCGCGCCGAGCTCGAGCGCCGGCCGATGCAGGTCGGTGAGCGGCGGCCCGGTCAGCGTCGCGAGGTAGTGGGCGGCGGCGCGGAACCGGACGCCGCTGGGCGGCGCGTCCGACCGAACACCGCGCGCGGCCTCGGGCGTCGGGTCGGCGCCGTCCGCGGGCGCCGCGCGCGCGTCCGCGGGGCCGTCCTCCGCGGCCGCGCCATCGGGAGGCGGGGCCGCGGTGCCCGGCGGCTCGGTCGGCGCGGCGGGCGCTAGGGCCTCCGGCTCGGAGAGGCCCGCGCGCGGGGCGAGCGGCAGCGCGAGGAGCTCCGAGGCGGCCACCGCGATCGCGAAGCGGCTGTCGCGCGCGATCCGACCGTCGAAGCCTCGCTCGAGCGCCTCGGCGGTCCCGGCGCGGATCGCGGTGAGCCGGCCCGCGTCGACGTCGACCCGGAGGATCGAGCCCTCCGGCGCGCGCCCGCGCAGCTCCCCCACCGGCACCTCGCGAAGGTCCGGGCGCGGCGCGGCTCCCGCGAAGGCCCGGACGAGGTAGGCCGCGACGTCCGCGTCGCCGTCGGAGCCCGCGACCACCCAGACCTGCGCGCGCACCGGTGCCGCCTGCCCCATGACGAGCAGCCCGAGCACCCAGAGCGCGCTGCGGCTCACCCCACGATCATGCCGGAAATCCCATGCGCCGGGGCGCCCGGCGCTGGCCGAAGCGCCGCGCGCTCAGCGCTGGATCGCGCCGAGCGCGCCCGAGACCTCACCGAGGGTGTTGGTGCTCACCCCCGCCGCCTGCATCCCCGCGATGAGGAGCTGGGCGGGGTGAGCGTCCTGGTCGCGGACATGCTCGCCCATCCGCAGCACGTCGCCGCAGCCCGCGACGACCGCGGTCATGTCGCGGCTCGCGTGCGACGAGGGCGACTCGCCGAAGAAGAGCGCGCAGAACGTGTTGTCGAGCACGGTGCCGCCGCCCTCCGGCTGCGCGCGCAGGGCGCGCACGAGCTTGGCGAACTGCGCCACGTGCCACTCCACGAGCGCGACCTTCTGATCGAGCGTGCCCTGGTGGCCGATCTGGTGGAACGACTCGTCGCTCCCGTTCACGTGGCGCGAGCTGATCCCGCACTGCTCCCAGGAGATTTGCCAGGTCGCCGTCCGCGTGAGATCGCACGCGAAGGCGAGCGCGGCGAGCTCCGCGAGGATGTCCGCGCGCTCGGTCTCGTAGGACCAGCCGACGAGCTGGCCGCTCGGCGAGGTGAAGGTCGAGGTCCCCGGGGTCGAGCCGGTCGGAGGGCTGCTGCAGGTCGCGGCCGGGGTCGTCCCGGGGGACGGCGTGGGCGAGGGCGCCATGGACGCGCGGCGGATCAGCTCGTCGATCCGCAGCTCCACCTCGCGGATGTGCGTCAGGTGCTGATCGATGCGACGGCGGTCGGCCGCGCCGAGGCGGCCCGCGAGGCGCTCCGTGCTGCCCCGGACGAGGTCGAGCACGCTCGCGCGGCGGCGCAGGTCGGGGCTCGGTCCGCTCGCCGGTGGGGGCGTCGTCGGCGTGCCGCCGCCGGTCGGCGCGCTGACCCCGAACAGGTCGTTGAACATGGTCGAGAGCGAGGTGCTCCCGGGGATGCCGAAGCCGGGCGCGTTCGCGGAGAGGCAGTTGCGGCCGCCCGCGCCGTACTGGTAGCCGTCCGGCTGCACGAGGAAGTGGTAGCCGCGCGGGAAGAGCGCGCCGCCACCGATCGCGTCGGCCGCGATCTGGTCGGCGGTGCGGCCTCGATAGACGCTGTGGTCTGCGTTGAGGCTCCGCACGCCCGAGAACATCGGGCTCATCTGCTTGATGTGGTTCTTGTTGTATCGACCGCCCGGGCCGACGTCCGCGTCCGCGTTGGCGGTGGGGATGCTCAGGCCCGAGACGAGCGCGACGTCGGCGGCCACGTCCTGAAGCGCGCCGTACGGGAGCGGCAGCGTGCCGAGCGGGCCGATCGCGGTCGGCGGCTCGTACTGCCGGTGGGCCTGGGCGATGCCGCCGAAGGACGTGAGGAACCGCCGGACGGCCTGGCCCTTGGCGCGGCTCGGGGTCATCGCGTCGAGCAGGGGCAGCGCGATCGCCGCGCCGAGCCCGCCCGCCGCGCCGCGCAGCAGGGTCCGCCGGGAGAGGTGCTTCTTCTTGGTCATTGCTCGCTCCTGGGCTGGCTCTGGGGCTTCATCAGGGTCACGACGGGAGCCTCAAAGGTCCGGGTCCACCACGCGGTGCATGAAGGCCTCGCTCCCGACGTAAGCGAGGACCAGGCCGACGAAGTCGCCCTCCTCGGCGAGGCTGCGCTCGAGGGCCTCGAGCGCGGGGGCGTCGGCGGGGCCGGTGGCGCGGCCGGCGGCGAAGCGGAAGAACTGCTCGACCGCGCAAGCCTCGAAGTCGCCGGACGACGCGATGATCTCGCCCAGCTCGCGGGGCCCGTTGAAGCTCGGTCCGCCCGGCAGCTCGCCCCGCGCGTCGACCGCGCAGCTCGGCGCCGCGGTCTCGACCTCGCGGAAACGCCCCTCCGCGTCGAAGGCCTCGAGCCCGAAGCCGATCGGGTCCATCAGGCGGTGGCAGCCCGCGCAGCTCGGCTCGTCGACCATCGAGTAGCGGACCCGCTTGCAGTCGCCGGGGTTGCCGGCGCCCGCGTCGACGTTGAGGCCGGGCGGCGGCGGCGGCAGCGCGCCGCACAGCAGCCGGCGAAACACGTTGCGCCCCCGGAAGGTCGGGCTCGTGTCGCCGTCCACCGACGTCGCGTCCACGGCGAGGTAGGCGGCCTGCGCCAGGAGGCCGCCGCCGCGCTCCGCGCCCGACGGAACCCAGGCCGCCGCGGCGATCGCCGGCATGCCGTAGTGCTCGGCGAGGCGCGGGGTCACGTAGGTCTCCTCCGCGGTCAGCAGCTCCGACCAACGCTCCGCGTCCTCGAGGGTCACGCGGCTCACCAGCGCGTCCGCCTCCGCCCGCATGTCGGCCTGGAGCGAGCCGGGCGCGGCCTCCTCGTCGTAGCCGAGCCACTGCGCGTGGAACGAGCGGATCTGCCGCTCTGCGCGCGGGTCCGCGAGGAGCCGGAGCGCGTGGCGCTGCACGCCGGCGGAGGTGTCGAGCTCGCCGGCCGACGCCGCGTCGATCAGCGCCTGGTCGGGGAGGCTCCCCCACATCAGGAACGCGAGCCGTGAGGCGATCTCGTGCGGGCCCAGCCGGTAGAGGTCCGGGTCGTCGTCGGTCGGCGCGCCCAGCTCGACGCGGAACAGGAACTCGGGGTGCTGGACGAGGACCTCGATCACGAGGTGGGCGGCCACGAGGAAGTCGCCCGCCTCCTCGGCGTGCGGGATCAGCGCGTCGACCATCTCGTCGACCTCCGCCGCCTCGAGGGGCCGGCGCACCGCGCGCGGGCCGAGGTGCTGGATCATCGCGCGCAGGCACGTCGCGTCTGCGGGGCCGCTGGGCGTGCAGGGCAGGGCCGACGCCCGGGTGGCGTCGTCGGCGAGGACCCGCTCGGCGATCCGGTCGGCGAGCAGCTCGAGGCCGCTGACGAGGGTCGGGCTCGAGCTCTGGAGCCGGTAGTCGTTGTCGAACGGGTTGCCCGTCGCCTCCTCGTCGTGGACGTCGGGCGGCAGCAGCTCCTGGATCGACGCGGTCGCGTCGACCCCGTAGAGGTCGAGGACCGCGTCGCGGAGCTCGACGCGGGTGAGCTGGCGGACGCTCGAGGCGCCGAACAGGTCGGCCTCGTCGAGCGACGCCGCCGGGAGCGGCCGGGTGGAGGCGCCGCCGCCGGGGCGCAGCGGCTCGACGACCTCGCCCATGCAGCCGGCGAGCAGGGTCGCGGCGAGGCTCGCTGCGAGACCCGCCGGCAGCGCGGTGGAGGCGAGGGCCCGGGTGACGTGTCGAGTCATCGGGGCGTGGGTCCGCGCGGGCCCCGCCGATGATGAAGAAAAGATCGAGAATCGCTCGGGGCCCGGCTCAGGACGCCGCGCTCACTCGCCGAACTGCGTGTGGCAGGCCTCGAGCCGGGTCGCGTCGACGGACGCGTCGGCGAGGGTCGGCGGCGTCAGGAGGGCGGGCGCGTCGAAGTCGAACATGTCGAGCATCGGCCACGCGTTGGCGTCGCGGCCGGTGAGCGCGGGCAGGAGGTGCCGCACCTGGATCAGCCGCAGGACGCTCGACAGGTCGGTCACGCGGTCGCTCACGTACCCGGGGCGGGAGTAGGGGCTCACCACGATGAGCGGCACGCGGATCCCGAGGCGGTCGAACTCGCCGTCGGGCTGGCCCGACGGGTAGTCGCCGGGCGGGCACGCCTCGGGCGGCGCGACGTGGTCGTAGAAGCCGCCGTGCTCGTCGTAGGTGAACACGATCGCGGTCTCGGCCCACGCGGGGCTCCGCATCACGCGGTTCACGATCTCGGAGACCCACGCCTGGCCGAGCTGCGGGTTGGCCGGCGGGTGCTCGTCGGTCCCGTCGACCTCGTTCGGGATCGTGCCGGCCCACAGCGGGTCGAGGAACACGACCTCCTCGAGGGAGCCCGAGTCGAGCGCGGTGAAGAAGTCGACCATCGGCTTGAGGTGCCGGCGGGTCGATCCCCGCAAGATACTGTGCGGGTAGCCCGCGACGGTCCACTGGACCTGCTCGGCGTACATCGCCCAGCTCACCCCCGCGTGGTCGAGCTGCTCCCAGATCGCGTGGTCGCCCTCGCTGGGCACGCGGTCGGTAGGCACGGCCTCGTTGCTCGTGAGCCCGAAGGACGTGCCGCTCGCGAGGTACATGCGGTTGACCCACGTCGGCCCGAGGACCGAGCAGTGGTGGTGATCGCTCATCGCGAACGTCTGGGCGAGGTCCCAGTAGAAGGGCAGGTCCGAGCCGTCGAGGTAGCCGAGCGCGCGCGCGCCGTTGCGGCCGTTGGTGGTGACGAAGCCGTCCATCGCCCCGCCGTTGTACTGGGCGTGCGTCGCGGACCAGCTGTGCGCGACGTCGCGGATGCAGTAGGCGTCGGTGTGGAACGGAGTGACGGGGTCGCCGTTCGCGTCGGGGTTGCTCGCGTCGGCGGGGATGCCCTCGACCCCCGGCATCGCGCCGAAGTAGTGGTCGAAGCTCCGGTTCTCCTGCATCACCACGATCAGGTGGCGGAGCGGGATGTCGGGCCCGATCGGGAACTCCTCGCCGACCGTCTCCCACGGCATCGCGCCGCGCGTGAACCGGCACGCCTCGCGCCCGGCGGCGGCCTCCGACTCGGGCACGCGCGGGCCGCTCCCCGCGTCGTAGCCGGGCGCGCCGGCGTCCGCGCCGCCGTCGATCCCCGCGTCGGTGGCGGGCGGCGCGTCGCAGGCCGCGAGGAGCGCGGCGAGGGAGAGAGGCACGAGGGAACAGTGGCGCATGCGGTCAGCCTCGGGGCAGGTCGGCGAGCTGGAGAGGATCGCTCAGGACGGAGTCGTTCCAGGTGGCGGCGGCGTGGCAGTGGTTGCACCCGAGGAGGGCGCCTCCCTCCGGTGCACGGTAGCCGTCTCCGCTCGGCGGGCCTAGCCCTCGCCACAGCATGGACGCCCGTCCGTCGCCGTCGAGGGTCAGCTCGAAGAACTCCCAGCCCGCGGCGCCCGCCTCGTTGAAGCCACCGCCGCGCTTCACCATCGCGTGCAGCTCCCACGGCGCGTCGTCGCGCTGCTCCACCCGGACGATCCGCGTCCCCACCGCGAACTCGGTCGCGCCCGGCGCGGGCATCGGATCGACGTGGATGAACGTGAGCCCGTCGTGGGTGGGCGGGACGCGGTCGACCCCGCGGTCGAAGCGCCTCCACTTCGGGTAGCTCGCGAGGTCGTCGAGCATCGCGAGGAACACGCTCGGCGGCTCCGCCCGGGTCGGCGCTTTGGCCTCGCGCGCGGCGGCGCAGGCGCTCAGCGTGGCGAGCGCCACGGCGAACGCCGCGCCGCGTCGGGGGGAGGCGGCCATCCCCCGAGGTGTAGCAGCTCCGCGGTCAGTCCTCGCAGGCGAGCCCGCCGATCCGCGAGGCGACCGAGTGCACGAAGGTCAGCTCGCTCAGGCGGCACATCGAGCCCCCGAGCGAGCGGCCGGGCATCGCGCTGGCGAGGTCGACGAGGCGGCCCGGGTAGTCGCCGCCGATGCACGAGCCGAGCGGGCCGCCGAAGCGATCGATGAAGGGCGCGTCGATCGCGGCGACGAACCCGAACACCACGCGCTCCGGGTGGGCCGGCCGGACGAACCGCAGCGCGTCGAGGTAGCGGCCCACGTCGTAGAGGCCGTCGCCGCCGGCGCGGCAGCCGGGCGCGCCCAGGCTGGGCCCCGCGTCGCGGAAGGGGATCGCGGGCCCGGCGTCGGGCGGCTCGAAGATCGACGGATCGCGCACCGAGCAGTCGTCCTCGTCGGTGAACACGAGCACCACGAGGGCGGAGTCGGGGCGGAGAAACCCGGCGTTCTCGACGTCCCCCCGCGCGCGCCCCGCGGTGTAGACGAACGGCGCGCTGCTCGGGAGCAGGGCCTTGGCCATCGCCTCGAGCGGCTGCTCGATCTGACAGCCGTCACGCGGGCCGAAGGTCACGCAGAGCACGTCCTCGATCAGCCGCTCCGGGTCGCCCGCGCCGTCGTAGACCTGGAAGGCGGGGTAGGGCGCGTCGGTGCAGTACGAGAACGGCGCACCGGCGCCGCGCCGGAGCGCGCCGTCTGCGACGTGCGAGCAGAACTCGGGGCCGCGGACCGAGGTGCTCACGATGCCGACGTGGAGGTCTTCGACCCGCGGCCAGTCCTCGACTCCGTCGCCGTCGCGATCGGGCGGGCGCACGAGCTGGCGCATCATGCGGCTGAGGCGATCGGCGAGCAGCGAGTCGTCGGGGCGGAACGAGCCGGAGTCGTCGAGCACCAGGAGCAGATCGACCCCCACCGGCTGCGTGCAGACCTGGGGCGTGGGCGGGCCGCCATCGCCGTGCGGCTGCGGCGGTCCGCCGTCGTCGCGGATCGGCCTCGGCGGCGGCCCCGCGTCGGTCGGCGGTGTGGGCGGGCCCGCGTCCATCCCCCGCGGCGCCCCCGCGTCGCCGGATCCGTCGGTGCCCTGGCCGTGCGCGAGGTAGCACCCGGTGGCTGGGGCGATCGCGAGGGCGCAGACGACCATCGCCCAGCTCCCCGTCCGCCTCGAAGCTCGCCCCGCCACGCAACCATCGTAGGTGCGGTCGGCGCTCGCGACCCGGGGAACTCCCTCGAGCCGGAGCCAAAGAACGCGGACCTCGGCCCGAAAACCCACCGCCGCGGCGGTAGTTCACCCTTCGTGCCACCCGGGCTCGCCTGCGGTGAGACGGTGGGCGGCCGTGCCGTCCCGCGCCACCAGGGCCCAGGCGCGCAGATCCTGACGGCCGGGCCGTGACGGCGCTCGCGGACCGCGCGTCACGCGCGCGCGTCGGTGACGGGCCGGCGGACGGTGCTCGGCAGGTCGGGGCGGGTCGGGCGGCTTACGTCCGCTTCGGCCGCGCGGCCGCGGTGCGCGGAGACGACGACGCAGTCGGCGACGCAGTCGGCCGCGCGGCGGATGGCGGCGGGGCGCGAGAGGCGGGCGAGGGTAGCGATCAGGCGAGGCGACATGGGCGTTCTCCGTGAGGCTCCGTGGGGTGGAGAGCAGCCTGAGTTACGAATCACGCCAACGCCGGGGACCCCCGGTTACGGCCGGTGGCGTGATCCCGTGGCCCTCCCGACGGGCCGCGACCCTCAGCTCGCGAGCCAGGCCGCGAGGATCGCGCTGAGCCCGACCAGTCCGGTGGCCGCGACCGCGACCGCGATGAGGACCGGCACGGGGAAGGCGGGCTCCGGGCTGGGTGGACGCACGGACGGCGGCACGGACGCCGCCGAAGAGGGCGGGGGAAGCCGGGGCGTGGGCACCGGCTGGGCCGACATGGACAGCTTCCGCGTCGCCTCGCCGTGGAACGGGTTCGTCGCGTCGGCTGGCGCCATCGTCGCGAGGTCGAGCGGCATCGTCGGGGTGAACGGCTCGCGCGACGTCGGCTCGTCGTCCTCGGCGACCGGCAGCGGAGGCAGCCAGTGGTCCATGAAGGTCGGCTCGTCGTCCTCGAAGGGGTGGAGGGAGGCGCCGAGATCGGGCGTGGGGGGCTCGGGGTCGGGCCGGCGCGGTGCGGCCGGCGCCGGGAAACCTCCGCTCGGTGGCTTCACCTCCATCGCGAAGAGGTTCATCTCCGGCTCCGTCTTGATGACGGGGATCACGGGCGGCGGCGGGTTGGGCTGGATGAGCGGCCCGAGCTGCTTGCGCAGCTCGCCCGACTCGCGTGCGTAGCCGGCGAGCTGCTCCCGCACCTTCCCCGCGCCGGGTCGCGCGGTCGAGTCGACGTAGAGGAGCTCGCGGACGAGGTCGCGCAGATCGGCGGGGAGGTCCGGCGCGACCTCGTCGAGGAGGGTGTAGCTCCCCATGCGCAGGTTGATCGACGTCGCGAGTGGGTTGGGGCCGGTGAAGGCGCGTCGCCCGGTCAGCGCCTCGTAGAGCGTGGAGCCGAGCGAGAAGAGGTCGGTCGCCTCCGTCACCTGGCCGTCCTGGACGATCTCGGGTGAGAGGTACGCGGCGTCTCCCGGCGCCCCGCCGCGTGCTCGGGCGAGGCCCTGCGCGAGCGCGACGAGCGCGTAGCCCGAGAGCCGCGCCCGGCCGTCGGCCCCGATCAGGATGGAGCGCGGGCCGACGCCGCGGTGCACCAGCGCCGGCCATCGCGCGTGCGCCTCCGCGAGGGCGCTGACGACGTCGCATGCCAGCGCGGCGGCGAGCTCCGGCGCGAGGCACCCATCCTCCATCTCGCGGAGCACCTCGGCGAGGGTCAGGTGCTCGAAGGGTCGGGAGACGACGTAGGCGAAGCCCGCGTCGATCCCGTGGCCGTGGATGCGCAGCGCCCCCGGGCTGTCGAGGCTCGCCGCCGCCTCGGCGTCCGAAAGGAACCGCTCGCGCAGCGCGTCGGTGAGGGCCTCGCCGACCCAGAGCGCGTCGAGGCGCACGGTGGGCGCGTCCGGACCGGCGTCCGCGGGGACGGCGGTTCGGGTCTGGAGGGTCGCGCCGCCGCCGAGGGGGGTCGGCAGGACGTACGGGCCGAGCCTCTCGGACATCCGGGCGCGAGCATATCGCGACCGGCCCCCGGACGCCGCCCCGTTCGGCGGGGAAGGGCCGGGCGTAAGGTGAATGTACGGACGCCCGGGAGCGGAAATTCCTTGCCGAAAACTTCTTTGATAACCCTACTTTCCGAGGCTTCACACGGGCCTCTGCGGTGCGCATCGTCGACTCGCAGTGCCGCGCCGTGTTCGTGCTCCTCGTGCTCGAGGGCCGACGCGGAGCCCAGAGAGGAGAGCGATGAACCCGGTCGAAATAGACCTCCACGTCGACGCTACCCCCGATGTCCTGTGGCAGGTCATCGGGGCCACGGTGACGACGGCGCTCAACGAGCCGTTCCTCATCAAGGTCGACGTCGAGACCGAGCAGCTGGGCACCGAGCCGCTGCGCCTCTTAGGCAGCTCCAGCGCGATGGTCATCCGGCGCGGGACCGTCGAGAACGCCTACGGCGGGATCGTGTCCTCGGTGCGGGTGGTCCACCACCACGGGCGGACGGTCCGGGCGGCGCTCGTCATCGAGCCCGCGCTCGCCGCGCTGCGGCACGGGCGCGACACCCGCATCTTCCAGGAGAAGACCGTCCCGACGGTGCTGGAGGAGGTGCTGACCGCGGCGCTGCGGCCCTACGGCCGCGAGGCGCGGGTCCAGCTGATGCGCACCTACCCCGAGCGCGAGTACACGGTGCAGTACCAGGAGAGCGACTTCGACTTCGTCCATCGGCTGATGGAGGAGGAGGGGATCCTCTACTACTTCGAGGCCGGCGAGGGCGGGGTCGAGACGCTCGTCCTGCTCGACGCGCCCCAGCAGCACCCGCCCATCCAGGAGGACCCGGTGCTCGAGTACTCCGAGTCCTACGAGGACGCGGGGACGATCGGGCGGGAGTACCTGCGGGCCTTCGACCCGATCTCGACGGTGGTCGGCACCGAGGTCACCACCCGCCACTTCGACTGGACGCACCCGGACGCGCTCATCGAGGGCAAGTCGGACGCCACCCACGAGACCGAGGCGCCGAACGGCTCGTCCTACGGCGCCGCGCGCCAGTCGTACCAGCACGACGAGCAGCTCACGCTCCACAGCTACTCCCTGAGCTACCGGGCGAACGACGTCGCCGATCAGCCGCGGCTGCGGCGCGAGGCCCAGGCCCGGGACACGCTCGTCTTCGAGGCGCACGGCTCGGTCGCGCGCATCCGCGCGGGCGTCCGCTTCGAGGTCAACGCGCACCCCACCGTCGAGCTCAACGACACCTACGTGGTCATCGAGGCGACCCATCGGTTCGGCCTTCACAAGGACCCGGACTCGACCGGCGCGGGCTCCGAGTACTCCAACCGCTTCTTGGCCGTGCGCTCGGACGTCGCCTATCGCCCCAAGCGTGTGCGTCCGCGGCCGCGCGTCCACGGCATCCAGACGGCGATCGTGACCGGGCCGGACGGCGAGGAGATCCACACCGACGAGCACGGCCGCGTGAAGGTCCAGTTCCACTGGGATCGCGTCGGCGAGATGAACGACCGCACGACCTGCTGGATCCGCTGTATGCAGAGCTGGGCCGGCCCCGGCTGGGGCGCCTGGATCCTCCCGCGCGTCGGGATGGAGGTCATCGTCTCGTTCATCGACGGCGACCTCGACCGGCCGATCGTCACGGGCACCGTCTACAACGGGAAGAACGGCACCCCGTACGCGCTACCCGAGAAGAAGATGGTCAGCACCTTCAAGACCAACTCCTACCCTGGCGGCGACGGCTACAACGAGCTGCGGTTCGACGACACCAAGAACGCCGAAGAGATCTGGATGCACGGTGAGAAGGACTGGAACACCGTCATCGAGCACGACCTGACGCGCACGGTCCACCACGACGAGAAGCAGATCGTCGACCGCCACCGCACGCGCCGCGTCGGCGTGAACGAGGGCGTCCTCGTGGGCGCCAACCAGTCCACCACCGTCGGCCTCAACCGCCTCGTGCAGGTGGGGATGCACAAGATCGTGACCGCCGGGGAGACGATCGACCTGCGCTGCGGCAAGTCCCGCATCGTGATGGACAAGGAGGGCGTCATCCGCATCGAAGGCACCGAGCTGCGGCTCGGCGCGTCGAACGAGGTGTGGATCGCCGGCAAGCTCATTCACCTGAACTGAGCGGGCGTTGTCGTGCCTCGGCTTCGGAACTACACGCCGTTCTCGAACTTCCGCTACTACAGCCTCGACAATCGGGGCGCGCAGTTCGGCGTCGTCATCGTCAAGGCGACGTACGATCTCTATTCGGACGGGCGGCTCGATCGGGCCGAGGAGCAGGCGCCCCTCGTGTTCACCGACCTCTGCCACGGCGAGGTCAACGAGACGTCGATGCGCCATCCGTCGGACCTCGTCCCGGTCAAGCCCCGGGGCGAGGTCCTGCTGAACGCCTCGGCCCACGCGCCCGGAGGCGAGCCGGCGCCGTCCTGGCTGTGCGGAGTGACCGTCGAGGGGGGCGGGCACCGCCTCGAGCGGATCGTGCGGGTGACCGGGGAGCGCGCGTGGGTCCCCGAGTGGTCGCGTGAGCTCGACGAGGAAGAGCGCCCCCGCTGGCGGTCGCACCGCCGCGACTTCGACGGGTGGCGTCTCACCGATCCGGCGCCCACGGCCGAGGTCCCGCTGCGGTGGGAGCACGCCTTCGGCGGGCAGATGCCGCGCCCGGTGGGGGAGGACGGCGCGGCACAGATCGAGGCGAACGAGCACAACCCCCTGGGCGTCGGCTGGATCGATGCCGAGGCGACCGACCACACCCAGCCCGTGCCCGCTCCGCGCATCGAGGACCCGGCGCGCCCCGTCGCCGACCCGTACGAGGAGCTGCCGCCGTGTGGCCTGACGCCGATCCCTCCCGCGTGGCTGCCGAGGCGTCCCCTCGGCGGCACCTACGACGCCCACTGGCTCGACGCCGTGTGGCCCAACTGGCCGGCCGACTACGACTTCGCCTACCACCTCAGCTCGCCCGAGGGCATGCGCTGGCCCGGGTTCTTCGGCGGGCGTGAACGCGTCTGGCTGCACAACCTGCTCCCGGGCGGCGGGGACGTGCCGGTCACGCTCCCGGGCGTAGCGGTCGAGGCGACGCTGGTCGGCGCGCGGGGGCGCCGCGAGTCGCGGCTCATGAACCTCGACACGGTGTTCCTCGATCTCGCCCCCGAGCCCCTCCAGGGCCGGCGCCTCTACCTCGTGTGGCGGCTGCGCTTCGAGCCGGACGCCTTCCAGCGCATCGAGCTGAGCACCCTGGAGACGACCGAGGGGGCCGCCTCGTGAGCGAGCCGGAGGGAGCCACCACGCCGGACGGACCGGACCCGGCCGCCGAGGAGGAGGCGCCGCCGCTGTATCCCGTGCCGATGACCGACCTGATCTCGGGTCGCGAGGACGGCACGAACGTGATCGTGTCGACGGGCCCGGACGTGTGCCTGACGCCGGTGGGCTCGTCGCTGGTGCCGGTGGCCTACTCGTCGGTGGCGTTCGCGGGTGACTCGACGCGGCTGTCGCCGACGGTGCTCGACAACGAGTGTGCCGACTTTCACCTGAACTCTCGGATCTGCACGTCGACCGGTCACGAGCCGGGGGTGGGCGCCGGGGTGGCGGTGCCGGGCTACCAGGGAGAGGCGTTCGTGCAGACGGCGTCGCCGACGGTGTTCACGGACGGTTGGGCGACGACGCGTCACCGCGACCCGGCGATGATCAACCGGCCGGGCTCGGGGGCGGTGGAGCCGCAGTTCGAGCGGACGAGCTACTGGGACCAAGTGGTCGCGCGCGTTCAGGGGCGCGGCGAGGCCGAGTCGCTGGACATCTGCTACGCGAGCGACGTCGAGGCGAACCTGCCGTCGCGAGACGTGGAGCCCGGAACCAACGTAAGCGTCGAGTCGGGCAACGGCGCGGCGATGCTGTTGACCGGGGCGACGGCCCCGCCCGAGGAAGACTACGGACGACAGCCCGGGGAGACCCGGGAGGAGTACTTCGCGCGCATCCGGGCCGCGACCG
>JAUHXR010000264.1 GCA_030426845.1 Polyangia bacterium | reverse complement strand
CGTGTCGTGTGCCTCGCCCCGTCGACGCCGACCCGGCCCAGACCTACGACGCGATCGTGGCCGCGGCGCTCGAGCTGCTGCACACGCTCGATCAGCCGGATCAGCTCTCGATGCGCAAGGTCGCGTCCCGCGCGGACGTGAGCGTTGGGACGATCCAGTACTACTTTGAGTCGAAGACCGATCTCCTCGAGGCGTGCCTCGACGGCTACTACGACCGGCTCAACCGCGTGGCGATGGAGCTCATCGGCGCGGTCGGGGATCGCACGGGCGTCGCGCTCATCGAGGACGCGGCGCGTTCGCTCTACCGCTTCGCGGTCCGCGAGCGCGCGCTCATCCGGCTGCGCGTGGCCACGAACGCGAGCCTCGGCGAGCTGCACCCGCGCCGGCAGCCGGAGTTCCTCGGCGACGCGATCCGCGCCGGCGCGGCCGCCCTCGCGCCCCACATCACGATCTCGCCCACCGAGGCCCGGCTCGCGATCCAGGGGCTCGTGTCCATCATGGTGCGCATGGCGCTGTTGACCGACTCGGAGCTCGAGGTGCTGACCGATCGCAGCGGTCACGAGGGGCGCGCCGAGGTCGAGGCCTTCGTAGTGCGCGCCGCGGTGCGCTTGCTCCAGCCGATCGAGGGCTGAGGCAGCCAGCCCAGGGCGTCGAGCGCGCGCCATCGAGCGCGGGGCTGCGGACTGCGATACAAGAACGCCATGAGCGCCGACCGCTACACGAGCGACGTCTACGTCTCCTGGGCCGAGCTTCACCGCGACACCCGCGAGCTCTGCCGGCGGCTGCTCGACACGGGGCGCGAGTTCGAGCGCATCGTGGCCATCACCCGCGGCGGCCTCATGACGGCGGCGGTGGTCGCGCGCGAGCTCGACATCCGCCTCGTCGACACGATCTGCGTGGTCAGCTACCGCGGCGGCGAGGGGCAAGAGCAGGGCGAGCCCGAGGTGCTCAAGGCCCCCGAGGGCGACGGCGAGGGGTGGCTGCTGCTCGACGATCTCGTCGACACGGGGCGGACGGCCGGCAAGGTGCGCGAGCTGCTGCCGGCCGCGTTCTTCGCGACGGTCTACGCCAAGCCCGAGGGGCGCCCCCTCACCGACCTTCACATCCGCGAGATCCCGCAGGAGACGTGGGTGCGGTTCCCGTGGGACACCGAGCTGTCGTTCGCGGTGCCGCTCGTCGAGCGCGGGTAGCGCCGGCCGACGGAGCTCAGCAGCCGCCGCCCCCGCCGCTGACCTCGTCGGCGTCGAGGCTCGGCCCGCTCCAGGGCGTGCCGTGCGGCGCGCTGAAGTAGGGTTGCACCGTCGGGGCGACGTCGCGCAACAGGTCGGCGGCCGGCACGTACAGGCCCGTGCCCATGTTGTTCGCGCTCGACACGCCGGTCGGCCAGTCGAGCGTCACGACGTCGTCGAACGCGCCGTGCATGTCCGGGTGGCGCAGCACGAACACCCGCGCGTCCGCCGCGTCGGTGAGCGGATCCGCCGGGCCGAGATCGCTCAGCGCGGGGATGCAGCTCCCGTCCGCCGAGCGCACCGAGGACGTCGCATTGACGATCGTCCCGTAGAGCGCGTAGCGCGGCTGGCCCGTCCCCGCCGCGTCGCGGGGCGTCGCCTCGAGCGAGGCGTCCAGCTCGACGCGCACGCGGACGGTGAGGTCGGTGAACGTGAAGCGTGTCTCGCCCGCGACGACCTCGCGCTCGGAGATGGTCCCCTCGAGCACCTTGCCCACGAGCGGGGTCATCAGCACGCGGTCGTCGATCCGGGCCACCGGCTCGGCGTCGACCACCGCGCCGCCGCTCAGCGTAGCGCGGTAGAGGTAGTAGCCCGGGCGCCGCGCCGCGTGCTCGGCCTCCAGCCACGGCGCGCCCGTGCTCGGGAGCGGGAGGTCGCCGTCGCGCGTGCGGAAGACGAGGCCGTCGGCCCCGCGCATGACGACGCCGCCGTAGACGAACGCGGCGGGCTCGTCGGGGGGCAGCCGGACGAGCGGCGGGCTCGGGTGCGCCTCGAGGCAGACCTCGATCGTGCGGCCGTCCAGCGTCTCGGAGTCGACCCGCGCACAGAGCGCGCCGCCCGGTCCGGCGTCGACGTCGCTCGGCCCGGCGTCGCGATCCGGGCCGGCGTCGTGCTCGCCTGCGTCGGCGCCCGGTCCGGCGTCGGTGGGCGTCGCTCCGTCGCAGCCGGCGAGCGCGAGGCTCTCGAGGAGGACGGTCAGGAGGATGGCCGGGAGGGCGCCGAGCGCCCGGCGAGGAGATGTGAGCTCAAGCATGGGATCGACTCTTCGCTCGGGCGCCGGCGGGCGCCAATTAATCCCTCCGGTTAACAGCCCGTTGAAGAACCTCCCCGCGCGCCTCGCGGCCGGGAGCCCGCGCCTGCGCGGCGCATCGCTCCTCGAGAATCCTCCGGGATTCCCTCGTCCCGCTGCGCCACCCAGGCGCGCCCTCGCGACCGCGATCCATCACGGTCGATTCTTCAACGGGCTGCTAACCGGCGCGCGGAGCGCGTAGCTGCGGCCGGTCCGCTCGAGCGCGTCCCGCAGCCCGGCCGCGCGGAGGTGGCTCAGCGCGACGCGCAGCCGGTTCGCGCCCGAGTCGGCGACGAGCCCGCGACCCCAGACGCGCGCGGTCAGCTCCCGCGCGGTGACCGGCGCCCCGCCCGCCTCGACGAGCACCTCGAGGACCCGCCACGGGCCGCTCCGCTGCGCGAGGCAGACCCGCCGTCCCCGGTAGGCGAAGGCGCGCGCCGAAGCGTCCACCGTCACCGACTCGTGGGCCGCGATCGCCGCCACGCGCGCCGCGACGATCGCCTCGGCCGTCGCGTAGGCGCAGCGCACGTGCAAGGAGTCGTGCTCACCTTCCGGTCGCGGGGCGAGGCGCCGAAGCGCGGCGGTGACCGCCTCGTCGAGCGGCGGCGCGGCCTCGCCCGGCGTGAGCGGGTGCGCGGCGAGGAGCGCGGCGGTCCGCGTCGCGATCGCCACCACCTGACGCCGGTCGGGGCGAGCCGCGAGGCGATCGGCCTCGGCGAAGGTGGCCTCCGCGTCCTCCCCCGATGCCACGCGCGCGAGCGCGTCGAGCGCGAGGGCGGTCGAGCGCGAGGGCGCGGCGCCGGCCGCGCGGAGGGTCTCGAGGGCGGGCGCCAGGTGGACGCGCGCTTCCTCGGGGGCGCCTCGTGCCAGCGCGACCCGCGCGGCGTAGGTGCGGAACAGCGCGCGAAAGAGCGGCGGCGTCGGGGCCTCGAGGGCGATCGCGATCGCGCGCGCCGCGCCGGCCCAGTGGCCGCCCAGCTCGCGGGCGAGGGTGACGTAGGAGGCGAGCACGCCCGCACGCGTCGCCGGGAGGGCGGCCATCGCCTCGCGCAGCGGCGTGAGCGCGTCGCCGTCGGGGGCGTCGCCGAGCGCCGCGGCCGCGCGGCGCGGGCTCCCGAGCTCGAGCCACACGAGGCCCCGGCACATCCGGGCCTCCACCATCCAGCGCGCTCCGCCGAGCGCGCGGTAGCGCCGGTCCGCCTCGTCGAGGGCCGCGAACGCGGCCTCGGCCTGCCCGCGGTCGCGCTCCACGTAGCCGATGGTGAGCCACGCGCCCGCGACGGTGGCCGCGTCGAGGCCGGGGCGCTCGAGGCACGCGTCGAGGCGGACCCGGGCGCCGTCCGCGTCGCCGGCGTTGAACAAGGCGCGCGCGCGGATCAGCTCGGAGCGCGGATCGTCGAGCTCACCCAGCGCGGCCGCGAGCGCGCCGGGCTGGCCGGCCGCGCGCATCGCCTCCCCGAGGGCGTGGCGGAGCGCGCGCGTGTGCCCGGCGCGCGGCGGCGCGTCGAGCAGCGCCCGGACCGCGTGACCCTCGGCCGCGCGGTCGGTGCCCGCGTCGCGCGCGTGGACGAGCCAGCCCAGCGCCGCGCCGGCCCGCGCCTCGGGTCGCGCCTGGCCTGACGCGATCGCGGCGAACGAGGCCCCGTGCGTGACGAGCGCCCGCTGCGCGGACGGACGGCCGACCCACTCGGAGGCCTCGTGGAGCCGCGCCGCCCACCGCGCGACCGCCGCGTCGATCGCATCGCGCTCCCCGAGGTCGCGCGCGATCGCGGCGAGCGGCGGAGCGACCCACACCCGATCGTCCTCGAGGCACCGGAGGAGCCCGCGGTCGTGGAGGCCCGCGAGCGCCGCGCGGTCCAGGCCCGCGAGCGGCTCGGCCTCCGCGGCGTCCAGGGGATGAGCGAGCCGCGAGACGATCGCGAGGCCGCGCTGGACGCCGGCGTCGAGGCCGTGGAGTCTCCGGCCGACCTCGCGCCGCAGCGCCTCGCTCGCGGCTCGGGGCAGCGCGCCGCGCTCCAGCTCCTCGCGCGCGATCGCGGGGCCGACCTCGGCCGCCCGCCGCCCGATCGCACGCGCGACCGTGGGGAGGCCCGCGCTCCAGGCGGCCAGGGCGACGAGGGCGTCGTCCGCGAGCGCGCCGCGCCGGAAGGGGCTGGCCTCGAACGCCTCGCGGACCAGCGCCGCGGCGGCCGCGTCGACGCCATCGAACGCGAGCGGCGCGGCGACGATGTCGGCCCGCGCCCGGCGGCGGGTCAGGCGGGCGCTCGGGACGCGGGCGAGGAGCCAGCCGGCGCCTCCGCCCGGCTCCGCGAACAGCCGCGCGTCGGGCCGTCCGCGCAGGCGTCTCCGGAGCGAGCGCCGGTGACGATCGGGATCGGGCGCGTCCGGCCTCATCGCCTACCCCCCCGCGACGTCAGTGAGGGCGCGCGCGAGCTGCTCGAGCGTGAACGGTTTGGGCAGGTGGAGGTCCGCGCCCTCGCCCCGCAGCGTCTCCCACTCCTCGCGTCCGACGTGGGCAGTGGCCGCGATGATCGGCAGCGCCGGTCCGCCGGCCGCCTGCTCGCTCGATCTCACCCTTCGCAGGAGCTCGTGCCCGTCCACTCCCGGCATCTCGACGTCGGTGATCAGGAGATCGAAGGTCTCCGCGTCGAGCCGCTCGAGCGCGCGCGCGCCGTCCTCCACCAGCGTGGTGGTGTGCCCGAGGCGCTTGAGCATCCGCCCGAGCGCGCGCCGGCTGGTCGCGTGGTCCTCGCAAACCAAGATGCGCAGGCCCCGGGCCGGGGCGGAGGGCGTCTCGGCCCGCTCGGGGCCCGCGCTCAGGAGATCGGTCGGGCCCGGCTCCGGTGGGTCGTCGGGGGTGGTCGGCAGCCGCATCCAGGCGGTGAAGGTCGAGCCGACGCCCCGCTCGCTCCGGACCTCGACGTCGCCGCCCATCGCCCGCGCCAGCGCCCGCGCGATCGACAGGCCGAGCCCCGCCCCCTCCTCGAACGGGCCGCTGTCCTCCACCGACTGGACGAACGGGGTGAAGATGCGCGCGAGCTGGTCGGGCGCGATCCCGGGCCCGGTGTCTCGGACCTCCAGGTAGACCCGCGCCTCGTCGTCCGGGTCGACGCCGAGCCGCACCTCGACCGCGCCCTCGCGCGTGAACTTGAGCGCGTTGCCCACCAGGTTGAGGACGATCTGCATGACGCGCGGCGCGTCCCCGATCCGCTTCGTCTGCAGCCCCTCCTCCGCCGTCGCCTCGAGGCGCACCCCGCGCGCGCGTGCCGGGCCGACGAAGGTGCGCACCGCCTCACCCACCCGCGCATGGAGCGCGAAGGGGCGCGCGTGCAGCTCGATCGCCCCCGCCTCGGCCCGCGTCACGTCGAGGATG
This sequence comes from Polyangia bacterium, assembly GCA_030426845.1. Classification (GTDB taxonomy): domain Bacteria; phylum Myxococcota_A; class Polyangia; order Polyangiales; family Sandaracinaceae; genus JAUHXR01. The sequence continues at coordinate 7,440 of JAUHXR010000264.1, read as the reverse complement.
TTGTTGAGCAGCGTCGAGAGGAGCAGCGCGGAGTCGTGGGCTCCGCTCAGGTGCGGGCGCGCGCGCTCGTCGAGCGGTCCGGAGAGGGCGAGATCGGTCATCGCGATCGTGGCGTGCAGGGGCGTCCGCAGCTCGTGGCTCATGTGCGCGAGGAAGCGGCTGCGCACCTGGTTCGCCCGATCGAGCGAGTCCGCCATGTCCGTGAGCCGGCGCGCGCGCCGCTCGGCCTCGCGCCGGAAGGCGAGGGTGATCCCGAGGAGGAGCGCGACGAAAGCGAGGCCGGCGAGGGCCCGCTCGACCGAGGTCTCGCCGCGCGCGCCGGGCACCGCGAGCGAGGGCTCGTAGAGCGCGACGAGCGGGACGAGCGCGAGCGTGATGCCCGCCCAGATCATCGCCTCGCGGCGCCGGCCCATCAGCAGCACGGCGAAGCCGACGAGCGCGAGCCACCACTTGGACGAGGTGAACCCGTAGAACGCGGGCACGAGCAAGGCCGCCGTCGCGACCGCCGCCGTGCCGTGGACCGCCGCGGTCGACCGGCGCGCGGGCGCGCGGGCGTACCAGAGGTAGAGGAGGCCGAGGGCGAGCGCGCCGACCGCGTTGCCCCACCACGGCGTCCGCAGCCCGCTCGTCAGCTCGGCCGCGAGGCGAGCCACCGCGAAGACCACGCAGGCCAGGAGCACCGCGGTCATCCCGATCGAGATGAGCCGCTCGCGGGCTCCGACGATGTCGGCCTCGTCCCCCGGCCCCTCGGTCGGGGGAGGCGGCTCCTGCCCTCCCATGGACCAAGGATACCCCCGACCGTGAGAGGAGACGCCAATCTGCGGTCAGCGACCGTTGAGCGATACCGTGACCCCACCCCCGGGCGGGCCGGCCACGGCGGCGCCGACGCCGCCCGGATCGTCGAGGAGCGCGGACGCGAGGTACGCGGTCACGAGGCCGGCCGTCACCTCGCGGCCGCGCGCAGGGTCGAGGTAGGTGAACGCCGCGCCGTCGGTCTGGCGGACTCCGTCGCCGCACCCCGCGGCGAACAGGTCCACGAGGCCCGGGTAGTCCGAGACGCTCCAGTGGCCCGCGTCGATGATCTCCGCGAGCACCGCGGGGGCGTCGATCCGACGGTGCTCGTTCTCGATGAGGAGGTTGCCCGCCTCGCCGATGCTGTTGTCCTCCGTCGCGAGGACGAAGAGGAACGGCGTCTGGATCGTCGTGATGCGGGCGCCGCCGCCGAGGGCGGTGATCGGCGCGGCGAGGGCGACCCCGGCCCGCACGCGGTCGTCGCGCGCGGCGGTGATGCCCGCGGTCGCGGCCCCGAAGCTGTGGCCCATCACCGCCACACGCGCGGCGTCGAGGTTCCCGCGGAGCCCGTCGGGCACCGCGGGGTCGTCGCCGAGCGCGGTGTCCAGCACGTGCCGAAGATCGGCGACCCTCAGCTCGAGCGTCGCCTCGTCGATCGCGCCCGGGTCGCCCGCGAGCGCGTCCCACAGGGTGTTGCCCTCGTGGTCCGGGGCGGCGACCACGATCCCGTGGCTCGCGAGCCGCTCCGAGACGGCGGCGAGGTCGAACCGCGTGCACGCGTGGCAGTGCGAGGACACGACGAGCGGCCACGGCCCGCCGGTCGCTGGCGCGGGGGCGTCCGACGATCGCGTCTGGGCGCGCACGCAGCTCGGCGCGTCGGCGAGGAGCCCCGCGAGGGTGTCCGAGCGCGGCGGCTCCCGCTCGAACGCCGCGAGCGGCTGGCCGGCCTCCGACTGGGCGCGCGCGGCCTCAGCCGCCGGGTACCAGAGCTCGACGGCGAAGGTGCGGGCCCGGGCGTCGTCGATCACCGTGACGCGCGCGTTTCCGACCGGGTAGGGGCCCTGCGCGTAGTAGTCCGCGCGCGGCGCAGGCGGCGGTCCGGCGTCCACCCCGGCGTCGGTCGGGCCGGCGTCAGGCGGGCCCGCGTCGTCGCCGGCGGGGCCCGAGCACGCGGCGAGAAGGAGGAGGGCGAGGGCCGCGGCGCGGCGGGCGGTGACCATCCCTGGGTTGTCGCGGCTCGCGCCGGCCTCGTCAATCGGCGCACGCGACCGGGAGGCCGAGGAGGTACGTCCCGAGCGTCTTGCCCGACGCGGCGCGCGCGGGGCCCTTCTCCCAGCGATAGCCCGGGCTGTCGAGCCCCGCGAGCAGCTCGTCGAGGTCGCGCAGCCCGTACAGGCGTGCCATCGACGCCTGGCCGTCCCACGCGTAGATGGCCGGGATCACCGGGATCACATAGGTAAAGAAAAGCTGTCGAGAGGTCAGCGGCCGCGCGAGCGGGGTCAGCGCCAGCGCGCTCAGCGCGACGAGCGGCAGCGAGATCGGCAGCAGGAGCGCCCAGATCGCGAACGGCAGCTTGTTCTCACCGAGCTCGTAGACGAGCAGCGGCTGGCGGCTGGCCTGGGCCGAGGCGAGGACCGCGCGGGCGTCGTCGGGGCGCAGGTGATGAAAGCCGTTGATCATCGTCTTGAGACCCGCGGGGGCTTGGTCGAGCGCGCGCGAGTCCACCGCCTCGGGCAGGTAGCGCACGTGCGGCGCGTCCGCGCGGTTGAAGCCGTCGGCGACCTCCGGGCTCGGGTAGAGGTCGGTCATCGTCAGCGTGACGTCGCCGCCCTCGGCGGAGGCCCTGACGCGATCGAGCACCTCCGGCATCACCCCGCCGGCCCCGGAGCCGAGGTCGACGATCCGCGCCTCGCCCGAGTCACGGAGCGCGCGGGCGACCAGCTCCGCGAGCACGTCGGTCACTCCGATCGTTCGACACAGGACCACGAGCAACCGGGTCAGGCAGGCGCGCAGCCAGCTCGGCATCCACGCCTGGTCCTCGAGCTCGATGACGTGCACGCGCTTCATGCCCACTCGCCTCCCCGCCGGACCTGGGGTCGTTCGCCCGACTTTACCAACCCCCTCCCATCGCGTAGGCCGAGCCGGGTGAAGCGCGCGGGCAAGGGGCTCCTCGTTGCGGCCGGGATCGTCGCGGCGCTCGCGCTGACCGCGTGGCTCCTCGCGCGTGGGTCGAGCCCGGCCGTCCCGCTCGTACCGGAGCCGGGCCCGGAGCACGAGGCCGCGCTGCGCGAGCTCATCCGGCAGGTCGGCGATCCCCGCGCGCTCGAGGACGGCCAGCTGGTCACGGTGACCCTCGACCAGCGGCAGGTCGACGCGGTGCTCGTCGAGGCCTCGCGGCGACGCGCGCGGGCGGGCGGTCGGGCGCGGCTCCGCGCCGGCGGGGTGGACCTGACGGTGAGCGCGGAGTCGCCGTGGCCGCGGCTGACCCCCTTCGTGAACCTCGAGGCCTCGCTCCACGGGCGGCCGGGCGCGCCGGTGGTCGAGACCGCGTCGATCGGCGCCCTCCCGGTGCCGGCCGCGCTCGGACAGGCGCTCGTCGATCGGGGGATCGCCCACGCGCGCGACCGCGCGCCGCAGATGGTGGGCGCGGTCGAGGCGGTCGAGGACGTGCGGTACGAGGCCGAGCGCGTGACCGTCCGCGTGCGGTGGAACGAGGCGCTCCGGGGCCAGCTTCGCGAGATCGGGCGCGAGGTCGCGGCCGACGAGCTCGACCCGGGCGCGCTCCTCGCTCACGCGGCCGCCCTCGCCGCCCACCTCGAGGCCTCGCCCGCGGAGACGCACCGGCTCGGCGCCCTGATGACGACCGTGTTCAACTCGGTCGCCGCGCGGGTCGAGGCCGGCGGCGTGCCGCGCCGCGAGGTCGAGGCGGCCTTCGTCCTCCTGACCCTCTACGTGCTGGGTCACTCCCTCGACGACGCGCTGCCCGCGACCCCCGCGCCCGCGCTCCCCGAGCGCAGCGTGGTGCTCCACGACCGCGAGGACTTGCCGAAGCACCTGCTCGTCTCGGCGGTGAGCGCGATCTTCGTGGACCGCGCGTTCGCGGACGCCCTCGGGCTCGCCAAGGAGCTGCGTGACGCCGACGACGCCGACGGCTCGGGCTTCAGCTTCCGTGACCTCGCCGCCGATCGGGCCGGCGTGCGCCTCGCGACCGACGGCCTGCGGAGCGACGCCTCGACGCGCGCCCTGATCGCCCGGCTCTCCGCCCCCACCGACGACGTCGAGCTCGCGCCCGCGGTCGAAGACCTCCCCGAGGGGATGGACGCGGCCGCGTTCCGCGCCGCCTACGAGGACGTCGAGAGCCCGGCCTACCGCGCGCTCGTCGCGGCGATCGACGCGCGCATCGAGGCGTGCGACGTCCACCGCGCGGTCCGCGCGAGCCGCTGATCCCGCCGCGTCAGCCGCCGGCCATCAGCGCGAGGACCGACCGAGGCCCCACGCGGTACGCGTCGGCGTCGATCGGCCGCGCCTCCTCCAGCGGGCAGATGTCCTCGGGCGGCGCGAGCTGCGTGTCGACGACGCGCCGCCACGAGAGCTCCTGGGCCGGCGTCGGTGGCAGCTCGAAGTCGAGCGGTTCCGACCAGGCGTTGATCGCGAAGTACATGTGCAGCGTGCCCGACAGGTTGGACGCGCTGATCGCGAGGCTCCGCGAGTGGTGGGCGAGGTCGGGCTCGCCCACGCGTACGCCGTGCAGCCGCACCCGGGCCCGCTCGCGCATCTCGGCGAGGGTCATGCTCCCGCCGTCGCGCACGTGATCGCGGTGCCAGCGAAGCCCGATCAGCTCGCGCACGAAGCGGTGCACGTCCCCGTGACGCTCGAGCAGCGTCCAGTCGAGCCAGGACAGCTCGTTGTCCTGGCAGTACGCGTTGTTGTTGCCGCGCTGGGTCCGGCGCACCTCGTCGCCCATCACGATCATCGGCGCCCCGAGCGACAGGAGCGTCACCGCGAGGAAGTTCTTCACCTGGCGGTTGCGGAGCGCCTCGATCGCCGGGTCCTCGGTCGGGCCTTCGACGCCGTGGTTCCACGACAGGTTGTGCCGCTCCCCGTCGCGGTTGCCCTCGCCGTTGGCCTCGTTGTGCTTGTCGTCGTAGCTGACGAGGTCATTGAGCGTGAACCCATCGTGGGCGGTGACGAAGTTGATGCTCCGCTCGGGCTCGCGGGGCGCCTTGCCGTAGAGGTCGGGGCTGCCGAGGAGCCGGTCGAGGGCGCGCGGGACCATCCCCGGGTCACCGCGCAGGAACGCGCGCAGGTCGTCTCGGAACTGCCCGTTCCACTCCTTCCAGAAGTCCCCCGCGAAGGAGCCGACCTGGTAGAGGCCGCCCGCGTCCCACGCCTCCGCGATGAGCTTGGTGCCGGCGAGCACCGGGTCGGAGTCGATGTCCCAGAGCAGCGGCGGCTCGGGGAGCGGCCGGCCGTCCGAGTCCCGCGCGAGGATCGACGCGAGGTCGAAGCGGAAGCCGTCGACGTGCATCTCGCGCACCCAGTAGCGCAGGCTCTGCAGGATGAGGCGCCGGACCACCGAGCGGTTCGCGTTGAGGGTGTTGCCGGTGCCCGAGTAGTTGGCGAAGCGCGCCCCGCCGTCCTCGAGGGTGTAGTAGGTCGGCGCGTCGAGCCCCTTGAACGACTGCACCGGGCCGCGGGCGTCGCCCTCCGCGGTGTGGTTGTAGACGACGTCGAGGATCACCTCGATTCCCGCGCGGTGGAGCGCCTTGATCAGGTCGCGCAGCTCGTCGAGCGGGCCGAGCAGGTCGCGGCGCGCGCTGTACTGCGGGTGCGGCGCGAAGAAGGACACGGGCGAGTAGCCCCAGTAGTTGAGCCGGCCGGGCGGCGCGTCCTGCGGGTCGAACGCGAAGATCGGGAGCAGCTCGACCGCGGTCACGCCGAGGTCAACGAGGTACGGGATCTTGTCGATGAAGCCCGCGTAGGTCCCGCGCCGCGCGGCCGGGACGCCGGAGCTCGGGTGGGCGGTGAAGCCGCGGACGTGGGCCTCGTAGATCACCGTCTGCGCGAACGGGCGGCGCAGCGGCGCGTCGCCCTCCCAGTCGTAGGCGCGCTCGTCCGCCACCACGCTCTTGATCGAGACGGCGTCGTTGCGACCCGGTCGCATCGCGGCGGCGCGGTCGTAGCCGTCGGGGAAGGTGACCGCGCGCGCGTAGGGATCGAGCAGCACCTTGTCGGGGTCGAAGCGCAGCCCGCGGTCGGGCGCGCGTGGGCCGTGGACGCGGTAGCCGTAGATCTGGCCCGGGCCGATGTCTGGGACGACCGCGTGCCAGTAGTGGTGGGTGCGGTTGTGGCGCGGGTCGAGGGCGATCACGCGGGAGGGCGCCGGCGCGTCCGCGCGGTCGTAGAGCAGCAGCTCGACCCGGGTCGCCCGCTTGGAGAATATGGAGAAGCCGACCCCGTCCGGCCGCACGTGGCCCCCGAGGGGATCGGCCGCACCGGCGGCGTCGGCGAGCGGCTTCGCGGGGGCGTCCACCGGGACCAGGGTAGCCGATCGGGTGGCGCGGGCGCGCGCGAGCGTCTATGAGGCGGGCCCCGGCGACCCCAGATGTCCAATCCAGAACACCCCGAAGCTCCCGCGAGCGGCTTCGCAAGCTTCGGCCTCGACGAACGCCTCCAGGGCGCCCTCGACGCGCTCGGCTTCGAGACGCCCACCCCGATCCAGGCCCACGCTATGCCGCCCCTCCTCGAGGGGCGCGACGTGATCGGCCGCGCGCGCACCGGCTCCGGCAAGACCGCCGCGTTCGGCCTGCCGCTGCTCGAGCGCCTCAAGGACGGCGGCCCCACCGTGCGCGGTCTCGTCCTCGCGCCGACCCGCGAGCTGGCGCTCCAGGTCACCGGCGCGCTCCGCTCCATGGCCAAGGGCCTCCCCGTCCGGGTCGTCACCATCTACGGCGGGGCGCCCTACCCGCCGCAGCTCGACGCGCTCGCCCGTGGCGCGCCGGTCGTGGTGGGGACGCCCGGTCGCGTGCTCGACCACGTCGAGCGCGGGAGCCTCGACCTGTCGCAGCTCGAGGTGCTCGTCCTGGACGAGGCGGACGAGATGCTGCGGATGGGCTTCTTCGAGGACGTCGAGCGCGTGCTCGCGGCCGCACCGCCGGACCGCCAGGTCGCGCTCTTCTCGGCCACCATGCCCGACCCGATCCGCGAGGTCGCCGAGTCGCGGCTCAACGACCCGGTCGAGGTGCAGGTCGAGACGCGGGCGCTGTCGGTCGGCCACATCGAGCAGCGCGCGCTCCTGGTGCCGGCGCGCCACAAGCTGGACGCGCTCACGCGGCTGCTCGCGTCGGAGCCGATCGAGTCGGCGCTCGTCTTCGCCCGGACCCGCGCGGGCTGCGCGGAGGCGGCCGACCTCCTCGCCCAGCGAGGGCTGCAGGTGGACGCGCTCCACGGCGACCTCAACCAGGCGGCGCGCGAGCGCGTGCTCATGCGTTTCCGCGCCGGCGGCCTGAAGATCGTGATCGCCACCGACGTCGCGGCGCGGGGCATCGACGTCGACTCGGTGAGCCACGTCTTCAACCTCGACCTGCCGACCGCGGCCGAGGCCTACGTCCACCGCATCGGGCGGACCGGCCGCGCGGGTCGCGACGG
>JAUHXR010000263.1 GCA_030426845.1 Polyangia bacterium | reverse complement strand
GGTGGGCGGGGTTGTGGATCAGGCCGGCTCGGTAGGCGGCGATCGACTCCTCGACCCGGCCCTCGCGGCGCAGGCAGGCGCCGAGGTTGCCCCAGCTGCTGACGTCCTCCGAGTCGAGCTCGGTCGCTCGACGCAGCGGCGCGATGGCCTCGCCGCAGCGCTGGAGCCGGGCGAGCACCGCCCCGACCATCGCGTGGCCGTTGCCGTGATCGGGCGCGAGCTCGACCACCCGCTGGAACGCCACCAGGGCGGCCTCGAGGTTGCCGGACTGGCGCTCGAGCGAGCCGATCGTGAGGTGCGCCGGCGCGTGCTGGGGCCGCAGCCGGACCGCCTCCCGGGCCTCGCGCAGGGCCTCCGCGGTGCGGCCGGCGCGCTTGTGACGCAGCGCCAGCCGGTAGTGCGTCTCGGCCTCCGAGCCCGGCTGGGCGCGCACGGTCGCCGTGGGGGTGAGGCTCGCGCCGACCGCCACCGCGGCGACGAACGCCAGGACCACCCATCGAATGCTCATCCGCTGCCTCCCGGGGTCCCGACGTGCGCGGGCCCGCGGACATTCTCTCGCGCATTCTCGACGCGGTTCAAGGCATGGGCGATACCTGAGGGGTGCGGCTCGCTCGCGTCCTCGCCCTCACCCTCGCCGGCGGCGCCCTCGGCGCCGGGTGTACGGAGTCGGCCGCGACGGTCGAGGCCCAGGCCCGGCGGCTCGCGCCCGAGGTGCGATCGGCGGCGCCCTCGGGGGCCCGGCGTCCGCTGCGGGTCGTCGTCATCAGCGACCTCAACGGCGCCTACGGCAGCCACGAGTACGGCGAGGCGGTGTTCGCCGCGGTCGACCGCATCGGCGCGCTCCGCCCGGACCTCGTGCTCTCGACCGGCGACATGATCGCCGGGCAGCGCGCGGGGCTCGACTATCCGGGCATGTGGGCGAGCTTCCACGCGGCGGTCTCGGACGAGCTGTTCGAGCGCGGCATCCCGTTCGCGGTGACCCCGGGCAACCACGACGCCTCGGGCTACCCCGCGTTCACCGAGGAGCGCGAGCGCTACGTGCGCGAGTGGTCGGCCCGGCGCCCCGACGTCGAGATGGTCGACGGGGCGGGCTACCCGCTGCGCTACGCCTTCCGGCGCGGCCCGGCGCTGTTCGTCTCGCTGGACGCCACCAAGGTGGGCCCGCTCTCGACCGACGCGATGGCCTGGCTCGACCGGGTGCTCGCGAACCACCCCGCGCCCGTCCGCGTGGTGTTCGGCCACGTGCCGCTCTACCCGTTCACCGTGGGGCGCGAGCGCGAGGCGATCCGCGACCCGGCGCTCGAGGCGCTGCTCACGCGCCACCACGTGGACCTCTTCGTGAGCGGCCACCACCACGCCTACTACCCGGGGCGTCGCGGGGAGCTGCGCCTCGTCTCGACCGCGTGCCTCGGGAGCGGGCCGCGGCCGCTGATCGGGGCGGGCCGCGAGAGCGAGCGGAGCCTCCTGGTGCTCGAGCTCGACGAGGGCGGCGTGCGCTCGGTCGAAGCGTTCGCCGGCGAGGCCTTCGATCGGCGGGTCGATCGCCGGGAGCTGCCCGACCACGTCGGAGAGGGCGACGAGCGGATCGACCGGGACGCGCCGATCCTCACCCTGCGCTGAACGGGCGCCAGAGCGCCTCTCGCTTCCGGTCAGCGCATCAGGCCCGCGAGCGGCGCGTGGGTGAGGGCGGCGAGCTCACGGGCGGCGCTGCCGAGGTCGGCGACGCGGCCCTCGATCAGGCCCTCGGCGACCCCGAGGAGCGCGGCCACGAGCGTGTCGGCGTGCATCCCGATCGTGCCGAGGTGGGTGCGGATCGCGTCGGGCGGGCCGGCGCGCTCGCGCAGGTACTGGAAGAAGTCCGCGCGGAGCTGAGTGTGCAGGTGCCCGAGGACCTGGCCGAGCGGGCTCGGGCTGCGGCGGAACCGGAGGAAGAGGTCCACGACCTCCGCGTTCGCCTTGAACAGCGACAGGACCTCTTCGTAGCGGCCCGCGAGCGCGTCGTCGTCGTCGCTCGCCGCGCGGAGCGCCGCCATCCACGCGGCCATGTGCTCGCGCAGCTCGCGCCCGACCCGCTCGGCGAGCTCCTGCTGGAGGTGCTCGGGGTTCTTGAAGTGGGCGTAGAACCCGGACTGGACGATCCCCGCCTCCTTGGTGACCCGGACCGTGGTCAGCGATGGGAGGCCTTCGTTGTTCAGCAGCTCGACCGCGGCCTCGAGCATGCGGTCGCGGGTCTGCTCCCGGCTCCGCCTCCGCTTCCTGCCCTGATCGGCCATCGGAGCGATCTAGCACGGACCCCGGCGATATCGTTCAACAACCTTGTCAGCGATGTCTGTATCCGGAGCAGTCCGCGTCAAGAATGAAGGTCAGGGGTTGAAACGTGAGGTTGAGTGATAACACTATCTTCAGTGTTGTTGATGGTGGTATCTGTAAAGGAGGGTGGCATGAAGGCTCGGAACCTGCTGCGGGGGATGGTGCTCGGGGTGGTGGCGATCGCGACGGCGTCGGGCTGTCAGGCCCTCACCCGCGCGGAGGCCTCGGAGGCGCTCGAGGAGGCGGAGGTCGCGGCCCAGGCGAGCGCGTTGATGTCGAGCAGCGTCGAGATCAGCACCCACTTCACGATCGGGATGGCGGCGGAGGACGCGGCGGCCGAGCTGCGGTCCTTCGTGGAGTCCCAGCTCCCGTGCGCCGCGATCACGCTCGAGGGCGCCACGCTCTCGATCGAGTACGGGGCCAACGCGGGGACCTGCGTGTACCGCGGGCAGACCTACGGCGGCGTCCACCAGATCTCCGTCATGCGCAACGAGATGAGCGATGTGGTGGTGAGCCATCGCTGGGAGGACTTCCACAACGGCGTGGTCACGGTGAGCGGGACGGCGATGGTGACCTGGAGCCTCGCCGACCCGTCGCGCCACGTGGTCCACGAGCTCACCTGGACCCGGCTCGCGGACGGCCGCGCGGGGACCGGCTCGGGCGACCGCGTGCAGCGCCCGCTCGAGGAGGGCCTGCTCAGCGGCTTCTCGGAGGACGGCCAGCGGAGCTGGGAGGGGGAGAGCGGCACGTGGACGCTCGACATCGACAACGTCGAGATGCGCTGGATCGACGCGGTCCCCCAGGCGGGCAGCTACACCCTCACGACGCCGGCCCTGAAGGTGCTCAGCCTCGGCTTCGTGCGTGAGAGCGCGACCACGATCACGGTGACGGTCTCGAACGGAGCGCGCGAGTTCACCTTCGACGTGACGACGCTGCCCTCCGAGGGCTGACGCCGGCGGCGCGGGCGAAAACGCCCCGCCACCGGTCGCGCCGGTCATGGCGCCCTATACTGAGGGGGCCATGACCGGTGACTCCGGCCCCTCGGTCGAGGTTCGCGTCCAAGACGACGACCCTCGTATCGCGCGCATCCTGAACCTCATCGACGAGGCGGCGCGCCCGCGGCCGCTCGCCGAGGTCCTCGGGGTGCTCTGCGCCGAGGTGGCCGCGATCACGGGCTCCGAGGTGGCGAGCCTCTACGTGCGCGACGAGGATGACGAGGAGGTCCTCGTGATGCGCGCCAACGTGGGCTTCCCCGGGGCGGCGATCGGCAAGGTCCGGCTCCACCTCGGCGAGGGCATCACCGGCTTCGCGGCCGAGTGCATGCGGCCGGTCACGGTGGTCACCGCGGAGCGCGACGCGCGCTACAAGGCGGTCCCGGGGCTCGGGGAGGAGCGCTTCCCGATCTTCCTGGCGCTGCCGATCCTGCTCGGCCGACGCGCCGAGGCGGTCCTGGTGCTGCAGCGTCGCCAGGGCTCGTTCGAGCTCCCGGAGGTGGTGCTCGCGACCGCGCTCTCGACGTCCTTCGCCTACGCGCTCGAGCGCGCCCGGCAGCCCGAGCCGGCGGAGGACGAGGCGCCCCGGCACGCCCAGCTCGGCGGGCGCGGGCGGGCACCGGGGGCGGCCCTCGGGCGGCTCGAGACCGCGCCGACCTTCGAGGGCCTCGCCGCGGTCGCGCGGGCGCGCGGCCTCGAGGACGAAGGCGCGCCGGCGGCCCGGGCGGCGCGAAACCTCGAGGCGCTCGAGCACGCGGGCCGCGACTTCCGGCGCGGGCTCAAGCTGGTCGAGGGGAGCCTCGATCCGCAGGTCAGCGCGCACCTCGCGGGGCTCTTCCTGATGTGGGAGGACCAACGGCTCCGGGAGGTGGTGACCGAGCGCGCGGCCGAGGTGCCCAACCCGGCCCTTGCGTTCCGCGACGTGGCGCGCCTCTACGCGCGGGCGCCGTACCACGCGGGCGAGCCGGACCCGTCTTCGCGCGCCCGCACCCTCGAGGTCGAGAGCCTCTGCCTCGCGGCGACGCTGCGCGCGCTCGACCTGCGGAGCCCCAACCAGGGCGCGGTGCTCGCGCTGACCGACGACCTCCCCGCGCTCTTCGCGCTGCACGCGGTCGGCAACCGCGTGGCCGGGGTGGCGGTGCGGGGCGGCCTGCCCGAGGGCTCGGTCGGCGTCGCGATCGCGCGCGCGGCCGGGGTCCCCCTCGTCGATCGGGTCGGCGGGCTCTTCGCCTGGGCGCGAGGTGGCGACCGCGTGCTGCTCGACGCAGACTCCGGCCTCGTGCGCATCAACCCCAAGGCCGCGGTGGTGGCCGAGTTCCGGAGGCAGCAGTGAGCCTCGCGCTGATGCTGGCCGTGGTCGGTCTCGTGGCGCTGGTCGCGAGCTGGCTCCACTATGTCTACTGGGTTCGCCGCTTCACCCTCGAGCTCCCCTACGAGCTGGTCGAGCGGGTGGAGACGCCGGACGGCTCCGCGATCGAGCTGCGGCGCCTGCCGCGGGGCCATGGGGCTTCAGACGCCGCGCGAGGACAGGGCGAGGCGAGCCCGCCGGTGCTCCTGGTCCACGGCATCGCGCTCAACCACCGCAACAACGACCTCACCGAGGATCTCTCGCTCGGCCGCGCGCTCTCCAAGGCGGGGCGCGACGTGTGGCTGCTGACCCTGCGGTCGGGCCGCGACGACCTCGGCTTCTTCGAGGAGCGCCGGGTGTCGTTCGAGCGCATGGCCAAGCACGACCTCCCGATCGGCGTGGCCGAGGTGCTGCGTCGGACCGGGGCGTCCCAGCTCGACTACGTCGGCTTCTCGATGGGTGGGATGCTGCTCTACGCGTCGCTCGGTCGCTTCGTGCCCGAGGCGCAGGTCCGCCGCGTCGCGATCATCGGCTCGCCCGCGTCGATCGAGCCGCCGCTCGCGATGCTCTCCCGGGTCGCGCGGCTCGTGCCCGGCTGGCTCGTGCCGACGCTGCGGCTGCGGATCGTCTCGCGGTTCCTCGCCTTCATGGCCGAGTGGATCCGCACGCCGATCCACCGCTGGGTCTACGACCCCGACAACGTCGAGCCCGGGACGGCGCCCTACGCGATGGTCAACGGCTTCGTGAACATCCCGCACCCGCTCGCGACCGAGTTCATCCGCTGGGCGGCGGACCACGGCGTCGTGCGCTTCGAGGGCACGCCGGTGACCGAGACGCTGCGCGCGGTGCGGACCCCCGTGTTCTTCGTCGCCGGCGCCGGCGACCGCATCGCGCCGCCTCGCGCGGTGCGGCGCGCGTTCGAGGCGTGGGGGGCCGACGCGGACGTCGAGGTCGACAAGCAGTTCACGCTCGTCGGGATCGAGACCGGCGCGGCCGCCGACTACGGCCACGGCGACCTCGCGATCGGCCGCTTCGCCGAGCAGGACGTCTTCGATCCGGTGCGCGGCTTCCTCGCCGCCTGATCCGAGCGCGTCTCGCCACCCCTCCCACCACCGAGGCGACGGCAGGGAATCGATCGAGCGCTCAGTCGTCGTCGACCGGGTCGCCGGGCGCGTCGGAGAAGAGCGCGTGGACCTCGTCCACCAGCTCTCTCGCGCGGAAGGGCTTCTGCATCGCGCGCGCGTTGCCCAGACTGCGCAGCCGCTCGCCCTCGACCTTCCACCCCGAGAGGAAGAGCACCGGCAGGTCGGGCGCGCGCTCGCGGAGCGTCTCGGCGAGCTCGACGCCGGTCATCTGAGGCATCGCGAAGTCCGTCACGAGGGCGTCGAAGCGCTGCTCGGCGAACGCGCGGACGCCCGCGGCCGGATCGGGGCAGGGCGTCACGATCCATCCGGCGCGGGCCAGCGCCCGCGAGACGGTGGAGGAGACCATCGGGTCGTCGTCCACCAGGAGGATGCGCTTCGGGGCGTCTTGGCTCTCGTCGTCGTCTCGTCCCACGCTGGTCTACCCCGAGGCCCCCCCGGTGCTGCCGGACTCGAAATGTACCTTGCGAACGCGGTCGAGCGCCAGATCTCTTGCAACGCTCTACACAAACGAGCGCGCCGCGGGGAATCCTCCGCGGCGCGCTCAGGGGTGGAGGGGGTCAGGGACCCGGGCAAACTACGGGGCGCAGGTGCCGGAGGCGCGGCTCGCGACCTGGGTGAGGATGGCGTCGACCACCGGGGTGAAGTCCGACTGGCAGATGGACTGCACGGTGCTCGCGCCGCCGAGCTGGTCGGCGAGGTCGACGAGGCGCCGCGGGGGGAACGCCATCCCGATGCCAGCGACGTTGCAGGAGGGCGTGAGCCGGGTCGGGACGGTCGGGTCGACGGTCTCGACCATGCGCGGGTCCGCGTTGATCACCGAGGGCGGCTGCCCCGCGAGGTCGATCGGGATCCCAGCGACGATGCCGAGCACGAGGTCGTTGGGGTCGGAGCGCGTGGCGCGGAGGCCGTCGACATACCGCTGGATGGGGTGGAGCGCGGTGTCGTAGTGCGTGCACCGCAGGTTGAGGTCCGCGGTGTACGTCCCGCTGGCGGGGTCGAAGATGCCCGGGTCGCTCGCCGAGCAGTCGTTCTCGTCCGTCATCAGGATGGTGGCGAGGATCGAGTCCGGGCGGAGGAAGCCCGCGTTCGCGCCGTCGGCGTGGCCCGACGAGCCGGCGTGGAAGGTGAGCGCAGAGGTCGACGGGGTCAGCGCCTTGAGCACCGCCTCGAGCGGCTGCTCGAAGCCGCACCCACCGACGCCCAGCGTCGCGGTGCACTGGACCTGCTGGACGAAGTCGTCGACGGTGGTGCCGGGCGTGCTCGTGCCGAGCTCGGCGTAGCTCGGGTAGCTGGCGAGGCAGGCGGGCTGGGCGGCGTCGCCCTCCGTCTGCAGGACCCCATCGTCCCCGAAGTCGCTGCGCGCGCAGGTCGGGACCGTGAAGCCGCCGGTGCCCATGTCGGAGCCGACGGTGCCGATGCGGACGCTCCGCAGCGCGGGGAAGTCCTGGACCCCGTCGCCGTCGAGGTCACCCGTCGCGAGGACCCGCGCCATGTGCGGGATCTGCGCGCTCAAGGAGGCCTGCTCCTCGGTCATGGAGTTGGAGTTGTCGACCATCATCAGGACGTCGAGCTCGCCGTTGGCGCGACCGCAGCAAGAGCTGCCGGTGCAGGCGGTGCCGACGAAGGCGCGGCTGAAGTGCTCGACCTCGGCGATCGCGTAGCCACCCTCGACCCGCGTGTCGAGCGCGGCGTAGGTCTGGCCGTCGTCGGTCGTCCAGAAGATCGTCGCGATCTCGGCGTCGCCGTTGAACGGGATGCGAACGGTGGCCGGCAGGTCGAACCGGGTGCCGGCCGGCTCGAACTGGAAGACCGGGGTGAACGCGGTGAACGGCGCCGCGACGGTCTCGTCGACCGCGGTCACCGTGATCTCGGTGTCCGCGCGCACGCCCCCGGCCGGGACGTGGAGGAGGACCGAGCCGAGGCTCACCTCGCCGCCCTCGTCGGCGGACACCAGGCCGCTCGCGGACTGACCGACCTCGGGGATCACGGCCGGCGGGCCCGCGTCGTTCCCCGGGCCGGCGTCTTCCACCGTGTGGGTCGTCGGGCCGCAGGCCGCGAGCGCCCCGCACAGGAGGGAGAGACAAGAGATCCAAACCAGGCGCCGCATCATCGAAAAGCCTTCCTGGAGGCGACCAACCCCGCGCCTCCTGCGTGTTCGGGGGTTCGTCGAGCCGCGCGCCGGGGATTTCCAACTGCCGCGAGACTTTCTGGGTCGCGGGCTGGCGCGTCAGGCGGGACGCGGCGTCGGGCCCGGAGCGCGGGCGGGCGGGCCTGCGTCGGGGACGGGGCCTGCGTCGGTCGCGTCGGTGCCGTCGGACGGAAGCTGGTCGCCGTCGATCGGGGTCTGCGGGCCGATCGGCTGCGACACGGCGGGACCCGCGTCGGGCGTCCCGGCGTCGGGCGCCCCGGCGTCGGTCCGGGGCGACGGTCCCGCGTCGGCCTCGATCGCCACTTCCCGCGCCCCCGCGTCGGTCCGGCGCGAGGGCGGAGCTCGCTCGGGCGGCGCCTGCTCGAGCGGCCCGCACGCCCCGTCGTGACAGGTCTCGTCGCGCGCGCAGATCACGCGCTCGCAGCCCTGCTCGAGGCGGAACCGAAACGCGCGCGACCCGCGGACGTCGACCACCAGGGCGGAGGTCGCGACGCGCGCGCCGGAGTCGTCGTAGAGGTCGAGGGTCGCGAGCGCGCGGCCGTCCGGGACGGCGTCGAACGTCGCGACGCGGACGCCGTCGGTGAGCGCCCCGCCGGCGGGCAGGCGCTGCCCGGCGCGCTGACGGCGCAGGCCGCGGGCGCTCGGCCGGTCGGACACGAGCTCGACCTCCGCCCGCGCCAGGCCCGCGCTCGGGCCCGCGACGAAGAGGTCGAACACGACGAGGTGCTCCGGCGGCGCGCAGCCCGCGAAGAGGAGCGCCCCGATCCCGATCCCGATCCACCCTGTGAGTCGCATGGGCCGCGTGCAGTGCAAGCGGGGCGCCACGCCTGCGGGCCCGGCGCGCGCGCCGAGGTGCGACGGAGCGGTCGCGGTCGACCGCGGATCGGTGCGACCGCGCGGTCGCGCCTCCGTGTCAGGGCGACGCCCCGCGCTGCGTACCCCTTGATGATGAGGATCAACCTCGGACATGCGCGCCTCGATCTCGAGCGAGGCGCGGTCCTCGCCGGCCGTAACGAGACGCGGCTCTCCAGCCGTGAGGTGGCGCTGGTGCGCTACCTCTTCGAACGACGCGGACACGACGTCCCGCGCGACGAGCTCCTCGAGCGGGTGCTCGGGTACGCGCCGAGCGTGCTGAGCCGCGCGGTGGACACCGCCATCGCGCGGCTCCGCGCCAAGCTCGAGGAGGACCCGGCCCGCCCGCGACACCTGCTGACGGTGCACGGCGCCGGGTATCGATGGGCGGCCGCTCCCCCGTCCGCGGCGGTCGAGGCGCCCCCCGCGCGCCATGCGATCCGCCTGGCGGACCGCCTCGTCGACCTGGAGCGGCTCGAGGTCCGGATCGACGGGGGCGAGTCCTGCCGGATCACCTCGGCGGAGGCGGGCGTCCTCGATCGCCTCGCGGCCGACGGCGGCTGGCTCGCGCCCGACGCGCTGCTCGACACGCCCCGGTCGCGGCCCGCGGTCGCGCGCCGGCTGCGCGACGTGGTCTACCGCCTGCGGCGCAAGCTCGAGGTCGATCCCTGCCGACCGCGCGCGCTCCTGTGCCGGCGCGACCGCGGCTACCGGCTCGTGGGCGCGCGCGTCGCCCCGGCGCACCCGGCGGCGCCGCGGCTGGTGTGGAGCGTCGCCCGCCACGCCGGCAGCCTCGGGCTGGAGGACTGCGTGATCTACCTGCGGCGCGGCGACGCCCTGACCCAGGTGGCGGCCTACGGGCCCAAGAGCCCGGACGAGGCTGGCGTGAGCTCGCCGATCACCCTCGCGTTCGGGCAGGGGATCGTCGGCGCGGCAGCGGCCCGCGGGGAGCCCGTCCACGTGCCCGACACCGCGTCGGACCCGCGCTACGTGGCCGACTCCTTCGGCGGGCGCGCGGAGCTCGCGGTGCCGATCCTGGACCGCGGCGTGGTGGTCGGCGTGCTCGACAGCGAGTCGGAGCGCGCCGACGCCTACGCGCCCGCCGTCCGCCGCGCCATGGTCTCGCTCGCCGACATCCTCGCCGTCGGGCTGCGGGACGTCGGCTGGAGCGCGGCGTGAGCGCCTGAGCGCGGGGCTCGGCGCTCAGTCGGTCTTGGAGGCCGCCAGCTTGGTGGCGGCCTTCTTCGCCGTCTTCTTGGCGGTCTTCTTCTTGGCCGCCTTCTTCGTGGTCTTCTTGGCGGTCTTCTTGGCGGTCTTCTTCTTGGCCGCCTTCTTCGTGGTCTTCTTGGCCGCCTTCTTGGCGGTCTTCTTCTTGGCCTTCTTCGAGGGGCCGCGCTCGCGCCGCGCCTGGAGCAGCTCGGAGGCCCGCTCGGTGGTGATCGCCTCGACCGTGTCGCCCTTGCGGAGCGACGCGTTCGTCTCGCCGTCGGTGACGTACGGGCCCCACCGACCCTCGCGCACCGTGATCGCGCCCTTGCTCACCGGGTCCTCGCCGAGCGTGCGCAGCGGCTCGGCGGCCGCGGCGCGCTGGCGCCCGCGCACCTTGGGCGCGGCGAGGAGCTTCTTGGCCTCGTCGAGCGTGACGCTGAAGATCTGCGGCTCGGTCTCGAGACTGCGGGTCTCCTTGCCGTGCTGGATGTACGGCCCGTAGCGCCCGTTGAGCGCGAGGATCGGCTCGCCGTCTTCGCCGACTCCGACCTCGCGCGGCAGGCTCAAGAGCCGCAAGGCCTCCTGCAGGGTGACCTCCTCGAGCGACATCGTCTTGAAGAGCGACGCCGTCTTCGGCTTCGTCTTGCGATCGGCCGAGCCCTCGCCGAGCTGGACGTAGGGGCCGAACCGGCCCGCGCGCGCGATGACGGGCTCGCCCGACTCCGGGTCGGCGCCGAGCTGTCGGTCGCCGCTCGGCGCCTCGAGCAGCTCGACCGCCATCTCGACCGTCAGCTCGTCGGGCGGCAGGTCGTCCGGCACGCTCGCGCGATCCTCGCCGCGCTCGAGGTACGGGCCGTAGCGCCCGACCCGGAGGACAACCGTCTTGCCCTCGCTGTCCTCGCCCACCGGGAGGCTGTTGATCTCGCGGGCGTCGATCTCGCCGAGGCGGTCGGAGACCATCTCCTTGAGGCCGACGTCGAGGCCGTTCCGATTGGCGGGCGCCTCGGGGCCGCCGAGGTAGAAGCGCTTGAGCCACGGCACCGACGACTCCTCGCCGGCGGCGATCGCGTCGAGCTCGTTCTCCATCCGCGCGGTGAACGCGTAGTCCACGAGCTGCGGGAAGTGCTTCTCGAGGAGGGTCACCACCGCGAAGGCCTTGAACGACGGAACGAGCGCGGAGCCCTTCTTCCAGACGTAGCCGCGGTCGACGATCGTCCCCATGATCGACGCGTAGGTCGACGGCCGCCCGACGCCGAGCTCCTCGAGCGCGCGCACGAGCGAGGCCTCGGTGAAGCGCGCCGGCGGCTGGGTCTCGTGCCCCTGCGGCTCGAACGACTCGCCACGCAGCGCCTCGCCCTCGGCGAGCGGGGGCAGGTGCTTCTCGCGGTTCTCGAGCTCCGCGTCCGGGTCGTCGGTGCCCTCCACGTAGGCGCGCAGGAACCCGGGGAAGGTGATGGTGCGGCCGCTGACGGAGAGCTCGGCGACCTTGTGGGCGACGTCGCCGCCGGGGCGCGCCTCGATGCGAACCGAGAGCGTCTCGCCGCGCGCGTCCTCCATCTGGCAGGCGACGGTGCGCATCCAGATGAGCTCGTAGAGCCCGGCCTCGTCCGCGCCGACCTCCTTGGCCACCTCGGACGGGGTCCGCCACGTGTCGCCCGCCGGGCGGATCGCCTCGTGGGCCTCCTGCGCGTTCTTCACCTTGTTGGCGTAGGTGCGCGGCGCCTTCGGCACGTACTCGGCGCCGTAGAGCTCCTCGATCTGGCGGCGCGCCGCCGACACCGCGGCCTCCGACAGGGTCGTCGAGTCGGTCCGCATGTAGGTGATGTAGCCGCCCTCGTAGAGACGCTGCGCCGCGCGCATCGCGCGCTTGGCCGCGAAGCGGAGCTTGCGCGACGCCTCCTGCTGCAGCGTCGACGTCATGAAGGGCGCGGCCGGCGAGCGGCGGTAGGGCTTGCGCTCGACCTTGCTCACCGCGATCGGCGCGGTCTTGAGCGACTCCGCGAGGGCCTTGGCCCCGGCCTCGTCGAGGACGACGACGTCCCGAGTGAGGGTGCCGTCCTCGCCGAAGTCCTTGCCCGTCGCGAGGCGCTTGCCGTCGAGCGACGTGAGGCGCGCGGTCAGGCCCGCGCCGTCCTGCTTGGCGAGCTGCGCCTCGAGGTCCCAGTAGCGCGCCGCGCGGAACCGGATGCGGGCGCGCTCGCGCTCCACGACGATGCGGGTCGCGACGCTCTGCACGCGCCCCGCGGAGAGCCGCGGCATGACCTTCTTCCAGAGGACCGGCGAGACCTCGTAGCCGTAGAGCCGGTCGAGGATGCGCCGCGCCTCCTGGGCGTCGACGAGCCGGCGATCGATGTCGCGCGGGTTCTCGATCGCCGAGCGGATCGCCTTCTTGGTGATCTCGTGGAACACCATCCGCTTCACCGGCACCCGCGGGTTCAGCACCTCGAGGAGGTGCCACGCGATCGACTCCCCCTCGCGGTCTTCATCCGTCGCGAGGTAGAGCTCGTCCGACTCCTTGAGCAGCTTCTTCAGCTTGCTGATCTGCTGCTTCTTGTCGGGGTCGACGACGTAGAGCGGCCGGAAGTCGTTCTCCACGTCCACGCCGAGCCGGGCCCAGGGGGCCTTCTTGTACTGAGCGGGGACGTCGCTCGCGTTCCGCGGCAGGTCTCGGATGTGACCGATGGACGATTCCACCACGAAGCCGTCGCCCAGGTAGCCCGCGATGGTACGGGCCTTGGCCGGGGACTCGACGATGACGAGCGCTTGTTTGGTCACGGCGGGGCTTTTTGAGGGCGAAAGGCGGTCGTTGTCAACCGGGGCGAGCGTCCCCGATTGGGGGGCGGACCTTTGCACACTCCCGTGGAGCGGTCGAACACGGCCGTTTTCGAGCGGTCGTTCGACCCACCCGCCGCGCGGCCACGACGCGGGGTCGGGCGGACGCTATGGTCCGGCCGTGACCTCCCCCATGCGTGTCTTGATCGCGGGCTGCGGATACGTCGGCGCCCGCCTGGCCGAGGAGCTGGTCGCGGACGGCCACCGGGTGCACGGGCTGCGGCGCGATCCGAGCCAGCTCCCGGCCGGGGTGCTCGGCGTCGCGGCGGACCTGCGCGACCCGGAGAGCCTCCGC
>JAUHXR010000262.1 GCA_030426845.1 Polyangia bacterium | reverse complement strand
CGCGCCGCTCCACGCGTTCAAGAGCAAGCTCGGCGGCGGCGCGGTGACCCAGACCTTCGTGACCTGGGACCTCTGAGCCGCCCCGTCGCGCCGTTCTCACGCGGGCTTACTCGCCGGCGAGGAGCTCTTCGATCTGCTCGACCCGCTGGAAGCCCACCGCACGGGCCCGTTCGACGCCGTCCTCGCCGAGGAGCACCAGCGTCGGGATCGTCTCGATGTGCCCGAGCGGGCTCTCGCCCACGCGGACCCGGTCCTCGGGGTCGTAGGCCACCGGGAAGGGCGGCGACAGCGCCTGCTCGTAGGGGCCGACCAGGAGCCGGGCGCTGGGCTCGGCCGCCACTCCGATCACCGCGAGCTCCGGGTGCGCGGCGATGACGTCGGCGAGGGGCCGCAGCAGCATCTGGCTCGTGCCATCGAACGTGGCCATCACCACGAGGAGCACCCGGCGGCCGCGCAGCTCGCCGACGTCGATGAACGTCCCATCGGCCCGGCGCAGCGCGAGCTCCACCGAGCCCGCGACCGCGGCCACGCGCGGCGCGCCGGCGGCCTCGGCCTCGCCCCCGCTCATCCCGATGGGTGTCCCGGCGGGCTCCTGTGGCGCGGGCGCGCCGCCACAGGCCCCGGCGAGCCCGGCGACGATCAGGATCCACAGCGAGCTCGCGGGGAGGAGGGGAGGGCGCATCGCGTCACCAGTGCCGGCACACCGGGCGTAGCACGCAGGCCGCGCACTTGCGCTCGTCGCGCCGGCTCGGGCACTGCCGGGACACGCCGAGGTGGCAGATCGCGAAGTCGTACTTCACCGGATCCTCGGCATCGAGCGCGCGCAGCGAGGCGGTGATCTCTTCGGCCGTCCGCCACGACGCGTCCTCGCGCTCGGTGAGCCGCAGGTTGTGCGCGATGCGGCTCACGTGGGTGTCCACCGGGATGACCAGGGCGCTCGGGGACACGTCCCAGAGCCCGAGATCGACGCCGTCCGCCGGCCGCACCATCCACCGCAGGTAGAGCAGGAGCCGCTTGCAGGCGCTGCCCTTGCGCGGGTCCGGGACGAGGTGCTTGAGCCCACGGTCGGCCCCCTCACCGCGGAGGGAGTCGGCGAAGCGCGCCACCGCCTCGCGCACGTCCTTCGCTTCGGCCTCCGCGTGGGCGAGGTGCGCGGCGAACGCCTGACCGAGGCTCCCGCTCCGGCGGCGGACCGCGCGCGCGTTCCAGAGCAGCGCCGCGACGTGCTCGCCCCGCCACGTGCGGTGGACGAAGCCCCGGTAGGCCGACGCGAGGGTCGCGCGCCGGATCGTCGCCAGCCGCTTCGCCGGCCGCGCGCCGAGCGGGGCGAGGGCGCGCGCGACGCTGCGCTGGATCGCCACGACGTTGCCGAACGCGAGGAGCGCCGCGAGCAGCCCCGCGACCTCCTGGTCGTGCGGGTCCTCGAAGCGGTGCACGAACGCGACCGGATCGGCCTCCCGCCGCGCGTCCCGGTCCACCGCCGCGAGGAGCGCGTCGAGCTCCGCCTTCACCCGGCCCTCGCGGCGCGCTTCGATAAGTGGATCACAAGTACTTCTGCAAGCGGCGCTCGAGCGCGCCCTGGGCCTCGTCGTCGGCCATCGCCGCCCCGCGGGCGAGCGTCTCGCCGCTCGCGCGCACCATCGACGCGTCGTGGAGCGCGAGGAGGGCGTTCTCGAGCTTGGACTTCGCGACCGACTCCGCGAGCGACAGCTCCCCCGCGAGGAACATCTTCTGGCCGCGGGCGAGCGCCTGCTTGAGCCAGTCCTTGCGCTTCATCTCGCCCTCGCGCGGCAGCAGCGAGAGCATACGGACCGCGACGAGGTAGCCCTCGAAGTAGGTCTTGAGCATGTGGGCGTAGACCGGCACCAGCGAGCCCTCGCTCGCGCGGACCTGGTCGCCGTCGATCTGCACCTCGCCGCCGTCCCGCATCGTCTGGAGCGCGTCGGCAAAGATCTCGTCGAAGGTCGCGTCCGCCCGGTACATGAACTCGTACTTGAAGAGGCGCGAGAGCCGCTCGACGCGCTCGCGCAGCGTGTCGAGCGCGATCGGGCCGCCGCCGACCATCAGCGCGTTCGAGATCAGGGCGCTCGGCACGAAGAAGTGGAGCACCATGTTCTTGTGGTACTCGAGCGCGAGCCGGCGCGCGTCGGGGACCTGGTGCACGCGCTCGCCGGCCGCCTGAGCGGTCGTCAGCAGCTTCGCGTCGGTGAACAGGGCCAGCGTCTCCTCGACCGCGTCGTGGCGGAGCAGCTCGCGGGCCACGTCGCAGCGGGCCTCGCGGTCCGGCGGCGGGACGACCTGCGCGTCCTCGCGGACCACCGGCCGGGCCACCCGCGCGCCGTGTCGCTGGAGGGCGGCGAGCATCTCCGCGCAGCGCTCGAGCAGCTCCGCGTGGGTCATCCCGCGACGCGGGTGGCTGAGGAGCGCGGTGCCCACGAGCGAGGCGGGGGTCACGATGGTCGCCCGGTCGATCTCGTAGGTCACGCGGTGGGCGATGCGGTTGATGAGCGCGCGCCGCTCCGGCGGCTTCAGCTCGCGGGGGTCCGCGGGCTCGCCCTGCTTCTGCGCGCCCTGCTTCTGCAAACGGAGCGCGGCCGCCTCGGACAGCAGGTCGTCGAGGCTCGAGATGCGCCCGACCTGAACGTAGAGCCGCCCGTAGCGCGAGCGCAGCACCCGCGGCGTCTTGAGGAGCCCGCCCACCGACTCCGGCTCCTTCTCGCCGCCCTCCTGCTCGTGCGCGTAGGCGCGCTGCTCGACGATGCGCTCGTAGCCGATCGAGATCGGGACGAAGCTGATGCTGCGGTCGGGCAGGGCGAGGCCCGCGTCGACGACCATGCTGAGCATCCCGAGCTTCGGCGGCAGGAGCTTGCCCGTCCGCGAGCGGCCGCCCTCCATGAAGAACTCGACGTTGAAGCCCTCGGCGAGGACCTTGCGCAGGTAGGCCGCCACCAGCCCGGAGTAGAGGCGCTTGCCGCGGAAGCTCCGCCGGATGAAGAACGCGCCCGCGCGCCGGAGGAACCACCCGAGAGGGAAGAAGCTCAGGTTGTCGCCGGCCGCGATCAGCGGGGGCGAGACCATGTTCTGCGCGAGCACGAAGCTCAGCACGAGGTAGTCGACGTGGCTCTTGTGCGACGGCAGGAAGATGACCGGCCCCCTGCGGGCCGCCTCGCGCACCCGCTCGAGGCCCTCCATGTCGACCTCGAGGCCGTCGTAGATGCGGGTGAACACGTAGCCGAGCACCGCCTCGAACAGGCGGATCATGTTCGGGTCCATGATCGCCTGGAGGCGCTGGAGCTCCTTGTCCGCGAAGCGCTCCACCGCGGCCACCGGCTCGTCGCGCTCGCGCGCCGCCGCCTCGACCTGCTTGCGCACCCGCGGCGAGCGCAGCAGCTCCTCGCGGATCCGGCCGGCGGTCTTCTTGGCGGGCCCCTGGACGATGTGCCGCTCGCGCTCGATCCGCCGGAGCAGGGCGTAGCGGATGCGATCCGCCGCCTCCTGATCGGTCAGGTCCTGGTGCTCGTCGAGGAACTGGCGGACGTCGAACGGCTCGCCGCTCTTGAGCTGCGCGTTGCGGAAGTTGAGGACGAAGCGCAACAGCACCCGGATGCGGCCCGGCCACTCCGCCGGCCCGAAGAGCAGGTCGACGAACGACGGCCGCCGGTTCGGCGGGCGCATCGTCCAGACGAAGACCTGGGGCAGGATGAGGATCGGCCGGTCGACCTTGCGCTGCGCCTCGACCAGCCGCCGGATGAGGTCCACCTCGAGCCCCTGCCCGGTCGGCGGCTCGCCGATCGCCGGGGGCCGCCGCAG
The DNA here is from genome assembly GCA_030426845.1 of Polyangia bacterium. Classification (GTDB taxonomy): domain Bacteria; phylum Myxococcota_A; class Polyangia; order Polyangiales; family Sandaracinaceae; genus JAUHXR01. The sequence continues at coordinate 9,363 of JAUHXR010000262.1, read as the reverse complement.
GAACAGCAGCGCGGACTCCTCGTCCTGGAGGATCTTCGCGAGGGCTTCCTCCTGCGGGATCTGCCGCCGCAGCCGCAGCCGCCGCCCGCCGCGGCCGAACGGCTCGAGGATCCAGAGCCCGAGATCGTTGACGAAGCGCACCAGCGGCAGCCGGAAGCGCTTCACGAGGTAGTCGAGACAGAGGAAGTCGAGGACCGAGATCGACCTCATCACGTAGACGACGATCCCGCGGGCCGCGGACTCCCGAACCGAGCCGCTCCAGCGCTCGTCCACCTTCATGTGGCGGAAGAAGCGCGAGTAGAGCCAACGCAGGAGCCGGTTGGGCTCGAAGCTCGGCGCGTCGGGCTGCTCCAGCGTGGACAGGCCGGGCGCCTCGACGGCCGACGAGCGGGGGGGCTCGTGCTCGGGGACGACCTCGCTCATGATGCCCGGAGGTCCGACCGTAGCAACTCCGCACGAATGCCGCGAGGTCTGCTTGACAGTCGGATGGCCGGTAGCTAAACCCTGCCGCCCGGCCGCCACAGGTGCGCCGTACCCAGCGTTTTCGTTACAGAAGCCAGGCCATTTCGATGCAGACCCAGTTCTTGAAGGCCGACCAGGTGGAGCGGAAGTGGCTCCTGGTCGACGCCGCCGACCAGCCCCTCGGGCGGTTGTGCACGCAGATCGCGACCGCCCTCCGGGGCAAGCATCGCGCGTCCTACACCCCCAACGCCGACACGGGTGACTTCGTCATCGTGATCAACGCGGAGAAGATCCGCCTGACCGGCGCCAAGGCGGACAAGAAGTTCTACTACACGCACTCCGGCATCCCGGGTGGGTTCAAGGCGGAGAGCTACAAGGACCTCCTCGCCCGCCGCCCCGAGATCGCCATCGAGAAGGCGGTGCGTGGGATGCTCCCCAAGACGAAGCTCGGGCGCAAGCTGCGCTCCAAGCTCAAGGTGTACGCGGGTCCCAACCACCCGCACGCGGCTCAGAAGCCGACTGCCTGGAAGGTCGCCTGACATGCCCTCGGCCACGATTCACGGTCGTCCCTACGGGACTGGTAAGCGCAAGAACGCGATCGCGCGCGTCTTCCTCTCGCCCGGCGAGGGGAACGTCACGGTCAACGGGCGCGAGTTCGACAACTACTTCCCGCGCGAGACGCTGCGCATGATCGTGCGCCAGCCGTTCGACGTGCTGGAGCTCAACGGGAAGTTCGACGTGACCGCCACGGTGTGCGGCGGCGGCGTCAGCTCCCAGGCCGAGGCGGTCCGCCACGGCATCTCGCGCGCGCTCCTCAACGTGGACACGGAGAACCGCGGCCCGCTCAAGCGCGCCGGGTTCCTCACCCGTGACGCGCGCAAGAAGGAGCGCAAGAAGCCCGGCCAGCCGGGCGCCCGCAAGAAGTTCCAGTACTCCAAGCGCTGATCCGCGCCCGCGGGTCAGAGGAGCTGGAACCGTTTCGAGGGGGCCGCGGCGATCGATCGTCGCGGCCTTCGCGCGTTCGGGACCGGTGGCTCGGAGCGAGGAGGAGACGACGATGGCCGAAGGCGCGGTGCGCGCGGTGGTGGTTGGCGCCACCGGCTACACGGGGGCGGAGCTCTGCCGCCTCCTCACGGCTCACCCCGGAGTCGCGCTGGTCGGCCTCGTCGGCCACCGCACGGCGGGCAAGCCCGTGGGCGAGGTCCTGCCGACCCTGGCCGGCCGCCTGACGGGCGAGGTCCAGGCCTTCGACGCCGCCCGGATCGCGCGTGACGCCGACGCGGTCTTCTGCGCGCTGCCGCACGGGGCGAGCGCGCCCGCGGTGGACGCGCTGCGGGCCGAAGGGGCGGTCGTCTTCGACCTGTCGGCCGACCACCGCCTGAGGGACGTCGACACTTATCGCGCGTGGTACGGCGAGCACCCGCACCCCGAGCGGGTCGGCGAGGCCGCCTACGGGCTGGTCGAGCTCCATCGGGCAGCGATCCGCGAGGCCGATCTGATCGCGGTGCCCGGCTGCTACCCGACCGCGTCGATCCTCCCCCTGGCCCCGCTCCTCCGTGCGAGCGCGCTCGACCTGAGCGCCCCGGTGGTGATCGACGCCAAGAGCGGCGCGTCGGGCGCCGGGCGGGAGGCCAAGCCGCGAACGCACTTCTCCGAGACCGCCGAGGGCTTCCGAGCCTACGCGATCGCCGGCCGGCACCGGCACACGCCCGAGATCGAGCAGGAGCTGAGCCGAGCCTCGGGCCAGGACATCCGGGTGCTGTTCTCGCCGCACCTCGTCCCGATGGTGCGGGGGATCCTCGCCACCTCCTACCTCCGGCCGGCGGGAGATCTCGACGCGGGGGGCTGCGTGTCTCTCGCGCGCGAGCTCTACGAGGGATCACCTTCGATCCACGTCATGGAGCCCGATGGATACCCCGACACCGCCTGGGTGCGCGGCTCGAACCGCGCGCTGGTGTCGTACACGGTCGATGCGCGCAGCGGGTGGATCGTGGCCCAGTGCGCGATCGACAACCTCGTGAAGGGCGCGTCGGGCCAGGCCGTCCAGGCGATGAACGTGCGCTTCGGTCTGGACGAGGGTGCGGGCTTGACCCACCTCGCCACCTGGCCATGAGCCTCCGCGTCCTCCACATCAGCGACCTCCACCTCGACGTCCCGCTCGAGGAGCTCAGCGCGCCGCGCTGGGTCCCCAAGCGGATCCTCGGGGGGCTGAACCTGCGCCTCAACCGGAGCCGCCACTTTCGGGGCGTCCGAGAAAAGATTCAGGATCTCGAGCGCTTCCGGCTCGAACACGGGATCGACCTCGTACTCTGTACGGGCGACTACACCGTCCTCGGGACCGAGTCGGAGCTCGCCGCGGCCCGCGCCGCGATCGCGCCGCTCCTCAACGCGCCCCAGGGCTTCGTGACCGTCCCGGGCAACCACGACGTCTACGTGGAGGACTCGGTCGGGCGCTTCGAGCGCCACTTCGGGGGGCTGCTCGAGACCGACTGGCCCGAGTACCGGGTCGATGGGGTCTGGCCGATCGTGCGTATGATCGGCGATACCATCGCAGTCGTGGCCGTCAACTCGGCCCGGCCCAACCCGCAGCCCTGGCGGTCGAGCGGGCGGATCCCGGAGGCGCAGCTCACCGCGCTCAGCGCGATCCTCGACGATCCGCGCCTCGCCGGGCGATTCGTCTTCGTGCTCACCCACTACGCCCCGCGGCTCGCCAACGGCAAGCCCGACCGCTTCACCCACGGCCTCCTCAACGCCAATGATCTGCTCCGGATCGTCGCTCCGCTCGAGCGCGGCGCGGTCCTCCACGGGCACGTGCATCGCTGCTACCGAGTGCGCGTCCCCGGGGTGGCTCCCACGCTGGTCGGTGCCGGGAGCAGCACGCAGTCGGGGCGCGAGGGCCTCTGGGTGTTCGACGTCTCGCCCGGCGAGGTCACACTCACCCGTGGCGGCTTCGTCGATGGACGCTACGCGATCGTCGGCGAGCCCGAGCGCATCGCCTGACCGGTCACTCTCCATCGGTCACTTTCTGTCCTACATGTAGGTGCATGGGTGAGGATCTCCTCACGGAGGCCCCCATGCTCGAGACCGTCGAAGTCCTTCCTGGTGATCGCCACACGCTGCGCCGGGCGGTGGCCCTCGAGGCCACCCTGATGAGCGCGCGGTGGGATGAGCCCCGGGTGCACCGGGTGCTCGATCTGTCGCCGGACGGCATCGGTCTGGCCGCGGGGACGCGGCTGCCGCTCGAGGACCGGGTAGCGGTCAGCTTCACCCCGCCGGGCTGGTGGGTCCTCGACGAGCTCACCCTGTTCGCGGAGGTCCGCCGGGCGACCCCGCGGGTCGGCGCGCGGCCGGCTCGCCTCGGCCTCGCGTTCCTCGATCTGCCCCAAGGCGCGCGCGAGCAGCTCGACCTCGCGGTGCGCGGTCTGCCGCCCCCGCTGCCGCGCTACCGCAAGCAGCTCGAGCAGGTGTGGGTCGACGGGCTCGTGACCTGGGAGGAGGATCTCGGTGACCGGGTGAACCGGTTCGAGGTCAGCGAGGCGCTCTGGCCGATCTACGACGGGATGCTGGAGCCGCGCGCCCTCGGCGATCTGCTCGCCTGAGCGCGCGCCCGAGCTCGGGTCAGCTCGCCTCTTCGGCCTGCAGGTACGCGATGGTCCGGACGAGGTCCACGACCTTCTCGCGCTGAGCCGGGGTGAGGTTCAGGAACCGGACGCCGACCCCGGGGTTGAGGTTGTCCCCGTCGGCGCGGAGCCGGTTCACCCACACCACCTCGCCCTCGAGCTTGAGGGTCTCGCCGTCCGGGAGCCCGAACCGCATCCGCAGCCGCGTGCCCTTGGCGGGCTGGTCGTCGGTGCGGATGAAGATCCCCATCTTGCTGATGTTGGTGATGTACGAGAACAAGAAGTTCTCGTCGCTGGCGTAGTCCACGCTCAGCTCGGTGTCGTACCGAGCGTGCACCCGACGGTCGGCCCCCCGACGTCCATCCATGCCCATGCGGATTCACTACCACTCGGCGCCGCGGACGCAACAACGGACCGCGGCCGGTCCCCCGTTCAGGGGCGCCCGCTGGCCGCTCAGCGCACGTTGAGGACGCCGAGCCGGGCCCGGTCTTCGCCGTCGCTGGGGCCGCTCTTGATCTGGAGCCGAGAGTCGCCGGCGAAGAAGCCCTGGTAGATCGTCAGCGCGCCGCGCGTGTAGTTGGCCGGGACGCGCAGCTCCTGGCGATCGACGACCACGTCGCCCGGCTCCCAGAGCCGGACCGGGTAGCGCCCCTGCACCGGCTCGTGATCGCCGTGGATACGCTGCCCCGGTCCGTCGATGTGGACGAACATCTGGTAGCTGCCGCCGATCGGCGCGTTGACCCGGAAGTACCAGGTGATCACGAACTGCTCGCCCGGCCCGACGTAGCCCTCGTGAGGCAGCTCGAGCGCGTAGCCGAGCAGCGCGATCCGGTCGTCGAAGTTCACCTCGACCGGGTGCTGGATCGGCGGCGCCTCGGTGAGGACCGCGTCGGCGAGGTAGTTCTCGTTCTCGCGGCCCTCGACCGGCTGGTTGGTCGCGAGGATCATCCGCTCGCTCCGCGCGTCGGCCACGAAGAGGTGCCGGTGGGCCTGGCGGCGGTAGGCGCGGTTGATCGAGGCCAGGTCGTCCGCCCGGAAGGCGGCCCAGACCCGCGAGTCACCCGTGAGGAACTGGATGAGCTCCGCCTCGGTCGACAGCTCGACGATCTCGCCGTCCGCGTAATAGGCGGCGGCGCGGCCCCCGACCCGGTACTCGCCGAGCGGCTCGCCGTCGCGCGCGAGCTCGTTGTAGGTGTCGTAGACCTCGCGCGGCGAGAAGTGCGAGCTGAGCGCCGGCTGGTAGACGATCGAGGTGTAGCCGCCGATCAGCACGGCCGCGAGGAGCGCGGGGGCGAGGCGGTAGGACCCGAGCTTGGTGAATCCGTAGAGGGTCACCCGACCGAGGAAGATGAGGGTCCCCAGGATAAAGGGCAGGAACACGAGGACCCGCCCGATCTTCACCGCGAGCGAGGTGGTGTTGAGCGCGAGCGCGAGGTCGTCCGGCATCGCCCAGCACGCGACCCCGAAGGCCGCGAGGAGCATCACCCCGAGCCCCGCGAGCACCAGCCAGATGCGGTGACCGATCGAGCGCGACCACATCGGACGCACGAACCCCGGCGGCAGCCCGACCAGCCCGAGGGCGCCGATCACGGAGAGCACGCCGCCGAACACCGCGCCGACCTGGACGAGGGTCTTGAAGCGGCTCGGGCGTTCGCCGGCCAGCCAGTCCGCGCCGCGGAAGGTCGCCCGCAGGTCGCTCCAGCCGAGGGGCAGCACGTTCTTGCTGAAGTCGCGGAGGTCCGAGACGGTGAGCCACGGCCGCTTCGCCTCGGCCTTCGGCGGCACCGCGAGGCCCATCGCGAGCGTGATCGCGAAGAGGAAGAGGAGGGCGGCCCACGCGAGCTTCACGTAGGTGTCCTCCGGTGCCTCGATCCCCGTGATGGGCAGGCCCTCGACCGGCCCGCTCGGGTATGCGCGGAAGTCGCGCGCGATGAGCATCACGAAGAGGAACGCGATGAGGCCGGCCGCGGGCCACGACTTGCCCGAGCGCTCGACGTCCCGGAGGAACAGCGCGACCGCGATCGCGGCCCCGACCAGCGGGAGGAAGGTCGTCGTCCCGTACCGCGCGCCGAACAGGGTCTGCGCGAGGAAGCCGAACGCTACCCAAGCCGTCACCCCGAGGCGGAGCGCGCGCTCCTCGGGGGCGCGGACGACGCTCGAGGACTCGGCCGCCGGCGGGCCGACGAGCATGTGGGCGAGCGCGAGGGGGAGGACCCCGCTCCACGGCGCGAAGGCGTGAAAGAGCCGCTCGATGCCCATCTCCCAGGTGGGCGGGTCGCCGCCGCGGGGCACCCCGCCGGTCCAGTAGTCGAAGTGCGCGTAGTCGGCGACGATCGCGTAGGCGACGCCACCGAGGACCAGGAGCGCGATCGCGAGCGCCCCGCCGGCCACCGCGACCCGACGGGAGTCGAGGACCGGGGGCATCAGCTCGCGCCGCGCGAGGACAGCGACCCCGACGGCGGCCAGCGGCGGGGCGAGGCCGACGAGCGCGCCGTTGGCGAGCACGGCCGCGATCGCGCTGAGCGCGAGGCCGACCCCCCAGCCGGCGAGCGCGCGCGTCCGGGTGGCGTCGCTCGCTCGCAGGGGCGCGGGCGCGAAGACCGCGGCCATCGCGCAGACGAACACCCCGGCTGACGCGAGGAAGCCGGGCGCCGCGCCGAGCATCGAGCGCGCGTTGAGGAGGAAGAGCGGGCTCGTGCCGGCCACGAGCGCGGCCCACACGCCGGCCCGCCGACCCGCGAAACGGGCCGCGCCGGCGTAGGCGAGGGCGACCGCGCCGAGCCCGGCTAGCGCGAGCGGGAGCCGGCCCGCCCACTCGTGGATCCCGAACAGGCCGAACCCGCGCGCGACCAGCCAGGGCCCGAGCACCGGCCGATCGATCGTCCCGGTCTCCGCGAGCTGGCGGGCGAGGTCGGCCGCCGACAGCTCCCATGGGTCCCAGATCCCGAACGACGAGAGGCGGGCGAGGGTCAGGACGGCGATCGTCACGAGCGTGGCGATCGCGAGCGCGCGTCCCTGCCGGCGGGTCCACTCCACGGCGGCGCGACCTTAGTCCGGGGTCGCGGGCTAGTCGAGCACCTCGGTCGAGGTCGTGTCGCTCACGGCCTCGTCCTCGGCGTCTTCGTCGGTGACCTCGTCGGTCACCTCATCCTCGACCTCGTCCTCGACCTCGTGCTCGGGCGCCCCTTCCGAGGGCCCGTCGTCGCCCTCGGCTCCGCCCGCGGTGCCGCGCACCGGGATGGCGGCGAGCTCGGCCTGGAGCTCGCGCACCCGCTGGCGGAACGCCCCGAGGTGCCGCGCGGCCATCATGCGCCCCGGCCCGTTCAGCTCGCTCGCCGGATCGACCCAGCGCCCGTGGTGCTTGAGCCCGAAGTGGAGGTGCGGGCCGGTCGAGCGCCCGGTCGAGCCGACGTAGCCGATGATCTGGCGCTGCTCGACCTCGTCGCCGGCCTCGAGGCCCGACGCGAAGCGCGAGAGGTGGGCGTAGGCGGACTCGAACCCGTTGGCGTGGCGCAGGCTCACCAGGTTGCCGTTGGCCCCGCGCGGGCCGACGAAGGCGACCGTCCCGTCGGCCGCGGCCCAGACCGGGGTGCCGGAGCCGGCCGCGTAGTCGATCCCGTTGTGGGGGACGATGCGCCGCAGGATCGGGTGCATCCGGCGCGGGTCGAACGGCGAGCTGATGTGGTCGTAGCGGAGCGGCGTCCGCAGCCAGCCGCCGTGTACGGCGCGGCCGGTCTCGTCGAAGAACTCGCCGCGCCCCTCGCGCGCCTCGAACCAGAACGCCTGGTGCTCGCCCAGGCGCTGCCCGCGCACCTCGAGCGCGTGGACCGTCCCGTAGCGCAGCAGCTCACCGTCCACCCGCTCCTCGTCCACGATGATGCGGAAGGTGTCCCCGGCGCGGGTGTGCGTGTTGAAGCTGACCTCGCGCTCGAACGTCTCGACGAAGGTCCCGACGAGCTGGCGGCCGAGGCCCGCGCGCTCGAGCGCGGTACCGAGCGAGGAGCGCACGGTGCCGCCGCGGCGCACCCGCAGGACCTCGATCGGGACCTCCACCTGGCGCCCCTGGAGCGTGCCCTCGTCGTCGCGGCGCGCCTCGTAGATCTGCGTGCTCGACGCCCGGTACTCGAACCGCTGGAGGATCCCGTCCGGGTCGCGCTCGACCACCATCTCGTGGGTCGGTCGGCAGCGGCGGAAGTCCATCGTGCCGGTGAGCGCGGCGATCAGGTCGTCGGCCTCGGAGCCCGTGCAGCCCGCGGAGAGCAGCGCCGGCCGGAACCCGCGCGCGTCGCCGAAGCGGCGGACCACCCGCACCGAGCCGTCGTCGTCGATCTCCTCGCCCTCGGGGATCGCGATCACCGACGCGTCGGCGACCCCCGCGTCCGGCTTGTCGACGATCTCCCGGGGGATCATCAGCGAGGCGAGGGTGCGTGGATCGGCGGGCTGAGGCGGCGGGTCGTCGCTGCTCAGATCCGGCAGGACGAACAGCGCGACCACCCCTCCGGCGAGGCCCAGCGAGAGCACCGCGCCGAGCACGAGGCGGCGCGTCCGGGTGGCCCGCACCTCGTCCCGCAACAGCGGGATGCCGACCGACGGGAGCGGCCGGTGCTGGACCTCGTCGGGCCGCCGCGACATCGCGCGAGGTTGGACCGGGGGCGCCGCGCTCGCAAGGCAGCGCCCGGACGCGGGCCCGGACGCACGCGCGGCTCAGGCGTCGAACATGCCGATCGCCCAGCGGAGCGTGTCGCGGTCGATGTTGTGGCCCGAGTGCACGATGACGACCTTCTTGCGCGCCAGGTCCCCGCGGATCTTGTAGGCCGCGGCGTAGGCGGCGGCGGCGGCGCCCTCGGCGACGTTGTGGGTCGCCTCCATCGCGGTCCGCACGGCCTCCTTCATCTCGTCCTCGGTCACGAGCACGACCTGATCGACCTGTCCGTTGATCACCTCGAAGGGGAGATCGAAGGCCATCCGCGTCGCGAGCCCGTCGGCGAAGGTGTCGGCGCTCTCCAGCTCGACCTGCTTGCCGGCCTCGAGGCTCTTGGCGAGGGCGCAGGCCCGCTCCGCCTGCACGCCGATGATCTTCACGTCGGGCTTGAGGGTGCGCAGGGCGAGCACCGTGCCGCTGATCAGGCTGCCGCCGCCGATCGGGACGATGATCGCGTCGAGGTCGGGCAGATCCTCGGCGACCTCCATCGCGTAGGTCCCGACGCCCGCGATGAGCAGCGCCTCGTCGGCCGGGTGGACGTAGCGCAGCAGCTCGTTGCGCGCGTGCGCCTCTGCCTCC
>JAUHXR010000261.1 GCA_030426845.1 Polyangia bacterium | reverse complement strand
CCGCGGACACGATCTGCCGCCAGGCGTGCGACTGCCCGGCCGGCACCAACTGCGAGGTCCAGGACAACAACATCACCTGCGTGACGCGCTGCTCCGACGACACCGACTGCGTCGACGGCTTCACCTGCGAGGCCGGTCGTTGCCGGGCGGGTCCGGGGTGCTTCGCGGGCGACGTCTGGGACCGCGACGTATGCAGCCGCCCGGTCGCTGTCAACACCGAGTGCGGCGCGCAGGAGATCTGCGAGGGCGGCGCCTGCGTCCCCGCGCCGGTCGGCGACACCTGCATGCTCGCGGAGGACCTCATCGCGACGAACCGATTCATCCCCGTCGACATCGTCAACGACAGCGGATACCGGGACGTCTACCAGGGGAGCTGCGGCGCGTTCGGCCCGGACCGCGTGTGGCGCCTGACGATCGACGAGACGGTCGATCTCCAGGTCTCGGCCCGGCACCCGGGCTACCGCATCTACATCCGCGGGGGGGACTGCGAGGACGCGGCGTCCGAGATCGCCTGCTCGCTCGACACCAACCGCCCGAACCTCGAGGTCACCCTCGACCCGGGCGTGTACTACGTCTTCCTCGACGCGCAGCTCTTCACGGCGATGGAGACGACGATCGACTTCATCTTCGGCGGCCTCGAGGAGCCCGACGCGGGCCTCGCGGACGCGGGACCGCCGGTGGACGGCGGGCCGGGGATGGACGACGGCGGCTGCGGATGCCGCGTCGGCGCGCAGCGGAGCCCCGCCCTCCCCGCGGCCTTCGCCGGTCTGCTCGGCCTGGCGCTCCTTCGGCGGCGCCGGCGCTAAGCCCCCCTCCCGGCGCTACTCCGTCGCCTGCTCCTCGTAGCCCTCGAGGGTGATCGACAGCTCCGCGGTCTTGCCCTCCGGGCCGTCGACCCAGTCGCTCGGGGCGACCACCGCGCGCGCGATCGGGTGGCCCTCGTGCCACGCGAGGATCTCCACCGCCTCGTCGACGGGGATGTTCTGGACGATCACGCGGGGCGAGAAGCCGACCAGCAGGTAGACCTTCGCGCCGGGCGGGTTGGTGATCACGCGGACCGTGCCGACCGCACCGCTCGGCGCTCCGAGGTCGATGCCGCGCATCAGCGTCTCGCCGAGCGCGAGCGCGTCCGCCGGCATCTCGTCGTTGGGGACCTGCATCGCGAGGTCGTAGCGCGAGCCGTCCTCCCCGCTCGTCCACTCGGCGTCGGCCGGGAGGACCGCCCGCGCGGGCGCGCGGCCGTCGGCGATCGCGACGAACTCGTTGGCCGCCCCGAGCGGGATCTCGACCGCCTCCGCCGGGCCGCGCCCGACGTACATCAGGACCTGCGCGTCCTCGGGCTGCACGGTCACGGTGAGCGTCCCCCAGCGCGCGCGGTGCTCGGCGAGCATGCGCTCGCGGTCCTCCTCCGTCGGCCCGGTGTCGGGCGGCGGCGGCGGCGGCCGGCCGAGCATCGAGTCGACGAGGTCGGGCCGGGTGAGCGCGACCGCGGCCGCGGTGGCGGCGAGGACGGCCGCGAAGGCGAGGATCCACGGGAGCGGGCTGCTCCGGCGAGGCGGATCGAGCTCGGCGCCGAGCGCCTCGAGGTCGAGGCCGTCGTCGACCGGCGCCTGCGTGGGCACCTCGCCGGTGGGCGCCTCGGAGAGAGCGCGTCGCGTCGGCGGCGGATCGTCGGGCACGCCGCCGGAGCTGGCGGCGCCGAAGCCTACGTCGTCGAAGGCGGGGGGCGAGTCGTCCGCGAGCGTGCGGTCGGAGCCGGCCACGTCGTCGAGCGGACCGGGCGGCCGTGAGGACGGCCCCGGCAGGTCGTTCATCGTCGCGTCGAGCATCGCGTCGAGGTCGTCGGCGGGCGGCGACGATGGGGGCGGGGCCGGCTCGTCGGGCGGGCCGCCGAGGAGATCGTCGAGCTGCGCGTCGAGCGTCCCGTCGGTCGGCGGCGGCGCGCTGAGGTGAGCCGGCGTCGGGTCGTCGGGCTGGACGGAACGTGGCTTGCGCACCTCGCGAAGCATGCGAGCGAGGACGCGCCGGGCCGCGCCCCGGTTGAGCGGGACGAGCGAGGCCTCCAGATCGTCGCGGAGGGACGAGAGGTCCCAGCGGCCCGAGGACGGGCCGCCCTCCATGAGGCCGACGAGGACGCGGGGGACGCCGGTGCCGGCGGCCACCAGCAGCGAGCCGAGCAGCGCGACCACCGAGCGGGCAGACTCCTCGCTCGTCGCGCTCCCGGGCGGGGCGAACACGCTGATCGTGCCGTCGTCGGCGATGCGGACGTCCCCGCGCCGGACCACCGCGGGGCCCGACGTGAGCGCCTCGCAGACCTCGAGCGCGACGAAGGCGCCGATCTCGGATGGGATCCGGACGCGGCGCTCCTTCATGACCCGGATCAGGTCCTCCACCGTCGTACCGAGCAGCTCGCTCACTCTTGTCGGCTCCCTTCCGCCTCGGCGAGGGGCGCGCGGTGCGGTCGGACCCGCACGCCCTGGGCGGCAAGGTACCGTTTTACCTGGGCGATCGTGAACACCCCATCGTGGAAGATGGAGGCCGCGAGCGCCGCGTCAGCGCCGCCCTCCCGGAGCCCCTCGGCGACATGGGCGAGCTCGCCGACCCCGCCGCTGGCGATCACCGGGACCTCGACCGCGTCCACCACCGCGCGGGTCAGGGCGAGGTCGTAGCCCGCGAGGGTTCCGTCCCGGTCCATGCTCGTCAGCAGCAGCTCGCCCGCCCCGAGCGCCGTGATCCGCGCCGCCCAGGCCACCGCGTCGATGCCCGTGCCGCGGCGCCCCCCGTGGGTGAAGACCTCCCAGCCCCCGCCGTCCTTCGCGCGCGCGTCGATCGCGACCACGATCGCCTGGGACCCGTAGGCGCCCGCGATCGCCTCGACGAACCCCGGGTCCCGGACCGCCGCGGTGTTGATGCAGACCTTGTCCGCCCCGGCCGCGAGCAGGTCGCGGACGTCGGCGCGCGCGCGCACCCCGCCGCCCACCGTGAGCGGCACGTGAACGTCCGCGGCGGTGCGCTCGACCACGTCGAGGAGGATCGGGCGCTCGTCGCTCGACGCGGTGATGTCGAGGAAGGTGATCTCGTCGGCCCCCTCGGACGAGTAGCGCGCGGCCTGCTCCACCGGGTCGCCCGCGTCCCGCAGGCCCACGAACTGGATGCCCTTCACGACGCGCCCGCCCTTCACGTCGAGGCACGGGATGATCCGCTTGGCGAGCATCAGCCGCCCCGCGCGGCCGCGAGCGCCGCCTCGAGCGTGAAGGCGCCCTCGTAGAGCGCGCGCCCGCACACCGCCGCCCGCACGCCCGCCGCCGCGAGGGCCTCGAGGTGGGCGAGCGCGCCGATGCCGCCCGAGGCGATGACCGTCGCGCCGATCGCGCCCTGGAGGCGCGCGGTGCGCTCGACCGCCGGGCCGGCGCCGGTGCCGTCGCGCGCGATGTCCGTGTAGAGCACCGCGGCCGCGCCCCACCCGTCAGCCGCGCGGGCGAGCTCCTCGACCTGACGGCTCGTGCCCTCGCGCCAGCCCTCGATGGCGACCTGCTCGCCGCGCGCGTCGATCGCGATCACGACCCGGCCCGGGTGATCGGCCGCCAGGGACGCGGCGAGCGCGGGGTCGCGGACCGCCACCGTGCCGAGGACCACCCGATCGGCGCCCGCCTCGATCCAGCGCTCGGCCGACGCCCGGTCGCGCACGCCGCCGCCGACCTGCACCGCGACCGGGACCTCGGCCACGATGCGGCGCATCACCTCGAGATGCCCCGGCGCGCCGTCGCGTGCGCCGTCGAGGTCGACCACGTGGACGCGCGCCGCGCCCGCCGCCGCGAAGGCCCGCGCCTGCGCGACGGGATCCTCCGCGTAGACCGTCACCGCGTCGTAGTCGCCGCGCTCGAGACGCACCACGCGCCCGCCGAGCAGATCGATCGCCGGGATCAGCTCCATCGGTCCTCCACGAACGCGCGGAGCACCTCGGCCCCCGCGCGCTGGCTCTTCTCCGGGTGGAACTGCACCGCGAGGACGCGGCCGCGCGCGACCGCGGCGCAGAACGGCTCGCCGTAGTCCGCGACGCCGACGGTGAGCGACGCGTCCTCGGGGACGCAGCGGTAGGAGTGGACGAAGAAGAACCAGTCGTCCGCCGGCAGCATCGGGTGATCGCCGCGCACCTCGTTCCAGCCCATGTGCGGCACCTTGCGGCGCCGCGTCGGGTCGTCCGGGTCCGGCGCGTCAGGCGCGAAGCGGCGCACCTGCCCCGCGAAGACTCCGAGCCCGGCCGCGCCCGGCGCCTCCTCGCTCCCCTCGAAGAGCACCTGCATGCCGAGACAGATGCCGAGGTACGGACGCTCGCGCGCGATGTGGGCGCGCACCGCCTCGCCGATCGGTCCGGCGAAGACGCGGGCGCAGTCGGCGAAGTGGCCTTGCCCCGGCACGACGAGGCGGTCGGCCGACGCGATGACCGAGGGCTCGTCGGTCACCGTCACGGAGGCGCCGGCTCGCTCGAGTGAGCGGGCGACGCTCCGGAGGTTCCCCATCGAGGTGTCGACGAGACAGACCGCCGCGGTCACTGCCCGAGGGTCCCCTTGGTCGACGGCACGCCGCGCGCGCGGGGGTCGTGCTCCGCGGCCTGGCGCAGCGCGCGGGCGAAGGCCTTGAAGCAGACCTCGACGACGTGGTGCAGGTTCTCACCCGCGTGCATGTGCATGTGCAAGTTCATCTGCGCGCCGCGAGCGACGCCCTCGAAGAACACCTCCGCGAGCTCCGAGTCGAACTCGCCGATCTTCGCCTTGGGGATCGGGACGCGCCAGACGAAGTAGGTGCGGCCCGAGAGGTCGAGCGCGGCCGTCACGAGCGCCTCGTCCATCGGCAGGGTGGCCGCGCCGTAGCGGCGGATGCCGGCCTTGTCGCCGAGCGCCTGAGCGAGGGCCTGACCGATGGTGATGCCGAGGTCCTCGGTGACGTGGTGGCCGTCGATGTGGGTGTCGCCGGTCGCGCGCACGGTGAGGTCGATCGCGCCGTGCCGCGCGAGCTGCTCGACCATGTGGGTGAGGAACCCGATCGGGGTCTCGACGTCGTAGTCGCCCGCCCCGTCGAGATCGAGGGTCACCTCGATCGACGTCTCCTTCGTCTCGCGGCTCACGGTGCAGCTTCGGCTCATCGGCTCGCCCCTCCGAGGTGGCGCTCGACCTCTGCGAGCTGCGCGAGCAGCTCCGGGTTGTCCGGCTCGTGGGCGAGGGCCATCGTGAGCTGGAGCTTGGCCGCGCGGTAGTCGCCGCGGGCCGCGTCGCGCAGGGCCTGCTTGGCGAAGGGCCGCGCGCGAGTGGACCGCACCGCGTTCGCGCCGCTGCCCCGCGGGCGCTGCGAGCGGCGCTCCTCGTCCGACGAGAGGCGGAGCCTGCCGCGCGCGAGGCCGTCGTCGTACGCGCGGCGCTTCTCGGGATCCATCAGCACGCGGTAGCCCTCCGCCCCCCGCCGGAAGATCTCGGCCGCGCGCGCGCGTCGCTCCTCCGCCTCGGCCGTCCACCGGTCGGGGTGATAGCGGAGCGCGAAGGTGTGATAGGCCCGCCGGATCGCGTCACTGCTCGCATCGTCCTCGACTCGAAAGAGCGTGTAGTAGTCGAGCTCGTCGAGCCGATCGCTCATGCGCCCATCATACGCGCCTGCCGCTCGCGCATCGCGGCGATCTCGTCCTCCGGGATCTGCCCGAGGAGGTTGATCGTGACGGTCTGCTCGCGGCCCGTCTCGACGTCGCGCGCGCGGGCGCTGAGCGTGCCGTCCGCGTCCATGAGGAACGTGACCTCGATCTTCACCTCGCCGCGCGCGGCGCTCCGGAGCCCCGCGAGGACGAGCATGCCCAGCGCCTGGTTCTCGACGAGGACCCGAGACTCTCCCTGGTAGATGCGGACCGACACGGCCTCTTGACCGTCGCGCCCGGTCGTGAACACCCGCGACTGCTCGACGGGGATGGCCGCGTTGCGCCCGATGACCTCCTCGCAGTAGCCGCCGACCGTCTCGACCCCGAGGGTCAAGGGCGTGACGTCGAGGAGCAGCGGCGCGGCGAGGGCCGCCGGGGGCGCGGAAGGCGGGCGCGCAGCCGGCGGCGCCGAGGGAGCGCGGGCGACCGGCGGGCTCGGCAGGGCGGCGGGCGGCGGCGGCGGGGCCGGGGGCGGCGGCGCCGCCTGCGCGGCGACCGGCGGCGGAGGAGCCGGAGGCGGCGCGGGCGGCAGCGCGGCCGCTGGCGGCGCGAACGGAGGCGGCTGCCCAGGGGTCAGCGGCGCCGCGACCGCGCCGCGCTCGCGATGGGAGACCTCGGGCGGGATCACGGGCGGGGGCACCGGCGGCGTGGCCGGCGGCGCCGCTCCCGTCGCGTGGGACGCGGGCGGCGGCGGAGGCGGCGGCGGACGCGACGGGAGCGGCGCGCCGGGAGCGGTCGGCTCCTGGAACACGGGCAGCCCCTCGCTGCCGAACCCGAGGGTCCGGCCGCCCACCGGAGGAGGAGGCCGCGACGAACGGGCGCTGGCGCCGTAGCCCGAAGGAGCGGCCCGCGTGGGCTCGGCCTCGAGCGCCGGCAGCGCCGGCAGCCCCACGCTCGTGTCCTCCTCGTCGTCGTGTCCGTCCGCCACGCGGGTCGGCACGTCGTCCTCGCTCCACGAGACCTCGACCCTTGGCCGGGGCGGCGCGAAGGCGGGCTGGGCGGGGCGCGCGGCGGCGGTCTCGCGCTCGACCTCGTGGGTTCGCCGCGTCTTGATCGCCTGCAGATCCTGGTGAGAGATCTTCTTCAGCGCGACCTTCGCGAGCCGCCGCGCGGTCGAGCCTTCCGTCCGGCGAGGCGCGAGGGCCGAGGCCTGCAGCGCGGCCCCGCGCGCGACCACGAGGTCGGGGTCGATCGTCGCGAGCGGCTCGCGCTGGAAGAACTCGGTCACCATCGAGCGCACGAGCGGGATGCGCGTCGAGCCGCCCACGAGGATGACGTTGTCGAGCTGGGTCGGCGCGATGCCCGCGACCCGGAGCGCGTCGTTGACGACGTCGAAGGCGCGGCCGACGAGCGGGCGCGCGAGCTGCTCGAGCGCCGTCCGCGTCATCCCGAAGCTGAGATCGAGCGAGGCCCCGCCCTCCCCGTACGCGAGCTCCTCCACCCGGAGCTGCACCTCGGGCTCGTGCGAGAGCTGGCACTTGGCCCACTCCGCCGCCGCGCGCAGCCGCTCGAAGGCCTGGGGATCGGTCCGCGGATCGAAGCGGTGGTGACGCAGGAACGCGTCGGCCATCTTCTCGGCGATCAAGAGATCGATGTCGTCGCCGCCGAGGAAGGTGTCGCCCGCCGTGCTGAGCACCTCGAAGACGTCGCCCGCGAGCTCGAGGATCGTGATGTCGAACGTGCCGCCGCCGAGATCGAACACCGCGACGCGCTCGCGCGAGCCCTTGCCGTAGCCGTAGGCGAGCGCGGCCGCGGTCGGCTCGTTGAGGATCCGCAGGACGTCGAGGCCCGCGACTCGGCCCGCCGCCTTGGTCGCGCTGCGCTGCAGCTCGTTGAAGTTCGCCGGGACGGTGATGACGGCTTGGGTGCAGGCCTCGGCGACGCGCGCCTCGGCGATGCGCCGGACCTCCCGCAGCACGAAGGCGCTGATCTCCGGCAGCGTGTAGGTCTCGCCGCGCGCCCGGACGAGCACGCCCTGGGTCGGACCCTCGCACAGCTCGAAGGGGAAGCGCTCCTGCGCGCGGCGGACCTCCGGGCTGCGGAACGGCCGCCCGATGAGGCGCTTCACCGAGTAGATGGTGTTGCGCGCGTCGAGCAGGCGCCGCTCGCGCGCCGCGTGCCCCACCAGGACGTCGCCCTTCGGGTGGAAGCTCACCACCGACGGAATGAGGAGGTTGCCGTCGGCGTCCGGGAGGACCCGGACCGCGTCACCCTCCGCGACGCAGACCACCGAATTCGTGGTCCCCAGGTCGATGCCGAGCACGGGAGCCATGGGCGGCCCGATGGTAGGCCCATCCGGGGACAGGCTCCACTATCGTGCGCTACCCGGCGGATCTACGGACGATCCGGGCCACCTCCTCGTCGATCCACCGCTGCACCGCGCGATCGAACGGCCACATCCACCCGTAGGCCGCGCTCGTGAACTGGCGGCGCACGTACGCGTGGAGCTTCGGGTCGCGCGCCGCCTCGACGCCGTAGACCTCGGCGTGCGCGCGCAGCGTCTCGGCGTACGCCTCCCACTCGAGCCGAGCGCGCCCGTAGGCGAGCCCGAGCGGCACGAACGGGAGCAGGTAGATCAGCGCGGTGCCGACGAGCCCGTAGCGCCGGAACTGCCGCAGGTGCACCGCCTCATGGCGCAGGGTGCAGTAGCGGCTCGCGGCGGAGCGCTGCGCCCAGCCGCTCGGCAGGTAGATGGTGCTCCCGATCGTCGTGACGTAGCGGGTCAGGAACGCGGACTGCCCGCCGACCGTGATCACCTTGAGCGCCACGTCGATCGCGCGGCTGAACGGATCGCCCGCCTTCTCGATCACGCGCAGGCGCGGGAACTCCTCGCGCAGCGCCTCGACGTACGCCTCGTCCAGGGGGAGCTCTCGGGCCGCCACCCTGGGACACTACCAGGCCGATGAGCTACGTTCGGGCCGCTTCGCGCCATGGCCTCCGCCGCTCGACCGCTCGCGCCGCGCCGCGGGCTCCGATCCACGCTCCGCCGGCTGCGCCCCGCGCTCGTGTCGCTCGTCCTCTTCGGCGCCGCCTTCACGGCCCGGGCGGCGGTCATCCAGGACGTCCGCTTCCTCGGGGACGAGTCCTCGCACTACACGACCGCGCACCGCATCGCGGACTTCGAGTCGTTCCCCCTCCTCGGGACGCCCAACTCGAGCGGCGGCCGCGGCCCGAGCCCGCTCTTCTACTGGTTCGTCGCGCTCCCGCAGTTCCTGAGCAACGCGCCCGAGGCGTCGATGGCGTTCATCGCGTTCCTCGCCGCGCTCTGCCCGGTGATGCTCTACGACATGCTGAGGCGCCGCTTCGGCGAGCTCGGCGCGTTCCTCGCGGCGGCGACCTTCGCGATCACGCCGTGGCCCGTGCTCAGCAGCATCCGGATCTGGGATCCGCACGTCGGCGTGTTCCTGGCGACGCTCGCGCTCTGGAGCGCGGCCCGTGTGCGCGAGGACCCGCGCAGCAAGGCGGTCTTCTCGCTCGTCGCGGCCGCGGTGTCGCTGCCAGGGATCCACCTCGGGAGCATCATCCTCTGGCCGGGGCTCCTGTGGATCATCCTGCCGGTGCTCCGCGAGATCCGGTGGGGCTGGTTCGTCGGGGGCCTCGCGCTCGGCGGTGCGACCTATATCCCGGGGCTCGTGAGCGAGCTCGACACGGACTTCGAGAACATCCAGGAGATCCTCGCGATGCGGGGCTCCGAGGGCCTCACCATCAAGGCCGGCTGGGCCTACGTCCCGATCTACATCCTGCGCTTCGTCACCACCGACGTGAGCTACTTCCTGCTCCGCGGCTACTACGGCGGGCTCGACGAGGCGGCCGCCCTCCGCACCGTGTCGGCGGGGATCCCCGCGTGGCCCAGCCACCCCGCGCGGCTCGGCGCGTTCCTCGTCTCCGCGACCCTCGCGGTGGTCGCCTTCCTCACCGCGGGCTACCGCGCGATCCGCCAGCCGCGGGCCCCGCGCCGCGCGATCAGCGCCCGCGTCCTCTTCGTGTCGACGATGATCACGGTCGTCACCGCGATGTACCTGCTCGGCAGCCGCGGCCGGCAGATCTACCCGCACTACGTCATCTACACGATCCCGATGGTGCTCAGCTTCTACGCGGTGCTCGTCAACGAGCTGCGCGGCAGCAAGGTCGGGACCGCGCTGGTCGTCGGGGCGTGCCTCGTCTTCTGGAGCGCGTCGGTGGACGCCACGACGTCGGTGATCGACGCGATCGATGGCCGCTGCAGCCTCGGGACCCAGCGCCGGGTGCTCGAGCGGATGTACCGCGACGCGGCGCGGGAGGGCCTGGAGCCGGGGGATCCGGTCCGCTTCGACATGACCTTCCGCTGCGGCCACGGGCCGTACAACGCGCTCGCGGAGCACGCCTACGAGGAGCCGATCCCGTTCACCCCGTCGGCGCGCCGTCAGTACCGCCTGCAGCTCCCCAGCGAGCCGGCGCCGTTCAACGGGCGCGACCCGCTCGACCTCGGCCACGCGGTGCTCTACCGCACGGATCGTCCGGGCGTCGCCACGCCGCCGCCGCCCTCGGCGGGCATCTCGCCGGAGCAGGCGGCCCGGATGCGCGAGGCTCGCCAGCGCGCCGCCGCCGCGGCGCGGGAGGCGAGCGCGACGGACCCGCCCGAGGACGAGGCGGCGGACGGCGACCCGCAGGACGACGACGCCGACGACAGCGACGCGCACGACAGCAACCCGCACGACAGCGACCCGCAGGACGACGACGCCGTCGACAGCGGCGCACACGACAGCGACCCGCAGGACGACGACGCGCACGACAGCGACGCGCCGTAGACACGCGCTCGAGGAGGCTCAGCCTCGACGGCGCAAGCGGAGCGCCGCGAGCGCGAGGAGCATGCCCGCCAGCGCCCCGCCGAGCGGGCTCCCCCGGCCATAGACCGAGCAACAGCCGCCGCCCGCGGTCCCGCCCGGCGGTCCCGCGTCGACTGGGCTCGGTCCGGCGTCCATCGCGCCGGCGTCGACCGCCGCGGTCCCGGCGTCGCCGGCGGCCCCGGCGTCGTCGGTCGCGCCCGCGTCGAGCCCACCCCCATCGACCGAGCCCGCGTCGACCGAGCCCGCGTCGACCGAGCCCGCGTCGACCCGCCCACCGTCGACCCTGCCGCCGTCGATCGCGCCGCCGTCCGGCGCCCCGCCGTCGGGGGCGCCGCCGTCCATCCCCGCGGCGAGCGGCACGCACACGCGCCGCGACTCGCACGCGGCGCCGAAGTCGGCGCAGGCACCGCCCGGCCCGCACGCGCCGGCCACGTGATCGTAGTTGACCGGCATCGTCCCGCAGCCGCGGCCATTGCAACAGTGCTCGCGGACGCAGAGGTCGCGGCTGACGCAGATCTGGCCGCTCGGGCAGCCCGTCGCGCTGCAGTCGTCGATGCGGCAGGTGGAGGGCCCGTGGCACGACACGGGACTCGAGCCTTCGGGGCAGGACGCGGGCGGTGGCGCGAGCACATCGGCCCGCGCCGCGGCCGGGAGCGTCAGGAGGATCAGCGAGGTGACAAGCGCGCGCGTCATCTCGCGAGCCTGCCACAGCTCGGCTCGAGCGCCGACCGGGAACCCCGGACCGCGTTGCCGGAGCGCCGCGGGTCCTCTGCGTGGCTGGGCGTGACGAGGGGATCCCGGAGGATTCTCGACGAGCGACCGGCCGCGCAGAGGGCCCACGCCCGGCAGGCGACGGGAGAGGTTCCTGATCAGCGCGCTTGGGGGAGCCTCACTCCGGCGCGTCGTCGCCGCCGGGCGCCTCGCCGTCCGACGAGTCCGCCTCCGACGAGTCCGCCTCCGACGAGTCCGCGTCCGCCGCCGCGCCGTCAGTCGACTCGACGCCCTCGAGGCCCTCCTCCTCGCCGTCCTCCTCGTCCTCCTCGGTGACCGGCTCGACGTCCACCACCCGCTCACCCTCGCCCACGCGGATGATGCGCACGCCCTGGGTGTTGCGGCCGGCCTCGCGGACCTCGTCGACGTGGGTGCGGATGACCTGACCGCCGTCGGTGACCACCATGATCTGCTCGCCGGGGCGCACGAGGCGGAGCTTCACGAGCGGGCCGTTGCGCTCGCTCGTCTCCATCGCCTTGATGCCCTTGCCGCCGCGGCCCTGCAGGCGCCACTCCGTGATGGGCGTGCGCTTGCCGTAGCCGTTGGCGCTCACCGCGAGCACCTGCTGCTCGTCGTCTTCGACCACGTCGAAGCCGATCACGCGATCTCCGTCGCGCACGTCCACGCCCCGGACGCCCCGCGTGTCGCGGCCCATCGGGCGCACGTCGCTGACCTGGAAGCGGATGCTCATCCCCGTCGCGGTGCCGATCAGGACCTCGTCGTCCTCGCGGACCAGCCGCGCGGTGAGGAGCTGATCGCCCTCCTCGATGGCGACCGCGATGAGGCCGTTGGTGCGGATGTTCGCGTAGGCGCTCAGCGGGCTACGCTTGACCTTGCCCTGCACGCTGCACGTCAACAAGAAGTGCTCCTCCGACTCGAGGGTCTCGAGCGGGAACATCGACGCGATGTTCTCCTCGGCCGGGTCGAGCCCGATGAAGTTGTTGATGTGCCGCCCGCGGGCGGTGCGCGAGCTCGCGGGGATCTCGTAGACCCGCTTGAGGTAGCACTTGCCGAGGTCGGTCAAGAACAGGACGTAGTCGTGCGCGTTGGCCACGAACAGCCAGCGCACGAAGTCCTCCTCGCGCAGGCTCGCCGAGCGCTTGCCTTTGCCGCCGCGGCCCTGGGCCTGGTACTCGCTGAGCGGGACGCGCTTGAGGTAGCCGCCGCGGGTCACCACGACCACCATCGGCTCGTTCGCGATGAGGTCCATGATGTCGATGTCGCCCTCGGCGGCGACGATCTCGGTGCGGCGCGGGTCGGCGTAGCGCTCGCGGATCTCCTGCAGCTCCTGGGTGATCACCTCGAGGAGGCGCGTCTCGCTGCCGAGGATCTCGTCGAGGTAGGCGATGAGGTCACAGACCTCGCCGTACTCCGTCGCGAGCTTCTCGCGCTCGAGGCCGGTCAGGCGCGACAGGCGCATCTCGAGGATCGCCTTGGCCTGGCGCTCGGTGAGGAAGTAGTCCCCGCGCGCCGCCGCCTCCTGGATCTCCGACTCCGGCCGGCCCGCGCGGCGCACGAACTCCTCGAGGCCCTTGAGGGGGAGCTGCATGAGGCGGTCCTGCGCCTCGGCCGCGTCGCGGGACGCGCGGATCGTCGACACCACGAGGTCGACGTCCGTGACGGCCATCCCGAGGCCCTCGACGACCTCCTTGCGCTCGATGGCCTTGCGACGCTCGTAGCGCGTGCGCCGCGTGACGACCTCGCGCCGGTGCCAGATGAAGTGGTTGAGCGCGTCCTTGAGGGTGAGGACCTTCGGCTGGCCGTTGACGATCGCGAGGCAGTTCACGCCGAACGTCGTCTGGAGCTGGGTCTGCTGGTACAGGTGGTTGAGGACGATCTCGCCGTGCGCGTCGCGCTTGAGCTCGAGGACGATGCGCATCCCGTCGCGGTCGCTCTCGTC
>JAUHXR010000004.1 GCA_030426845.1 Polyangia bacterium | reverse complement strand
CTGGTGGCGCCCCGCGTGATCCGCGCCCGCGACGTCGACGACCCGAGCCGGTGCGCGGGCGTCGTGGTGCTCGACGCGTCGACCGCCTTCGCGACGCCGGCGCCGCCGGGCCCCGCGCTCGCCGTGGGCGAGCCGGTCGACATCGGCGGGCCCGACCGGTTCACAGTGGCCGGGCGGTCGACCTACGCCTTCGGCCTGCGCCGGGCGAGCGCGGCCCTCGCGTCGCCGGCGCCGTTCGTGGCCGCGATCGCGGAGGACTCGCAGTACGTCTGGATCTTCCACCCGTGGGGGAACGCGTGACCGCGCTCGCCGATGTGTGGGAGGCGGCGCGCACCCGCTGGGCCGAGCCGATCCTCCTGTCGGAGCCGGTAGTCGACGAGGGCGTGCCCCTGGCCCAGATCGACCTCGAGGCGCGGCGCGTCCGTGTCAACGTCCCGCGCATCGAGCAGCTCGGGGTCGAGCACGCGCTCGAGGCGATCCTCGCGCACGAGGTCGGCCACCACCTGCGGTGGCCCCGCGACCTCGCCACCCACGCGCGCATGACGGTGCTGGAGCGCTCGCTCATCCCCCTCGAGGGGTTCAGCGCCAGCAACCTCTTCACCGATCTGCTCATCAACGAGCACCTCGGCGCGGCGTACCGCGACGAGCTCCGCGACGTCTACGCCGCGCTCGCGCGCGAGGCGGCGGAGCCCCCGACGGACGTCTTCCGCTTCTACCTCGTGATCTACGAGGAGCTCTGGCAGCTCCCCGCCGGGGCGCTGTCGGGCGGACCGGGCCTCGACGCCTTCGTGAGCCGCCACCCGGCCTACCGCGCGGAGGCCCACGTGCTCGCGCAGGACATGTTCGCGCTCGCCCCCGACGTCTACACGCAGCTCGTGTACTTTCTCTCCATCCTCATGCGCTACCTCAGCGCGGACGCCGAGCGCGCCTTCGCCGGGCTCGGGTGTCAGTGCCGCGGCGAGCCGAGCGCCGACGACTGGGCCCGCGCGCTCACCCTCGGGCCCCGCGAGCGGCGCGCGCTCCGTCGCGCGCTGCGCGAGGGGTGGCTCAGCCAGGAGCAGGTCGACCGCCTCAACGACCGCGCCTTCGATCGGCGCGTCGCGACCCTCCCCGGCCAGGCCTCGGGCGCGGCCGACCGCGTGCCCGAGATCATGGCGGCCTGGTATCGCCAGACCGCCCAGCGCTACCTGATCGCGCCGCCGCCGCAGCGGCGGTGGGGAGAGGCGGTCGTGGCGACGACGCTCGAGCCGTGGGAGCCGGGCGAGCCCCTGACCTACGTGGACTGGTCCGCCACCCTGCGCGAGAAGGGGCCCGTGCTCGCCGCCGCCGAGCCGCTCGCGCGCGACGTGCTCGCTGACGAGGAGGGGATCGAGCGGCCGCGCTGGCAGCCGAGGATGGAGATCTACCTCGACGTGAGCGGGTCGATGCCCGACCCTCGCGCGACGCGCAACGCGATGACGCTCGCCGCGCAGATCCTGGCGATGGGAACCCTCCGGGCGGGCGGCTGGGTCCGCGCGCTCGTGTACTCCACCGAGCCGGTGAAGTACTGGGACTGGTGCCGATCGAGCACCGAGATCGCGCGCTTCCTCATGCACTACATCGGCGCGGGGACGCGCTTCCCGTTCGAGGTGCTCGCCGAGTCGGCCCAGGCCTGCGGGCGGGACGCGCCGCTGCGGGTGATCATCACCGACGGCGACTTCGACGCCAACGTGGACGACGACGCCGCGCGACGCCTGCGCTTGCTCGCCGAGGCGACCACGCGGAGCGCGCAGCTCGTCCTCCTGCTGCACGGCGAGCCCCGCGACGTGCACGCCCGCTACGAGAAGCTCGGGGCCACCGTGATCCACGTGCGCGACATGGAGGACTTCCCCCGGGTCGCCGCCGACCTCTCCCGCGCGCTCTTCGACCGCGAGGTGGCCGCGTGACCCCTCTCGAGCTCCCGCTCGAGGCGGTCGTGGAGGAGCTCGAGCGCTCGCTCCCCGCGCTCCTCGGCGCGACGATCCGACCGCGCCTCGTGCGCGCGCGCTACTGCGACGCGCTCCGCGACATGGGCGTCCTGGTGCCGCTGACCGAAGAGCTCGCGCCGCTGTTCGGCGCGCTCGACGGCGAGGGCTGGGGTCGGCTCGCGATGTATGTCGAGGCGCTCGACGGCGAGGACATCTACGCGCAGGTGAGCCGCGCCGCGCAGCTCGACGCGGATCCCCTGCGCCTCTCCGCGGTCGCGTTCCCCGGGTTCGCCGCGAGCACCGACCTGCACACGCTCGATCTGCTCTCGCGCAGCGCGCACCGGCGCGAGGAGATCGCGCGCGCGTGGCTGCTGCGGTTGGGAATCGGGATCCAAGGCGAGTCCACCGAGGAGTCCGTGGAGCGGTTGGACCGTCTGGACTACGCACGCCTCCTGGACGACGTCGAGCGCGTCAAGGCGTCGGCCGCGGACCGCGCCGGCTTCGTCCGCGAGCTCCAGGAGAAGGCCGAGCGCGCGATGAACCCGCGAGGAAAGTGGTGAGCGACGACCTCTCCCGCTACCGCTGGCACACCGGGGCGCGTCTCCGTCGCCTCGCGCCCGAGGAGCGCCCGCCGCCGCTGTTCCGCGACGTGGGCCCGGACGCGCTCGCGCTGTTCCTCCGCGGAGGGATGCGGCGCCTCGCGGGCCCCTGCACACCGCTGACCTACCTTCGGACCTGGCGCTGGGAGGAACCCTACGTCGACCACGCGCGCACCGGCCGGCTCGTCGTCCTCGCCCCGCGCGCGCTCGGGGTCTGGCACTCGGGCGTGGAGCACGTCTACGTGGCGCGCGCGGACCGCTGGCCGGAGGCGATGATCTACGTCCCGGGCGACGAGCCGCGGCGCGCCCTCGCCGAGCGGCTGGGGGACGCGCGCACCGTGGACGAGGCGCGCGAGGCCCTCGGCGACCGCCTCTTCGACGAGCGCCTGCGCGCCGACCTCGCGCAGCTCGAGGCGCTCTGCGAGGCGCGGGACGTGGCCGAGCGCGGGCTCGCGCCGCTGCGGCGTGCGCTCCAGGCGGGCGAGCCCGACGCCCGGGCCAGGATGCGCGCGCTGGGCGTCGACGAGGCCGACCTCTGCGCGGCGTGGCACCACCTCTCGGCCGACCGGCGGGCTCACCTCGCGCGGGTGACCGCGTGACCCTCCTTCACGTGGTCGAGGACGTCGACCCGATCTGGGCCTCCTGCCGCTACCTGACTTGCAGCGTCCTGCCGGTGCGTATGGCCTGCAACTGCCGTTGCAGCTTCTGCTTCTCGAAGTCGTCGGTCAGCACGCTCGGGCGCGAGCGCTGGCAGCCCAGCGACACCGCGGTGCGGCGCTACTACCGTTGGGCCTGGGATCGCGGCGCGCGCCGGCTGGTGGTGACCGGCGGCGGCGAGCCGCTGCTCCGCCCCGACGTCGCGCTCCGCCTGGTGAGCCTCGGGCGCGAGGTCTTCGACGAGATCGCGCTCTTCACCAACGGGTCGCGGCTCGACCGACCGCTCGCCGCGGCCCTGCGCGACGCGGGGCTGTCCTACCTGTGCTGGTCGCGCCATCACCCCGACGACGAGGCGAACCGCGCGGTGATGGGCCCGGACGCGCCGGCGATGGACGCGTTCTTCGACGCGGCGGGCGGGCTGCGCGTGCGGTCGACCTGCGTGATGAGCCGCGCCACCGTCGAGCGCGAGGAGGACGTCTGGGTCTACGTCGAGGCGCTCCGCGCGCGCGGCGTGCGCGAGATGACGTTCAAGCACACCTACGTCGCGTACTCGCGGTCGGTGTTCGGCGCGTCGCGCCAGAACCGCTGGGCCACCGAGCATCGCGTCGAGCGGGATCCCTTCGTCGGCGTCGGCGAGATCGTCGGCCGCCTGCCGTGGGGACCCGTCATCCGAAGGTACGAGGAGCTCTCGCTATGTCACTACCGGGAACCCACCCCGCGCTGGGAGCGGACGCACCGCCTGGCGCGCTCGAGCAACCTGCTCTCGGACGGCAGCGTCTTCGCGAGCCTGGAGGATCACCGGAGCCGACTGTTCCGGTGGACCGACTGAGCCGCGCGCTCCCGACGGACGCGGACGTCGAGCGCTTCCGCCCGCTCCTGCCGGTCGGCTACTCCCATGTCGCAGAGGCCTACCGGGGCGTCGCCGCGTCGATCGACGTCGCGGACCTCACCGATCACTACGGGGCCGGGCTCGGCGCCTTCGAGGAGCGCTTCGTCCCCCACCTCGCGCGAGTGCTCGGCGAGCTGAGCGGCGGCGCGTGGGACCTGTCGGGCTACCGGGCGTTTGCCGCGGGCTCCGACGTCGACCTGATGACGCACGTGGTGACCGCGGTGTCCCGCGACGGGTCGGTCGCGCTCTACCCGGGCGACTGGTGGGGCTTCCGCGTCGGGTGCCCGAGCGACGACAGGATCGCCTGGGACGCCCGGGGCGAAGCCGCGCTCGCGTGCCTGTGCGTGCCGTCGGTCCGCAACGGCCACGTCACCGACGAGATGCTCTCGTTCCTCGGCGCAGCCGACGCGTGCCTGTTGAACCTGAACCTCTACCCGACGCTGGCCGCGGCCGAGCGGCGCCAGGTCGCCGAGCGCCTCGCGCCGCTGCTCACCCGCTCGATCCTCTCGATCAGCTTCAGCCGCGGCTTCGGCATGACCGCGTCGCAGCTCGGCGTCGCGCTCGTCCACCCCGCGCACCCCTTGCTCGCGCGCTACGAGACCCAGTGGCGCTGGCTGACCTACTTCCACAACGCCCTCGCCGCCCAGGCGTTCGAGCGCGTCGACCCTCGCGTGCTCGAGGCGGTGGACGACGAGCGCCGGCGCTGGGTCCACGCGTGGCTCGGGGAGCGCGGCCTGCCGATCGTCGCCTCGGGCAGCTACTACGTGAAGAGCTTCCGCCCCGACGGACCGGTGCCCGAGCGCCTCGCGCCCCTCGTCCGCGGCGACCTGCTCCGGCTCTGCTTCAAGCCGCCGCAGGTCGGCTGAGCCTCGTCAGTAGCAGCTGCTCGATCCCGTCCAGCTCGTCTGACGCCCCGACGCACCCTCGGTCCAGTAGCCGCGGAACGTCCGGGGCGAGTCAAAGGTGAGGACGACCGCGCCGGAGCGCGGGCTGTCGGTGCGGCCCCAGGTGCCGCGGTAGACCCACTGCCCGTCCTCCACGCGGAGGCTGCCGCGGAGCGTCTTGGTCCGGTTGCCGTACCAGCCCTCCGACCAGTGGATCTCGCCGTAGCTGGAGCGCCAAACGCAGGCGATGTCCGGGCGCGGTCCCGCGCCAGAGTCCGCGCTCCCGCGGCTCGGAGGACCGGCGGAGCGTCCACCCCCGGTCGCGGACGTGGTGGGGCCGCCGCCGGACCCACCGCTCGTCGCGCCGCGCGCCGCGGCCGCACGCGCGGTGGCCTGCTGGGCGCGCGGGAGAGACCGGCGGTAGGTCTCCTCGGTCTGCTCGCCCATCATCGGCAGGCCACGGTACGCGCCCGCGTCGAAGGGACACACGAGGCGGCGCTGCACGCGCTCCCCGTCGGCGATCGCCCGGCCCATGGAATCGCGCGCGCGACGCGCGACGTCGGAGTTGCCGCGCTGGATGGCGGTGTGACCCAGCCCGAAGTAGAAGCCGACGTCCAGGATCGAGGCGTCGCACGTCCCGGCGCGCTGGAGACGCCCCGTCTGGGCGCTGAGGATGACCCGCAGCGCGTCACGAAAGTTGCGCCGGATCTGGTACAGCTCGCGGGTCGCCTCCCCCTGTGGCATCCCGCCGATGCGACCCGCGAGGCGCCCGAGCTGCTGCTCGATCGCGGTGAGGTGCGAGCGATCGTACGGCGGGCTCGCGACCTGCCCCCGCAGCGCCGCGACGTGCTCGCGCGCGCGAGCCAAGTCCCCCCCGACCTCCGCCTGGTTGGACGGCGTCACGCCTCCATCGCTCTCAACGATCCCCGCGGCCCAGCCGAGGTTGATCCCTGCGTCGAGGATGTGCCGTTGCCCGTCCTGTGCCGCCGCGGGCTGAACCCACGAGGACAGGAGGGCGAGCGACAGCGCGATCCGAGCGATCTGCATGACCCGTCCGACGTACCGCACGAACCACGATTCACGCAAACCTCAAGCCGCGCCACGCCGCCTCACGCGGCGACCACGGGCGCGGTGATCCGAGGGGCGATCGACGTCGCGGCGCGTGACCGCGAGCGACGGGTCAGGTGAAGATGATCTGCGCGCCGGCCGACAGCTCGTAGAACTCGCCGACCGTGATCACGTCAGTCAGGTGATCGACGAGGTCGTCTTTGCTCAGGCCGAAGAGCTCGACGGACGCCTTGCACGCGTAGATGCCCGCGCCGCTGTCCGCGATCATCTCGACGAACTCGGGGATGGGCGGGATGTCGAGCGCCTCCATCTTCTTGGCGAGCTGCGCGGTGATCAGCGAGCTCACCCCCGGGAAACCGCCGAGCCACGTGGCGAGGTGGAGGCCCGGGTTGCCGAC
This sequence comes from Polyangia bacterium, assembly GCA_030426845.1. Lineage (GTDB taxonomy): Bacteria > Myxococcota_A > Polyangia > Polyangiales > Sandaracinaceae > JAUHXR01. The sequence continues at coordinate 70,115 of JAUHXR010000004.1, read as the reverse complement.
GGACGCGACCTTCACCTGCTCGTGCCGCGCCTTGTGGATGGCGTCCATCCCGAAGAACGTGAAGAACAGGTTGACGTCGATGCCCTCCATCCGCGCGCCGTTGGCCATGATGAGGGCGGGGTAGATGCCTTCCAGGGAGCCCTTGGAGGCGATGATCGAGACCTTCTGGATCGGTGCGGGTTCGGTCATGGGGTGCTCCTTCTGCTGGCTCAGGGTGCTGCTGGCTCAGATGCAGCCGCGGGGCTTGGGGATGCCGCCGAGCCGCGCGGCGAGCTTCGCCGGGCCCTTGGGGAAGAGCTGGTAGAGCTCCTTGATCGCCACGCCCGACTCCTTGCCGAGGCTGCGGATCGTCGGCGCGGTGCCCTTCTCCAGGTACTGCGCGCGCATGTAGCGGATCACGAGCCAGTGGCGCTCGGTCAGCTCCGGAATGCCGGCCTCGCGCGCCATCTCGCGCGCCATGTCGTCAGTCCACTGCTGCGGGTCCGTGAAGAAGCCCTCCGCGTCGACGTCGACGTCGACGCCGGCGATGGTCGCGGTCGTCATGTCTCCTCCCTCTCCTGCGCCGGGGCGTGCTTCCCGCGCATCGTCATCTCGGCCGAGATCCCCGGCATGCTCCGACCCGGCAGCAGCGCGTGCCAGTAGAACCACTGGAACATCAGCTTCCCGAGGTGGTTCATCTTCGTCTCCTTAAGGAGGCTCATCGGCCCGACCACCGGCAGCGGGAAGTTGCCCGGCAGCGGCTCGGTCTCGTAGTTGAAGTCGATGAGGAGGGCCTTGTCGAAGCCTGTCTCCACGAAGCAATTCGCGTGGCCGTCGAAGCGCCCCTCGAGGGGCTCGCCATCGAGGAAGTGAGCCACGTTGTCGATCAAGAGCTCCGCCTCGAAGTGGGTGACCGAGCCCGCCTTGGACGTCGGCAGGCTCGTCGCGTCGCCGAGCGCGAAGATGTTGGGCGCCGCGCTGGTCTGGAGCGTGTGGGGGTCGGTCGGGATGAAGCCGAGCGAGTCGCCGAGCCCAGGCGAGCGCTCCACGTAGGCCTGACCGCCGTGGAGCGGGACGACCACGAGGAGGTCGAAGGGGACCTCGCGCTGGTCGTAGGAGACGAGCCGGCCGCCCGCGCCGTCGACCTCGCCCGCGTTGAACTCGGTGACGACCTCGATGCGCTTCTTCTCGAGCAGCTCGCCGAGCATCTTCGAGGCGACGGGCTTCGTGAACGCGCCGTCGAGCGGGGTCACGTAGGTGATCTCGACCTGGTCTCGGATGCCGCGGGAGTGGAAGTACCAGTCGGCGAGGAACGCGAGCTCGAGCGGCGCCACGGGGCACTTGATGGGCATGTCGACGACGTCGATGACGAGCCGGCCCCCCTCGAACTCCCGGAGCGCGTCGCGCAGCGCGGTGGCCCCCTCGACCGTGTAGAAGTCGAAGACCTTCTCGCCCCAGCCCGGGCCGAGGAGGCCCTCGGTCTCCTCCGGGATCAGGCGAGCGCCGGTGGCCACGATCAGCACGTCGTAGGCGAGCGTCTCGCCGCCCTCGAGCGAGACCTCGTTCTTCTCGATGTCCACGGCATCGACCGAGTCCTCCACGAACCGGATCCCGGAGTGGATCTGCCGCTGGCGCGGGCGGACGATCTCCTCCGGCTCCTGCAGCCCGAACGGCACGAACAGGAGCCCGGGCTGGTAGACGTGGGCGTCGTCCCGGTCGACCACCGTGATCTCCACCTCGTCGGCCGGGTATCGACGCCGGAGGCGGTTGGCCATGATGGTCCCGCCGGTGCCTCCGCCGAGGATGAGGATGTGTTTCGTCACGCTCGTGCTTCCCTTCCGTGCACACCGCGCAGGCGTGGCTCGGGCGCGAGGCGTGGTCCCCGCCGCCCCCCTAGGTGCGCGCGATTAGCCCGCCGACAAGGCCCGGGCGCGATTCGCTCCCCGCCCCTCGGCGCGCTCGGCTCGGTTCGTTTCCCCGACGGCTCGTCGGAGGTCGTAGGGTCGGTCCCATGACCGCCATCTCGACCCCTCACGCCCCGACGCCCGCCGGGCACTACTCCCAGGCCGTGGTCCACCGCGGGGTGGTCTACGTCGCCGGCCAGCTCCCGATCGATCCGGCGGATCCCAGCCGGCCGCCGGGCGACGTCGCGGAGCAGACGGAGCGCGCGCTGCGCAACGTCGAGGCGATCCTCGTCGCCGCGGGCTCGTCGCTCGGCCAGCTCCTCAGCGTGACCGTCTACGTGACGGACATCGACCACTGGCCGACCGTGAACGAGGTGTATGCCCGCCTCCTCCGCGACCATCGGCCCGCGCGCGCGGTCGTCCCGGTGAGCACGCTGCACCACGGCTACGCGATCGAGATCCAGGCGCTCGCCGCGGTCGGCGACTGAGCGCTCCGGCGACTGAGCGCTCCGGCGACTGAGCGCTCCGGCGACTGAGCGCTCCGGCGACTGAGCGCTCCGGGCTCGCGTCACCCTACGTCGTCGCGCAGCTCCACCCTCGCCTGGTTCGCCGGATCGGGTCATGTCGAACGTGACGCCGCCGTGGGCGACGCCCGCCCGGGGGAAGGCGCCGCCGCCCGCTCCAGCGTACCTGTGGCCCGTGAGCCCTCGTCGGCGCGCAGGGTGATCGAGATGACCCCGAGCAGCCCGGTCGAGAGGACGCGCGGGGCCACCGCGTCGCCACCGTCGGCGGGCGCGCCGGCATCAAGAGCGCCGCCGGCGTCCCCCCTCGGAGGGGCTGGGGTCGCCGATCGCCGCCGCGCAATTCTCGTCGGAGGTGGTAGCCTTGGTCCAGGAAGGACACATTGACGCAGAGCCGTCGCGACGAGGTCGCCCCGCTCGAAGTCGACCGGGACTCGCTGCTCGAGCTGGCGCGCGGAGCCAACCTCTACACCACGCGCTTCGCGTTCGTGCGCGAGCTCGTGCAGAACGCGGTCGACGCGACGCTGCTCCGGCTGTTCGCCGAGCTCGGACCCGAGCGCTTCCCGACCCACGAGGGATCGCTCCGGGATCTGCGACGGTTGCTCGAGGCCTACCCGATCGACGTGCGCGTGGAGCGGATCGCCGGCGGCCCGCGCGACCCGACGCGGGTCTATCGGGTGGTCGTGGAGGACCGGGGGATCGGCGTCCACCGCGACGACGTCCCGCACCTCCAGCGCATCGGGAGCTCGCGCAAAAACCCGCGCCGTGCGCAGCTCATCGCCGCGATGCCGGAGTGGATGCGGCCCTCGGGCGCGTTCGGCGTCGGGCTGCAGTCGGTGTTCCTGGTGAGCCGCGCGATCACGCTCAGCAGCCGACCTCTCGACGGGGAGCCGATCGAGGTGCGCATCGAGGCCGGCGACGGGGGCACCGTGCGGGTCCGCTCCTCCGATCGCGCGACGGTCGGCACGCGGGCGTCGCTCGAGGTCACGCTCGAGGGGGAGCAGGGGAGCATCTGGTCTCATCTCGCCAGCACCGGAGTGCAGGACTGGCTGGAGCGGATGGACCAGGACGCCGAGCTCGGGGGGGTGCTTCACCTCGTGCGCACCATGGGGAGCGGGGGCCTCGTCCCGATCACGATCAACGGAGAGCCAATCCCGAGGGAGGGCCGCGCCGGATACGTGTTCGACCCGGAGACACTCTTGGAGGTGTACCTCCCGGTGGCGGACGACGCGGCCGAGGATCCGGGAGCGACCACGCTCGACGACGCCGTCGTTCGTTGGGAGCGGCGCGCGACGAGCGGCTTCTACCGGGGCGCGCCGGTACGGGAGTCCCTCGACGATCTGCTGACGCACGTGTACTGGGCGCTCGACGTCCACTTCGGAACGGCGAGGGAGATGCTGCGGCTGGATCGAGAGTCCCTGTCGCCGCCGGGCGGCGCGGAGCTCCGGCGCCGCGTGCACGCGTTCCTCGATCGTCGTCTCCCCAAGCTCGCCGCGTCGGTCGATCCCGCGAGCCACTGCGCGGCGTGGTACGCAGCTCACCTCTTGGAGCGGGGCCGCTCCCCGCACAACGAGGCATGGCGCCGGGTTCGCGTCGGCTGCACGAGGGGCCCCCACGACCCGCCGATCAGCCTCGACGACGTCGACGCCCACGAACGCGTCGCCCTGGAAGGGGGGCGCTCCGGGGAGCTCATTCGCCTCGGAGAGACACGCCTCAGGCTCCGGGCGAGTCCGGTCGACGCGCTCTTCTGTGGACTCGAGGCCACGAGCGACGGGTGGTGGTTCGTGCGCGAGCCGGGGGTGCGGGTGAGCGACGACGGCGTGGCCCATCGACTGCTCGGCACGCCCGATCTCGACCATCCGCGTCGTGGTCGGATCGGCGTCCCGATCCCCGACTCCCTCGCCGGCCTGCGCTGGCGCCGCCTCGACCAAGAGCCAGACGACGGCCTCCCGAGAGCGCGCCGACTCGGCGTCCTGCATCGGCTCCTCTCCTCGACCCTGACCGTCGGTCCGTGGATGTTCGCCGACGGTCACGTGACGACCCCGCACCTCGACAAGCTCGTGGCCCACACCGCGGAGTCGCGCGACGAGGGACCGGAGGCCTACCCCGCCCTCGCGAGGCTCTGGAGCGCGTACCTCGAGCGGTTCGATCCCGTCCTCCGCACGCGGACAGAGCTGACGTTCGACTACGCGCTCGAGGACGCGCGCGCGCGGCTGGCCGAGATCGCAGGCGAGGCGTGAGCGCTCACCGGTGCTCGAGGCGATAGACGGGGGTGGCGACCCGCGGGCGACCCGCGACGCTCACCACGATGCGGTAGTTGTCGGCCCCAATGGGAGAGAAGCCGATCGTCTCGACGTCGGTGAAGCCGAGGCTCGAGGCCACGACCTCGTTCGACGAGTCGTACACCGTCAGGTCGGCGTCGGCGTGCACGAAGCGCGCGGTGACCCGCAGCGGCTCGCTAGCGTTGCGGAACCCCTGGTAGTGGTCGGCCACACGGTGAACCCGTCCTGCCCCCCGAAGTCGCCAAGCGAGGGGGCGGCCTCGCTGTTGGGCTCGTAGCGGGCCTCGTCCACGCACGCGCAGTCGTCGACCCTGCGAGAGGCCCCCCGACGCGAGGCGGCCAGGATTAATCGGCGAGCTAAGCGCCGACCGAGGACCCTCAGCGCATGTCGATCACGGACAGATTCGCGAGGGGGTGCGCAGCGCTCGCGCTCGCCGTGGGGCTCACCGGGTGCTTTGGGGCCCACGGCGTGGATGACGCGCCCGCGTGCTGTCGGGGCGGCGTCTTCGAGGTCGAGGCGGACGGCGTCGCGCCGTTCACCCTCGAGCTCGACGACTGCGAACGGCTCATGGGGTGCTGGATCGACGGCGAGCCGCGCGGCTGCTACCTCGGCCACGGCGCGCTGTTCGTCCCGCTCGAGGCGAGCGAGCCCCTCGTCCTCGACTACACGTCGTGCTTGGGAGACCAGAGCGTCAGCCGTGGCCCCGCGCCGGGCGGGTGGCGGCTCACCCGGATCGAGTGAGCCGCCCGAGGATCAGGCGTGGCGGCGCCGCCAGACGAACAGGAGCCCGGCGAAGGCCAACGCGCCGAGCGCGCCGAGGCCCCCCGCGCGCGAGCCCACGCTGCAGCCAGAGCCACCGCCCACGCCGCCCGCGCGGCGCGCCGCGATCTCCCGGAGCTGCTCCATCGGCGCCGCGGGCACGAAGCCCTGGCCCTGGTCGTGGCAGTACTCGGCGTCGGTACCGCGGTAGGCGACGCCCTCGAACACGTCGATGGACCGGCCGGAGGGCAGGCTCAGCGTGCGGGGCGCGGTCCAGCGGAAGTACTCCGGCGCGCAGTGCGCGGTCTCGGTCGCTACGTGCACGTTGGAGTGCTCGCGCGGCAGCTCGGCGCTCGCGCGGAACATCGGATCCTCGGTCATGTCGGCCGCGCTCATCGTGGTGAAGAGCCGCGTGAGGTGGCCGTGCGTGTCGAGCATGCGCCGCGCCTCGCGCCGAGGCTCGAGGATCGCGGTGTCGATGTCGTCCACGAGGCGGCCCGGGTCGAAGCCGATCTCCGCTACGTAGTCCTGATGGTCGGTGCACCACGAGTTGACGAGGCAGTTGTAGAAGTCGGTCGCGGGCACGCCGTCGGGCGGCGGGAGGACGCGGAGCAGCACGCCGAGGAGCTGCGCGTCCCCGCTGAGCCCCGCGTCGCGGAGCGCGGTGAGCGCACGGCCCGGATCGGTCAGGTTGCGGACGTACTCGACATCCGGCACGGGGATCGAGACGGCGGGGACGTCGCCCGCGTAGTCGGTGACGAACGCGCGGCCGCCCGCGTCGTCGACCGCCTGGGTGACCCGGTCGGTGTAGGACGCGCCGCCCGTCCACAGCTCCGGGACGTCGAGGTCCGGGTTGACGAGCATGTAGTTGAACGGCCGGTAGCGCTGCTCCGCGAGGAAGTAGACGCGGATGGGCATGTCGGGGACGGTCGCGATGCGCGTCAGGCGCAGAGGAACGCAAGGCTCGTTGTTCTCGCTCGTGAGCACGATCGGCTGGATCTCGCCGACGCTGCGATCCTTCTGGAGCCGCAGCGCGACGAAGAAGTGGTTCAGCGCGACGTAGTGGTCGAGCTCGGCCCCGGCGGCCGCCGGGATGAGGTAGCCGTTGTCTCCGAGCCAGTTGCGGAGATCGTCGCCGTTGCCCGCGGCCACCACGGCCACCTCGTACGGGCCGACCGCGCCCTCGAACCGCACGTCCACGTCGGGCTGCGGCGCCGCGTCGGCGAAGGCGGCCGACGCGTCACTGGAGCCGTTGTAGTCGGGCGCGGGGCGCGGGCAGGTGGGCTCGCTGCGGCACGTCCCTTCGACCGCCGACCGCGTGCGGAACTGCACCGACGTCGCGCCCTGGAGCCGCTGGAAGAGCAGGTCCGTCCCCACGCTGACCGTCGGCTCGGCGGGGACCGGCAGGATCCAGGCGAAGGTCTCGGACGGCCCGGTGTAGCGGATCTGGACCACGGTGGTGACCGTCCCGTCTGCGTTGATCGAGAACAGGATGTCCTCGCCGGACTGGTCGATGCCTTGGTTGTTGCAGAAGAAGCCGCCGCACGCCGCGGCGGGGGCCGCCGTGAGGGCGACGCCGGCGGCGGCGAACAGCGCGGCGAGCGCGCAAGCAAAGGGGGTGTGTCGCAAGGGGTGCCTCCGGGGGAAGACTCCTTGCGAAGCGCGTGCCGGATGCGGAAACCGGGCCCGAGGCGCTCGCCCCCGCGGCTCCTTGGCGCGATCTCTCCGCGCGCCGTGCCAGTCCATGCCGGGCGGAGAAAACCCGTCCAGGGACATGGATATTCAGCCTGGCGCGCGGCCGTTGTTCAGGAGACGCTTGTCGCGTGAGCCACGACGCCGACCCGCACGATCCGGTGGTGGCCCTCGTGGCCCGAGAGCCCGAGCACCGAATCGGCGAGCTGGTCTACCGCACCGCGAGGCGCGAGTGGGGGCTCGTCGTGCGCTACACCGGGCGCGTCGGCGACATCGACACGGCGGAGCGCTGGTTCGAGGCGATCGAGGAGGAGCTGCTGGCCGGCGGCTTCTCGCAGGTCCTCTGGGACAGCCGGGACGCCGAGACTCTGCCGCCCGATGCCCGCGATCGCATTTGGGCGTGGCTGGAAGAGGCGCGCGTGCTTCAGCGGTCGGCGATCCTCGTGCGGTCCGAGATGCTGCGGCTGAGCGCGAACCTCAGCTCGGTGGGCGGCCGGCTCAAGCTCCGCGCGTTCCACGACCTGGGCGAGGCCGAGGCCTGGCTTCGACGCGGCTGACCTCGCGGCGGACCTCGCGGCGGACCTCGCGGCTGACCTCGCGGCTGACCTCGCGGCGGACCTCGCGGCGGACCGGGCGGCGGACCACGCGCGCATGACGCTCGACGGGGAACGCGTCACGCTCCACGACCGCGCCACGCCGCCGCCCCGCGGAGCCGCGCGCGCTCCAGCCGGCCCGCGAGCGCGCGGAAGCGTCGGCGCGCGGGCTGGTATGCGGTCTGCACATGGGCCGCGCCATGCGCCTCGCTCCGACTCTCGCGCCGATGCTCTCCGCGTCCCTGGCGGCCCTCACCCTCACGGGCTGCGTCCTGACCGAGCCCCCCGGCGTCAGCTCCTCCGCCGTGGCCGTGCCGGGGCCGTGGGTCGCGCCCCCTCGCGTGCAGGCGATCGCGGTCGGTCACTTCGTGCCGGTGGTGGACCCCCCACCCGTCCGGCCCGCCGGCTCGTGCGGCTCCACCAACCCGTTCACCTGCTCGTGCGTCCACCCCGCCTGCACGCCGGCCCACCCCGGCACCCACGAGCTGCGCGAGTACCTGCTCGCCCGCTTCCCCGACGTCGGGAACTCCGGCACCTACTGTTGCCGGCAGAACAGCAACCGGCGCGACTACCTGTCGGTCCACGCCATCGGCCGCGCGATCGATCTCGGCGTGCCCTACGCCTCGGGCGGCGGCGCCGACAACACGGTCGGCGACGAGGTCGCGAACTTCCTCGTGGAGCACGCCGAGTACATCGGCATCCAGCGCGTGATCTGGGACCACACCTTCTGGAACGGGGAGCGCGGCTTCGGCACGCTCGGCGGCGATCCCCACACCAACCACCTGCACATCGAATTGTCGGTCGCGGGCGCCGCGCGGACCACGCCCTTCTTCACCGTCGGCCCGCCCGGCACGATGTGCGCGGTGGCCTGCGAGGGTGCGACGCTGGTCGGCGCGGACTGCGCGCGCACCGACTGCGGTGCGTCCGGCCAGCAGTGCCTCGGTGGCCCTGCGCCGCGCTGCGGGATCCCCGAGCCGCCACGCGCCGTGCCCGTCGCGGGCCGCGCGCTCCCCGGCATCGCGCCGGTCGGCGACCCGGGTCGCCTGACCTTCACCGGGCCCGACCGCATGTTCGACACGCGCGCCTCGATGAGCGGGCTGACCTGGGACGACGCCGCGCGCGAGCTGACCTGGCGCGCGGGCCTCGACGCGTCGGTGACCGGCGTCTGGCTGAACCTCGCCGCGGTGCCCACCGAGGCCGGGCACCTCAGCGTCTTCCCGACGGGCGCAACGCGACCCGGCACGTCGAACCTCAACTACGCGAGCGTGCGCGCCAACCTCGTGCCGAGCCCGCTCGGCGGCGGCTCGCTCACCGTGTTCCAGAGCTCGCGCGTCGATCTGATCGGCGACCTCTACGCGACGATGGGCGAGTACGGCGATGGCCTCGAGCTGATCGATCCGACGCGCGTCTACGACAGCCGCTCGCTCGGCGCGACGGTGCCCGGCGGTGAGGTGACGCCGATCGACGTCGGCGCGCCCGCGGGGACGACCGGGATGCTGGGCACGATCGCGGCGCTCCGTCCGCCGGCCAACGCGCACGTCGCCGTGTTCCCCTGCGGCGCCGATCCCGAGACCTCGAACGTGAACCTGAGGGCCGGCGAGATCGCGTCGGCCCAGCTCGTGACCGCGCTCGCCGACGACGGGATGCTCTGCGTTCGACCGAACGAGACGATGCACCTCGTCATCGACGCGCTCGGGTGGTTCTCGCCCGACGGGTTGCTCGAGTACCAGGCGCTGACCCCGCGGCGGCTCGTCGACACCCGGAGCGGCGTCTACTTCGAGAACCGGCTCGCCGCGCATCAGGAGATCGAGCTGCCGCTCGGTGAGGCGTCGGGCATGCCCGAGAACGGGTGGGCCGCTGCGCTGAACGTCGCGACGATCGAGGCCGACGGACCGGGACACCTCATCGCCTACGCGTGCGAGCGGGGTGCGCCTCCGGCCACCTCTGCGCACAACTTCGACGTCGACACGCGCGCGACCCTCGTCACGACGGACCTCGGGACCAGCCGCCGCGCGTGCCTGACGACCTCGACGCGCGCCCACGTGGTGGTGGACCTGCTCGGCCTCTGGCGGCGACGCGACGGCGCGCCGCCCCCGCCCCCCGAGCCGGTGACCGAGCCGACCGAGCCGGGGCCGGACGGCGACGGCGGAGTGAACGCGGACGCCGGCGCGCCGAGCGGGCCGATCGACGCGGGCTCGACCGAGCGCCCCCCGACCGCGGGCGAAGGGTGCAGCTGCCACGCGGCGCCGTCGCGATCGCGATGGAGCCCCGTCGGCCTCGCGCTGATCGCGCTGGCCTTGGCGGTCGCGCGGCGACGCCGACGGCGATGACGCACGAGCTCAAGAGCGGGGGCTGGGCGCGCCCATCTGCAGCTCCACCACCCCGCCGCGCGGGCCGGCGGGGAACGGGGCCGCCGCGACCGTGTCGTGCCAGCAGCGCTCGAGCGCGGGCGGCAGCGGCGGGTCGCTGACGAGCGAGGTCGGGTCGACGCGGCCGTCGTCGTCGAACGCGAAGGTCGTCACCACCGGCGCGGCGGGGACGCCGGCGTCGCCGTCGGCCGCGTCGCCGTGAGCTGTGAGGCCCAGGGCCGCGAGCCCGCCCGCCCGCTCGACGCAGCCGCGGACCTCGGCTCGCACCTCCCGCAGCGCGGCCAGCACCTGCTCCGGCTCGAGCTGGGCCGTGGCCGTGGATCCCGCGGGGGCCAGGACGCGGATGCGGCGCCCGATCGCCGCGCGACGCTGCGCGGGGGTCCTCGACGCGCCGGTGAGCTGGCGCAGGACCTCGGCGCGCTCGGCCTCGAGGACCTCGTCGCTCGGCTCGACCTCGCTCGGCCCGACTTCGCGCGCCCCGAACAGGCGCCCGATCGCGCGGTCGAGCGCGTCCTCTCGCGCGCGCCGGTCGCGGGACGCGGAGGGCGCGCCTCGAGCTCCGGGGGCGAGCGAAGGCCCACCCCCGGAGCCGCCCCCGGGGTCGAGGCCGAGGCCGACGAACAGCGCGACCGCCGCGACGAGCGCGAGCGCCGTACCGAGGACGTGTCGAAAGCGCACCGGCTCACTCCACCCCGAAGATCATCTCCCAGAGCGAGAAGGAGTACTCGTGCTGGCCTCCCTGCGACTCGCAGCGGAGCCCCATCCGCGCGGCCTCCATGCTCGAGGGCACCTCACCCCACCACGACCAGCCGTCGCCCTGGCAGTCCACGCGGATCGCGTGCGCCGCGGGCGCAGAGACGAGCCCCACCCCGACGAGCGCGGCGGTGAGGGCCAGCGTTGCAAGCGTCTTCTTCATCCCGAGTCCCCTTTCCGTTCGATTGCGGGAGCTCGGGACTACCAGCCGCCGCGCGGGGTCGGCAGCCAACGAATCGTACAGTGTACGAGGCGAGCCGAGGGTGAAGCCGCCTCAGCGCGCGCCGGCCTCCGCCGCATCGGCCGCGACGAGCTCGCCGATCCGCGTCGCGAGCCGGTCGACGCCGTGCGCGTTGAAGTGGCAGCACGTGTCGGCGTAGACGGTGGCCGGCTCGTCGGCGAAGAGCCGCGTCAGGTCGTGGAACCGCACCCCCACCTCGCGGAGCCGGGGCGCCCGCGCGAGGAGCTGCGCGTAGCCGAGCGGCGCCGTCTGGCCGTAGTCGCCCTCGAGGTCGAGGTAGAGGCGGCGCTCCTCGTCGCTCAGGGGCTTGGTCCCCTCGAGGTACTGATTGGGCTGGAGCACGTGGATATAGAGAAACCCTTCTTGCGAGGCGATCCGGTGCATCAGGATGGACGAGCGCGCCCAGTTGTCCGCCGCGAGCGCGAGCGTGGCGTCGCGATCGCGCGGCCCCGGCGGCCCGGCGCGCTGGTACGAGCGGGCCTCACGGTCGCGCGCGAGCGCGCGGGTGCGCTCGTAGACGCGGCGCTCGGCCCAGCGGTCGAGGGCGTCCCACGCGACGTTCGCGGTGACGCTGAGCCGCAGCGGGGAGCCGTCCACGGCCTGCGCGGCCGATCGGCGCAGGTCGCGATACACCTGGATCGCCCCGACCCGGGCGAGCGTCTCGGGCTCGTCGACGCTCGCGAGCCGCAGGTCCCACCACCGCGGATAGAGCGGATAGACGCCGGCCTGCGCGTTGTCGGTCCAGGGCAGGACGGCCTCGTTGAACCCGTCGATGTTGATCAGGACGTCGAACCGAGCGCCCGCCGAGAGGAGGTAGGCGACGAGCGCGAGCTGCTGCGGCTGCTTGTACCCGCCGACCGCGAGCGACACGGCCTCGACCTCGCGGCCCTCGAAGGGCCCCTGCGCGATGGCGGCGCGCAGCGCCTCGTCGCCCTGGTCGCGGACCTGCCCCGCCACCGATCCGCCGACGACGAGCACCCGCAGCGTGCCCGGCGGCCCGTCCTCGAAGAGGCGCGCGGCGTGCGCATAGGGCGGGGACGCGGCCCACGGGTCACCCGTCGGATCGTTGAGGAAGCCAACGAAGGGGTGGAGCGCCTGCTCGTCGAGCTCGGGGCGGAGCGCGCGCGCCTGGGCCTGCGCGCCGTCCCGCGCGGGCGGCTCGTCCGTCGGCGCCTCGAGGGCGGCGCGGCGCGCGCGCATCGCGGCGTAGGAGAAGCCCTCCCCTCGCTGGACGAGATAGACGCCAGCCGCGCCGATCTCGGTGAGCGCGACGGCGAGCGCGACCCCGAGCAGGCGTTTCGCCCAGCGGCGCCACGCAGCGCGTCGCGAGGGCGCGGACGGGCGCGCGGGAGTCGGGTCGGAGTCGGCCATGGGCGCAGTGATCGCGGCTCGAGGATCGGATCCGGCGCGCGGCCTGTCCACCGGGCCGGCTGCGCCGAGCGCGCGAGGCCGCGAAGGCGGTTGACGCGGCGGGCCGCGTGCCGAAGAACCTGGCCGGTGACCGACCCCGACTCTCCGCGCCGCGATCGTTCCCGCCCGCTCGACCTCGTGCTCTACGGGGCCACCGGGTTCACCGGGCAGCTCGTCGCGGAGTACCTCCTCGAGCGCTACGGCGACTCGGACCTGCGCCTCGCGCTGGCGGGACGGAGCGAGACGAAGCTCGCCCGGGTCCGAGACGAGCTCACCCGCGTGCACGCGCGCGCGGCCGAGCTCGAGCTGCTCGTGGCCGACAGCACGGACCGCGAGGCGCTCGACCGGATCGCGGCGCGCACCTCGGCCCTCGTGACCACGGTCGGCCCCTACGCGAAGTACGGCGCGGAGGTGGTGGCCGCCTGCGTCGAGGCCGGCACGGACTACTGCGACCTCACGGGCGAGAACCAGTTCGTGCGCCGCACGATCGACCGCCACCACGAGCGCGCGGTCGAGACCGGAGCGCGCATCGTGTGCTGCTGCGGCTACGACTCGATCCCCAGCGACCTCGGCACGCTGATGGTCCAGGAGGCCGCCAAGACGCGCTACGGGACCTACGCGCGCGAGGTGAAGTTCTTCGCCGGCGAGACCTCCGGCGCGTTCAGCGGCGGGACCCTCGCGAGCATGTTCCACATGTTCGAGGAGATGAAGGAGGACCCGTCCATCCGGAGGGTCTTCGGCAACCCCTACGCGCTCGACCCCGACCCGAAGCGCGGCGGCCCGGACGGCCCCGACCAGCGCGGCGTCCGCTTCGATCGCGACCTCGGCATGTGGACCGCGCCGTTCCTCATGGCCGCGATCAACACGCGGGTCGTCCGCCGCGGCCACGCGCTCCGCGGGCGGCCGTGGGGTGAGGGGTTCCGCTACTCCGAGGTCATGAGCACCGGCAAGGGCCCCCGCGGCCTCGCGCGCGCGGTCGCGGTCACCGGCGGCATGGGCGCGTTCGGCCTCGGCGTCGCGCTCCCGCTCACCCGCCCGCTCCTGCAGCGCAAGCTGCCCCAGCCCGGCGAAGGGCCGAGCCGAGAGGCCCGCGAGCGCGGCTTCTTCGTGGTCCGGCTGCTCGGGCTCGGCCACGACCTCGAGGGGCGCCGCTTCGTGGTGCGCGGCCAGGTCCGCGGCGACAAGGACCCGGGCTACGGCTCCACCGCGGTGATGCTCTCGGAGTCCGCGCTCTCGCTCGCGCTCGATCGCGAGGCGCTCGGCGGGCCCGGCGGCGTGCTCACCCCGTCGGTCGCCTTCGGGATGCACCTCGTCGAGCGCCTGCGGGCGGCCGGCATGACGTTCGAGGCGAGCTGAACGGCGCGAGAGGCCCGCGCATCTACCTCCGCACGTCCCCGTCGCACAAAGGCCGGCGCTCGTCCGTCGCCCGGATCACGCCAACTCACGTAACCTCACGTGGCTCGATCTGGCGTGATTTGTAACCCACACCTAGACCTGCGATGACGGAGCGGTGGACAGTCGGCGAGACGGAGGTGGCGCGCGCGTTCTACGCGGGTCGCTACACCGACGTCCTCGCGCGCACGATCGACTCTCCGGCGGGCGGCGCGGCGGACGTCGACACCGCCTTCGCGATCGGCGCGCTGAGCTTCGTCGGCCGCGTCGTGGAGGCCGAGCTGCTCCTCGAGACGGTGAAGCGCGACGGCTCGGCGGAGGCCGCGCGGACGGTGGCCGCGGCCGGGTTCTTCCTCGCCGTCGCGCACTGCCGGGCCGGCGACATCGCACGCGGCCGCGCCACCATCGCGCGGGCCGAGCGCGAGAGCCGCCCCGAGCGCGATCGCTGGGGCCGGAGCCTGCTCCTGCAGGGCGTCGCCTGCTGCCACTACTTCGCGTCGGACTACCGACGCGCCGAGCAGTCCACGACGCACGCGCTCCGCAACGCGCAGGCCGCGCGCTTCGCCTACGGCCAGCTCCTCGCCAACGACATGCGCGGCCACTTGCTGCTGCGGCGCGGTCGGTTCCACGAGGGCCTCGTCGTCCTGGGGCGCGCGCAGAAGCAGGCGCTGACCCTGGGGCTGCAGTCCAACGCCCAGGCGATCGCGATCTCGCTCGACGTCGCGCGCGCCTCGATCGCCTCGCTCCCCGAGGGCATCGCGATCCTCGAGGCGCGCCTCGCGAGCGAGCGCGCCGAGGACGGCTACTCGCGTCGCCTGATCCTCGGCGAGCTCGCGCCGCGGCTCGCGTGGGCGGGCCGGAGCGACGCGGCGCGCGACGCGGTCGAACAGCTCGAGCCGCTGTGCGCCGGCGACGCGCGCGCGGAGGTCGTCCTCGCGTGCGCGCGGGCCCACGTCGCCCGGGCGACGGAGGGCTGGGACGCGGCCGAGCCGCACGTGGCCCGGGCGCGCGAGCGGCTCCCCGAGGATCGCGACGTCACCCTCGAGGCGGAGGTCGCCGCGCTCGCGCTCGGGCTGGCCGAGTGGCGCCAGGACGAAGCGGCCACGGCGGAGGCCGCCGCGTGGCTCGAGTCGCTCGCCGACGACGCGGGGCTCTACCGCGCCCGGGCCTGGCTCGCGATCCACGGGCGCGCGACCGGCTTCACGGTGGCCGACGGCGACGAGGCGACCGCCGCGCGCTGCGCCGCCGCCCAGGGCTCGGTCCACGCCGCGATCCGCGCCGGGATGCTCGGCCTGCTGCCCGAGCTCGGTGGACGCGCGCCTGGCCAGCGCGTGCACCTCTTCGACGACATGCTGCTGGTGGAGGACCGCGGCAACCTCGAGCGGCTCCCCGGGCTCTCGCCGCGGACCCGCGAGGTGCTCGAAGCCATCGCGCGCGGCGAGGGCACGCGCGAGGCCCTGCTCGCCGCGGTCTGGGGCATCCGCGTCTACAGCCCGGACCGACACGACTCCGTGATCAAGACGTCCGTCTCGCGCCTCCGCAGCGCGCTCGGGCGGGCGGCCGCCTGGGTTCGGACCGACGCGGGCGAGTACGCCCTGCGCGACGGCGTAGAGGTCGTCCGACCGGGGCGCCTCGCGCCGGAGCCGCGCCGCGCCGCGCCCGCCCCGGCGATGCCCCGCGCGGGCAAGCGCGCCCAGCGCTGGCGCCGCGCCCTCGAGGCCCTCTCGCGCGACCCGCAGGCCAGCGTCGCTCAGCTCGCGCGGCGGGTCGGGACCTCGGTCCGCACCATGTCGCGCGACCTCTCGCAGATGCACGAGCGCAGCCTCGTGACGCGCTCCGGCGCGGGCCCCGCGACCCGCTACCGCGCCGCCCCTCGGATCAGTGAGCTCATGGGAGACCGATGAAGATGCAGACCCGAATCGCCACCCTCACCCTCGCGGGCTCGCTCCTCCTGCTCGGAGCCTGCGACGACGGCGCCGCCCCGCTCGACGCGGGGCCGCCGACCGGGGACGCCGGCCCGCCGGGGGCCACGGACGCCGGCCCGCCCGGCGCGGACGCCGGCCCCGCCGAGATCCTCGCGCTCGTGTTCGACGGCGTGTACTTCGTCCCGGAGCGCACCGACGTGTCGACCTACCCCGTCGACGAGGTCGAGTGGACGGTCGCGGGTAACGAGGTCGTCCTCGCCTACAACCTTCCGAAGATGCTCGTCGGCCAGAGCACCCGGGTCGCGTTCCGCGGGCCGGTGAGCGCTGACGGGACGACGGCCACGCTCACGAGCGCCGATGGCACCGCCAACTGCGACCTCAACCCGGACCGCAGCCCGATCTCGTGCCTCGAGATGTTCACCAACCTCGAGGTCGACCTGACGCGCGTCCGCGAGATCGCGCAGGAGGACGACCCGGCGCGCGAGGAGCAGCGGGTCGCGGTGAGCGCGCGCTTCTCCACCGAGCCCATCGGGGTGGTGGAGACCGACCGGCTCCTCGTCGGGCCCGTCGCCGTCGGCCCGTGCGCGACCGACGCCGACTGCGGCACGGGGCGCTGCGACATCGAGCTGCCCGGGCAAGGGCTCTGCGAGCCGGACCTCGGCGACCTCCCGGTGGGGAGCCCGTGCACCGTGCGCTTCGAGTGCGCGAACGACCTCGAGTGCGATCACGACAACGGGACGAGCACCTGCCAGCCGCACGGCGGCGGCTGATCTCCTCGGGGGCCGCGCTGGGTCGGATCCGAAGCTCAGAGCAGGCCGCACGACCCGCTGCAGAAGCTGCGGAGCGCGCTGTCGGTCACGAACCCGCAGTCGCCCCGGCACAGCGCGCGCAGGTCGGGGTCGGTGATCAGGCCGCACGACCCTTCGCAGAAGCGGCGCAGGTCGAGGTCGGTGATGAAGCCGCACTGACCCGAGCAGAACGCGCGCAGATCGGGGTCGGTGACGAAGCCGCAGTCGTCGCGGCAGACGCTGCGCAGCGCCGAGTCAGTCACCAAGCCGCACTGACCGTTGCAGAGCGCGCGGCCGTCGGAGTTGCTGCCCGAGGCGTGGCGCCACGCCGCGGCGAGGCGACGACGCGTGGCGTCCAGGTCGGGTCCCGCGTCGGGGCTCGGGCCGGAGTCGGAGGCTCCCGCGTCGGTGACCCCGGCGTCGGCTGGCCCGGCGTCCGTCCCGCCCGCGTCCACGCCCGCGTCGGTCCCCGCGTCTGGCGCGCCCGCGTCGGCGCGCCCCCCTGCGTCCATCCCCGCGTCCACCTCGATCGGCCCATCGCAGCCGAGCGCCGCGACGAGCGCCACGAGGAGCGCGCCCGCGAGCTGGATCCCCGTCCGTGCTGCCACCGTCATGGCGCCCAGGGTAGCAGCCGCGGGGACCCCGGAGACCGACGCGCCTCCGTCCACCTTTGAAGAGGTGTAGCCGTCCGCTCTGTACGAAAGATGCGCATCCAACGAACGCGCTCGGCGCGCTCGGCAACCCGCGGTGGGAAGCAACCCGCCGCCGGGCCCGTAGCCCAACTCACAGAGCGCTTACATGTCGACCCCTCAACCCCAGCTCACGATCGACCGCCCGGACGTCTGTCCGAGCTGCGGCGTCGCCTCCGGGCTCCCCTTCTGCCCCCGGGATGGCGCGCTGCTGCGCCCGTTCACCCTGGGCGCGCGCTACTTCGCGGACCGGGCGCGGGGCGTGGGTCGCGCGACGATGGTCTTCGGCGGGCACCACGCGGTCCTCGGCCGGCGCGTCGCGATCAAGATCCTCCGGCCCGAGCTCGCCGCGCAGCCGGCCGCGCGCCGCTGCTTCCTCGAGGCCGCGGCGCGCGCCAGCGAGCTCACGGGCGACGCGATCCTCGGCGTCGGAGACTACGGCGAGGACGCGCAGCTCGGGCTGCCCTACGTCGTCACCGACTTCGTCACCGGTTCGACGTTGGCCGAGGTGCTCGACGCCGAGGGGCACCTCCCGTTCCCGCAGGTGGTCTCCGCGCTCGTCAAGATCGCGCGCGCCCTCGAGGCCGCGCACGCCCAGTCGCTCCTCCACCTCGACCTGAGCCCGCGCAACGTCCACGTCGACGCGCGCGGCGGGACGCTCGACCCCGTCCGGGTCGCCGACTTCGGGCTGTCGCCGCTCCGTGAGGCGGAGGGTCAGGAAGCCCGCGAGGCCTGGCTCTCGCGGCCCGAGCACCTCGCGCCCGAGCAGCTCCGGGGCGAGCCCGCGGTCGGCCCGCGCACCGACCTCTACGCCCTCGGGGTCCTCGGCTACCGCATGATCACCGGCCGCCTCCCGTTCGAGGGCGGCTCCTCGCGCGAGCGCATCGTGGCCCAGCTCGCGGGGACCCCGGTGCGGATGCCGCGCGACGAGCGCGCGACCGACATCCCCAACCCGGTGCGTCGCGTGATCGAGCGCTGCCTCGCCGCGGACCCGGCCGACCGCCCCGAGAGCGCGCGCGCGGTGGCCGAGGAGCTGGTCGGCGCGGGGCGCAACGCGCGCTACTCCGAGCCGCCCCCGGCGGTGAGCGAGAGCCTGATCGGCGCCCGGATCGGCCCCTACCGGATCGTCGAGCGGATCGGCGCCGGCGGCGTCGGCGAGGTGTTCCGCGCGGAGCACGAGCGGCTGCGCACCTCGGTCGCGATCAAGGTGCTCCGCAAGGACGTCATCCGGACGGGCGGCGCGGTCGAGCGCTTCGAGCAGGAGGCGCGCGCGGCCAGCGCGGTCGGCGACCCGAGCATCCCCGCGTTCTTCGACTTCGGGACCCTCCCGGACGGCCGGCCCTACGCGATCATGGAGTACCTGCGCGGCGAGACGGTCGCGGAGCTGCTCGAGCGCAACGGGCCGCTCGGAGTGGACGAGACCAAGGCGCTCCTCACCCAGGTCGCGCGGGCGATGCGGCGGGCCCACGACCTCGGGATCGTCCACCGCGATCTCAAGCCCGAGAACCTCTTCCTGATGGACGCCGAGGTGATGACGCCGTCGCGCTCCGCGATCCGCATCCTCGACTTCGGCATCGCCAAGGTGCTCTCGCCCGAGCTCGCGTCGGCGACCCACCACACCCACGTCGGCACCTTCATGGGCACGCCCGACTACTGCGCCCCGGAGCAGGTCTACGGCGGCGACGTGGGCGCGCGCACCGACGTCTACGCGCTCGGCTCGATCGCCTTCGCGCTCCTCACCGGGCGGCCGCCGTTCGTCGCGCCGTCGGCCGGCGAGGTGCTCCTCCACAAGGCGACCGACCCCGCGCCGCGCGTGTCGTCGCTGCGAGCGGAGGTGCCCCCGCGCGTCGACGAGGCGATCGACCGGATGCTCCAGCGCGACCCCTCGAGTCGCCCGGCCTCGATGGGCGAGGTGCTCGCGATCCTCGAGGGCTGGGACGAGCCGGAGAGCTCGGGCATCTACGCCAAGCGACGCGACGAGGAGCCCAAGGACGCGCCGTGGATCCCGCTCGTCGCCCTGGTGTCGATGGTCGTCGTGACGGCCGCGATCGCCTTCGGGGTGATGTTCTCCGACGGCGGCGCCGAGATGTCGGGTGCGAACCTGACGAACGCGGCCGCGTCCCCGGAGTCGACCTCGGACGCAGCGACGCCGCCACCGGAGACCGGCGACGGCGTCGCGTCCGAGCCTATGACTCCCTGACGGGAGCCTCGGTCGGCTACTCGACCAGGTCCATCTCCTCGGCCGTCTCCTGGATGGCCTCGGCGCCGCTCGGCTCCTCCTCGGCCGCCGCGTCGGCGGCCTGCTGGGCCTCCTGACGGGCCGCCTCGACCGCGGCGTCGCAGTCCTCGCACACCGGGCAGGTCTCGCACACGGGGCACTCGGGCTCCTCGGCCTCGGGCTCCTCCTCGGCCGCCGGCTCCCCGTCGAGGTCGAAGCTGCCGACGAGGTTGAGGGTGCCCAGGATGTCGAGCATCTGGGTGGCCTGACCGGCCTGCTCGTCCCACGGCGTGAGCTGGCCGGGGGGCGCGCTGTCGAGGCGGGCGGTCAGATCGAGCGAGATCTGGAGCCAGTCCTCGATCTTCGAGCGGAACTGGTTGATCCACTCGAAGCGCATCGCCGCCTCCTGACCCGAGCCGACGGTGCGGAGCGGGCCCCAGAGGAACTCGAAGCCCGTCTGGTAGGTCAGGACCTCGTTGAGCTGGTTGCTGTAGCCGATGAACAGGCGCAGCGAGCCGACGCCGCGATCCTGCGACAGGAGCGGGTTGCCCGCCGCGTCCGAACCGCCGATCGCCAGGGGCGCGTCGAAGCGGTCGAACGTGAAGTCGAGACCCGCCTCCCCCCAGAACCGGTGGTTCTCCTCGTTGAGGAAGTTCCGCAGGTAGCCGATCTGCCCCT
This sequence comes from Polyangia bacterium, assembly GCA_030426845.1. Classification (GTDB taxonomy): domain Bacteria; phylum Myxococcota_A; class Polyangia; order Polyangiales; family Sandaracinaceae; genus JAUHXR01. The sequence goes on along the minus strand of JAUHXR010000004.1, from coordinate 49,922 downwards.
GGAAGCGCGGCTCGAGCCGGGCGAAGGGATCGCGCCGCAGCCGGGCCGCGACGAAGAGCGCGTTGTCCGTGTCGATGAAGTAGTCGTACCGGAGACGCAGGTTGAAGTTGTTCGCGTTCTCCTCGAGGTCCCCGAACTGGTTGGTCATCGGGTCGCGGGTCGCCGCCGCGCCGAAGAGCCAGCTCACCTCCGCCAGGAACGCGTGCTGCCCCTCGCGCACGGTGAAGAGGCCCGCGAGGTTGGCCCCGATGCTCTGCGCGTTGCCCCACGCGCCGGTCGCGCCGGCGGTGATCACCAGATCGACGTCGTCCTCGGAGTGGGCCTCCGTGACGCGGGCGGTGTTCGCCTCCGCCTCGTCCGGGGCCGCCTCCGTGTCCTGAGCGGCTGCGACGCCACCCCACATCATCATCGTGAGCGCGGTCGTCGTGAGCGCGATCGCTCGTACAGAAGCTCTGCTCCTCATCCGAATCACCTCCTCCAGCTTTCTCGGCAGGCGCTGGGCATGTTCCGTTCCAACGCCGCGCGCGTCGAGAAAGCGACGAACCGGGCGATTCGACCACCCTCGGCCATCGGCCGCGGCCCACACTTGCGGGGTCCTCCCCCCAGCCGTAGAGGCCGCCCACCACAAAATCGACCGAAGTCCGGTATTCGCACAGGACCTGCTATATCGGGCGGCCGAAAGGGACCAACATGGATTCTGAACAGCTACAGAGCATGGGAGACGAGGCCTGGAACTGGGCCGTCGAGCACCTCCCGAGCGTCGTGGGCGTGCTCATCGCCCTCTTCATCGCCTGGATCATCGCGGGGATGGTGCGCCGCGGGATGCTCGCCGCGTTCGATCGCACGGGCTTCGACAAGACCCTCGCCAAGTTCTTCTCGAACGTCGCCCGCTACCTCATCCTCCTCGCTGCGGTCCTCGGCTGTCTCGGGGTCTTCGGGGTCGACACCACCAGCTTCGCGGCCGTCATCGGCGCCGCGGGCCTCGCGATCGGTCTGGCGTTCCAGGGCACCCTCGCGAACTTCGCGGCCGGCGTGATGCTGCTCGTGTTCCGGCCGTTCAAGGTCGACGAGTTCGTCGACATCGCGGGCACCCTCGGCACCGTCGTCGAGATCGAGCTCTTCACCACCGAGCTCGTCACGCCCCACAACGAGAAGCTGATCATCCCGAACGGCTCGATCTTCGGGGCGATCATCAAGAACTACAGCCACCACCCGCACCGCCGGATCGACATCGACGTCGGCGCCGACTACTCGGCCGACATCGACGAGACCCGCAAGGTCCTCGAGAAGGGGCTCACGAAGCTCGAGTTCGCGCTCGAGGAGCCGCCTCCGCAGGTCTTCCTCAAGGGGCTCGGCGGCTCGTCGGTCGACTGGCAGGTCCGCGCGTTCTGCAAGCAGGAGCACTACTGGGATCTGCACCAGGAGCTCGTGCGCGCGGCCAAGTACTCCCTCGACGAGGCCGGCATCGGCATCCCGTTCCCGCAGATGGACGTCCACCTCGACGGCGCCCTCACCAAGGCCGCCAACGACAACTGAGCGGCCGCGCCCTCTACCGAGTCAACGAAGCCCGTGGCGACGCAGCAGATCCATCAGGTGCGATCGATCCATCGCGTTGTCGCGGGCGGCCTTGGACACGTTGCCGTCGGCGCGCTCGAGCGCCATCGGCAGGTAGTGGGACTCGAACTCGTGCAGGACCGCCGCTCGCGCCTCCTTGTAGGGGAGCGCGAGCAGGCGGCTCAGCGCGATGCCCGGCCCGCCCGCCGGGGCCTCGACCCCGAGGTCGTCGAGCTCGGGCGGCTCGCCCATCGCGAGCATCGCGTCGACGTAGTTGCGCAGCTCGCGCACGTTGCCCGGCCAGTGATGGCGCCGGAGCGCGGCCTGCGCGGCCGGCGGGATCAGCGCGTCCATCTCCCCCTGGTGGCCCGCCTCGGCGAGGAACTGGGCGATGAGCACGGGGATGTCGTCGGGGCGCTCGCGCAGCGCCGGCACCGCGAGGCGCACGACCGCCAGGCGGTAGTAGAGGTCGAGGCGGAAGCTGCCGTTGTTGACCTCGGCCCGCAGGTCGCGGTGCGTCGCGGCCACGAGCCGCACGTCCACGTCGACCTCGTCGCGGGCCCCGAGGCGCCGGAAGCGCCGCCGCTCGAGCACCCCGAGGAGCGTCGGCTGGAGCTGCTCGGGCAGCTCGCCGATCTCGTCGAGGAACACCGTCCCTCCGTGGGCCCGCTCGAACGCGCCGATGTGCCGCTGGTGGGCGCCGGTGAACGCGCCCTTCTCGTGGCCGAAGAGCTCGCTCGCGACGAGCGTCGGGGTGAGCGAGGCGCAGTCGACCACCACGAAGGGGCCGTCGGCGCGCTTGCTGCCATCGTGGATCGCGCGGGCGATCAGCTCCTTGCCCGTCCCGGACTCGCCGACCATGAGCACCGGGACCTCGCTCTGGGCCGCCTTGCGGACCCGGGCGAACAGGCGCCGCATCAGCGGCGTGGCCCCGCGGAGCCGCCCGAGCGAGTCCTCGTCGTGGACCTCGAGCGAGATGCGGTCGCCGTCGCTGACCTTCACCCGGCAGCGGCCGAGCCGGACGGTCGTGCCGGGCGGGACCACCGCGCGCTCGACGCGCAGCTCGCCGATCCACGTGCCGTTGGTCGAGCCGTGATCCTGGACGAGGATGCCGTCGTCCTGCCGCGACAGCTCGAGGTGGAAGCGCGAGACGGTCTCGTCCTCGAGGATGAGGTGGTTGCCCTTCGCCGTGCCGACGGTGAGCGTCTCCTCCTCCGTCTCGACGGTCTCCCCCGACGCGGGGCCGTCCAGGACCTCCGCCTTGATCGACTGGACGGGGAGCACCAGCTCCTCGTTCGGATACCGCAGCGTCGTCTTGGTTGTCACGTCGCCGCCGAGCCTACTACGAGCGCCCGTCAGGGGGGTCCCCGACGATGAGCGAGCCCACGGCCCGGTTCTCCCTGCGCCTCAAGCTCGGTCTGCTGGCCGCGGCCCTGGCCCTGGTGCCCCTGCCGGCGGTCGGGCTGTTCGTCCTGGACCGGGCCGAGGGGGCCCTCGAGGAGGAGATCGGCGAGGCGCAGCTCGCGATCGCCGACGACGTCGGGGCGAGCCTCGAGTCCCAGCTCACCCGGGTCGAGGACGGCCTCGACGTGGTCGGGCGCATGCTGATGAGCGAGCGGCTCGACGAGGACACCGCGGTCCAGGCCGCGATGCACGCGGTCGAGGGGGTCGAGGCGCTGGATCACGTGGCGATCTACGACGGCGAGGGCGCGCTGGTGGACGTCGTGCGCGAGTCCGGCGCGAGCCCCCCACGGCTCCCCGACACCCTGCCGGTGGACCTGCGCACCCGCGCGGGCGAGGCGGGAGTGGCGATCGGCTCGGCGCAGCCTGGAGACGTCGCGGCCCGGCTGACGGTGGTCGTCCCGATGCGCAGCGCCCCGACCGCCCCGCCGAACGCCTTCGCCGCGTCGAGCGTCTCCCTCGAGCCGCTCCAGTCCTACGTGACGCGGGTGGCGGACCGCCGGCTCCGCCACGACTCGGGGGCGATCCTGGTCCTCGACGCGAGCGGGCACGCGGTCGCCGACTCGAACGGGATGGAGGGCGAGCCGGTCCGCGACGTGAGCGACCACCCGCTCGTCGAGGGACTGGAGCCCGGGCAGCTCACCGCGATGTTCTCGCGGCAGAGCACCTACCCGCGCGGCGAGACCACGCTCGGGACCATCGCGAGCGTGCCTTCGCGCGGCTGGGCGGTGGTGGTCGAGGTGCCCACCCGCGTCGCGCTCGCCAAGATCGCGACCCTGCGGACGGGCGTCTGGATCGCGACCGCGGTGGTTGCGCTGCTCGCGCTCCTCGCCGGGCTCCTCGTCGCCCGCTCGATCACCCGCCCCATCGCGACCCTCGTCGGGCTCGCGGAGCGGCTCGGGCGCCGCGAGCTCGGCGCGACCGTCGACGTCCGGACCTCGGACGAGCTGTCGACCCTCGGCGCGGCGCTGAGCCGAGCGTCGCTCGACCTCGAGGCGAGCGAGGCGCGCATCCGCGAGGAGGAGGCGATCCGTGCCGACCTCGGTCGCTACCTCCCGGGCGAGATCGTCGATCGGGTGGTCGCGCGTGAGCAGGACATGCACCTCGGCGGCTCGCGCCGGCGCATCACGGTGCTCTTCGCCGACGTCGTGAACTTCACCCCGCTCACCGAGCGCTCGGAGCCCGAGCAGGTCGTCGCGATCCTCAACGACCTGTTCACCATCCTGACCGAGATCGTCTTCCGGCACGGCGGCACGGTCGACAAGTTCATCGGAGACTGCGTGATGGCGCTCTGGAACGCGCCCGAGGAGCAGCCCGACCACGCCGCGCGCGCGCTCGCCGCGGCCGAGGACATGGTCCGTTGGCTCGAGACGGGCAACGAGACCTGGAAGGCGAAGTACGGCGTCACGGTGCAGCTCGCGATCGGCGTGCACACGGGAGACGCGGTGGTCGGCAACGTCGGCTCCGAGACGCGCATGGCCTACACCGCGATCGGCGACGTGGTGAACGTGGCCGCGCGGCTCGAGGCGATCGCGCGGCCCCAGCAGATCCTCGTGACCCGTGAGACGCGCGACGAGGTCGGCGACGAGTTCGACCTCATCGACCGCGGCGAGCGCCAGCTCGCGGGCAAGGGCGAGCCGGTCCACCTGTTCGAGGTGAGGGGATGAAGCCGCCCGCCGAACCGAAGGCCGGCGACGTGATCGCCGAGCGCTTCCAGCTCGTCGACCGCCTCGGCGAGGGCGGGATGGGCGTCGTCTGGCGCGCCACCCAGCTCAACCTCGGGCGCGACCTCGCGCTCAAGCTGCTCCACCCCGAGCAGGCGGCCTCCCCCGCCGCCCGCGCCCGGTTCAGCCGGGAGGCCCGCGTCGCCTCGCAGCTCAAGCACCCGCACGCGGTGCAGATCTACGACTTCGGCGAGACCGACGACGGCGTCCTCTTCATCGCGATGGAGCTGCTCCGCGGGATCACGCTGCGCGACATCGTAGACATCGACCTGCCGCTGCCGCCGCTCGAGCGCTCGCTGCCGATCCTCGGGCAGGTCGCGGACGTGCTGATCGCGGCCCACGAGCTGTCGCTCACGCACCGCGACCTCAAGCCGGAGAACATCTTCCTCGAGCGCGGCACCGACGGCGACCGGGCGGTGGTCGTGGACTTTGGCCTCGCGTTCATCGCAGACCGCCCCGACGTCGGACGGATGACCCAGGAGGGGATCGCGACCGGCACGCCCGACTACATGTCGCCCGAGCAGGCGGCGGGCGACGACGTGGGCCCTGCGAGCGACGTCTACGGGCTCGGGGTGATCCTCTACGAGCTGCTCACCGGCAAGCCGCCTTACACGGGGAGCGCGATGCAGGTCATCACCCAGCACCTCTTCGCGCACCCGCAGCCACCGCGCGAGGTGCGGCGCGACCTCGCGATCCCGCGGCAGCTCGAGGACCTCTGCCTCTGGATGCTGAGCAAGCGCCCCGAGGAGCGCCCCGCGATCGACGTCGTGCACGGGATCCTGTCGCGCTTCGACTCCGCGCCCGAGGCCCGCGAGCGCGGCCGCGACCACACCTACCTCGAGGGGCGCGCGGCGCGGATGATCTCGGCGGCGCCCCAGTCGCCGCCGGAGCGGCAGACCGCGGACATCTACGCGCTCGCCACGGACGTGAACCCCGCGTCGGTCGCGGTCGTCGGCACGCTCCAGGGCGACCTGGTCGTCGCGCTGGGAGCGAACGGGATCCTCCCGTACATCGTGTCGGAGGACCAGACGGTGGCGGGCGCCGACGCGATCTACGCGCCCGGCGCGGGCGCAGACACGCTGGCGGCGCTCTCCGCGCACGGAGTGCCCGTCCTGAGCGACACGCCGCCCGGCGACATGGAGCGCGTCACGCGGCTCCTGCGCGCGGGGGCCGACGAGGTGATCACCCAGCCCGTCCACGCGGGCGAGCTCGCACGACGCGTGTGGCGCGCGGTGCGGAGGCACCGGCGCCGAAGCGGAGGGACGACAAAGTGAATCGCTTGCTCTATCCCACATTGGTCCTCGCGCTCGCGTGCCCCTCGCTCGCGGCAGCCCAGGGCTACGACCGCGACCCGGCCGAGTGCGCGCAGATGAGCACCGACGAGGTCGTGGTCGTCCCCTACACGATCCAGGAGGGCGACAGCTGCGCGCGGATCGCGCGGCGGCAGTACGGCGATCGATCGCGCTACGATCTGATCCACGCCTACAACCCCGGGATGGGACCGGAGCCGCACCGCCACACCGCCGGCAACCACCTCTGCTTGCCCCGGGAGGCGCCGGCGCGAGGCTCGGGCCCGGCCGCCCGCGTCACCGCGCTGCGGCCGAACGTGCGGTCCCAGCCATCGCAGCAGGCGGAGTGGGAGCCGACCGCGGTCCGCGACCCGATCGACCGAGGCACGCGGGTCAACACGCTCGAGCGCGCCTTCGCCGAGCTCACCTTCAGCGACACCACCATCGTCACGCTCCGCGGCGACACCCTCGTCGTCGTCTACGGCGAGACCTCCGGCGCGGTCCGCCGCACCGGCACCGAGGCGGTCCTCGAGCGCGGCGCGCTGCGCTCACGCCTCGGCGACCTGCGGGCCAACCACCGGCTGCACGTGCGCACGCCCGCGTCGCAGGTCGAGCTGCACGGCGGCTCCGCGGTCGCCACCGTCGACGCGGAGTCGACCACCCGCGTGTCCAACCACGAGGGCGGCGAGGCCATGGTCAACGACGCCAACGGCCGACGCGGGGTGCGCGTGCGACCGGGGATGGGATCGGCGGTCCGCCAGGGCGCCGCCCCGTCGCCGCCGCAGCCGCTTCCCCCCGCGCCGACCTGGGCCGCGGATCAGCCGCGACGCTTCGTCGGCGTGCCGTCCCTCACGACGATCCGCGGGCGCTGGGCTGCGGTCCCCGACGCGCGCGTCTACCGCGTGGAGATCGCGCGCCTCGCGGACGGCCGTGACCTCGTCGCGCAGGTCGAGGTGCCGGCGAGCGTCACCTCCTTCGAGATCCACCGCCTCCCGCCGGGCACCTACTACGCGCGACTCGCGACGATCGACCAGGACTTCTTCGAGAGCGCCCCGTCCGACCCGGTCGAGCTCGAGGTGAGCGTCGGCGCGCTGCGCGCTCCGGGCGCCGAGCCGACGCGGGAGGCGACCTTCGACTTCGGCGACGCGTCGGAGGAGGTCGGCCCCGTCGTCGTTGCGCCGGGCACCGTGTTCACCGCACCCGAGGGGACGACCTGCGGGCGCGACGCGTCGTCCCTCGCGCGCGAGACGACGCTGTCGGGCGCCGGTGACCTCGCCCTGATCTGCCGCGCGGGCGACGAGGCGCTCGGCGGGGTCCGCGTCGTGGTGGCCGAGGTCACCCTCGCGAGCGCCGAGGGCGACGCGTCCGAGGTCACCGCGGTGCGCGGGCGCGAGACGTCGGTCGAGCTCACCATCCGCTCCGGCGCGGCGCTCCCGACCGACCTGACGCTGCGCGGATCCGACGGCGTCGAGGTGCGCGGCTTGGAGCGGGACGGCGACCGACTGCGCGCCACGCTCCGCGTCGCGGAGGACGCGCCCGAGCCGGCCCAGCTCACGCTCGTCGCGGGGGAGGACGCGGTCCTCGGCGCGGCGCCGCTCAGCCTGGCCACGGCCGACCAACCGGCCGCGCCCCCCGACGATGAGGAGGAGCCCGAGCGCCCGCGCCGCCCGCTCTGGTCGCAGAGCTTCGGCACCACGCTCCTGCCGAGCACGGTGGGGATCCGCGACCTGGATCGCGACCACGTCGGGGCGTGGATCTCGATGGGCTACTTCGGCGAGGGCGACGGGGTCGGCGAGCGCGCGCGTGGCTCGGCGGGCGCCCGCGGCGCGTTCCTCGACCGGCAGCTCCAGGTCGAGCTCGCGGCGGCGGGAGACTTCGTCGGCACCCACGACCGCACCGCGCAGCGCGGGTCGGGTGATTTGTACGGCGCGGTCGGCTACCGCCCGGCGATCGACGACGACGCCTTCGGCCTGGTGGCCGAGGTCGGCGCGTTCTTCCCGACCCAGCCGGACGACAGCGGCCTGGGTGCGGTCCGGCTCGTGCCGAGCGTCCACATCTCCTGGCAGCTCGACACGCCCGTCCTCCTGCGGACGCGGCAGGGCATGGTGGTCGACCTCGACACGTCGCGGAACGCCGCGTGGGTGAGCGCCTACGCGCTCGACTATCGCCCGCTCGAGCCGCTCACCATCGGGGCGGAGATCGACTTCACCCTCGGCGAAGAGGACGGCGACCTCCTGCTCCTCCCGCTCGCCGGCGTGACCGCGTCGCTCGGCGCGGGCCCCGTGGTCTTCGGCATGGGCGTCCGCTTCGGCCTGACCGAGGAGGCGCACCGCACCTACGGCGTGTGGTCCGCGCACGCGACCCTCGAGCTCGGCCTCTGGAACGAGCTGTAGCGGGCCGTCGACGCGCCGCGCCGCGCCGATGCCTGACGGTCAGGGCGGCGCACCGGGGCCCGCCCGGGCTACCCTCGGCCCGTGGACGACGAGCGCCACGGCGACCCCGACGCCTTCGAGGACACGATCGCACACCCCGCGTCGGTCGCGCCCACGATGGCGCTCGGCGACACCACACCCGAGACGCCGAGCGCGAAGGCCGCGCTCCCGAGCTACCAGCGCGGCGACAGCCTGGGGCGCTACGTGGTGCTCGACAAGCTCGGCGAGGGCGCGATGGGCGCCGTCTACACCGCGTACGATCCCGAGCTCGACCGCCGCGTCGCCCTCAAGGTCCTGCACCCGCAGGCCGCGTCGAGCGAGGCCAAGACCCAGGGCCAGGGCTGGCTCGCGCGCGAGGCCAAGGCGATGGCGCGGCTCAGCCACCCCAACGTCATCCAGGTCTTCGACGTCGGGACGCTCGAGGGCTCGGGCGACGTGTACATCGCGATGGAGCACGTCGACGGTGAGACGCTCCGCGACTGGCTGATCGCCGAGGAGCGCACCCCGGGCGAGGTGCTCGACGTGTTCCGCCAGGCCGCGCGGGGCCTCGCGCACGCCCACTCGCAAGGCGTCGTGCACCGCGACTTCAAGCCGGACAACTGCCTCATCGACCGCGCCGGGCGAGTGCGGGTGATCGACTTCGGGATCGCGCGGACCGAGGCGGCCGACGAGCACCTGCCCCCCGCGCCGAGCGGCGAGACCGCCAAGATCGCTTCCCTCGTCCAGACCCAGGCCGGGATGATCATCGGCACGCCCGCCTACATGTCGCTCGAGCAGCTCGAGGGGCGAGCAGCCGACGAGCGCAGCGATCAGTTCGCGCTCTGCGTCTCGCTGTACCAGGGGCTCTATCGGCAGCCCCCCTTCGCAGGAGAGAGCCTCCTCGCGCGCATGTCCGAGGTGATCGAGGGGCGGGTCCGCCCGGCCCCCGAGCACAGCCCGGCGCCGGCCTGGGTCGAGCCGGTGCTCCGGAAGGGGCTCTCGACCCAGGCCAACGACCGCTACCCCTCGATGGACGCGCTGCTCGCCGCGCTCGAGCCGCCCGCGTCGCGCGACCGGGGCCGCGGCACGACCTACGCGGTCGTCGGGCTCGGGGCGCTCGCCGCGGTGGCCGCGGGGGTCGCCTTCGCGTGGCCCGATCCCGCGCCGCCGCCGCCGCCCCTCTGCCAGGGCCTCGACGCGCGCCTCGACGGAGTCTGGGACGACGCGCGCCGCGCGGCGGTCACCCAGGCGCTCGGGGCGAGCGAGCGCGCGCACGCGGGGGCCACCGTCGAGCGCGTCGTCGCGGCGCTCGATCGCCGCGCCGAGGCGTGGCTCGCGATGCGGGTCGAGGCCTGCGAGGACACGCGCGTGCGGCAGGACGTCAGCGAGGCCGCGATGGACCTGCGGATGGGCTGCCTCGACCGTCGCCTCGCCGAGCTCGACACCGCCGCGCGCGTGCTCGAGGACACCGGCGCCGAGACCGTCGACCAGGCCGTCCAGCTCGTGGTCGAGCTGCCGCCCCTCGAGCGGTGCGCGGACCTCGCGCGGCTCGAGGCGGAGGCGGCCCACGAGCCGCCGCCCGCGCTGGCCGAGCGGGTGCGCGAGCTGGGGCACGACGCGACCCGGGTCCGCACCCTCGCGCGCGCGGGCGCCTACGACGAGGCGGAGACGGCGTCGGCGGCGCTCGTCGAGGCGGCGCGCGAGGTCGGCTACGACCCGCTGACCAGCGAGGCCCTGATCGCCCGCTCCAGCTCGCTCGTGCACGCGGGCGACTTCCCCGAGGCGCGCGACGTCCTGATGGAGGCGGCGTGGCGCGCGTCGTCCAGCGACGACCCGCGGCTCGAGGCGGAGGCCTGGATCGGCCTCGTCTTCGTCGTGGGCAGCAAGCTCCGCGAGCGTGAGGAGGGGCTCCGCTACGAGGGCTTCGCGCGGGCCGCGCTGGGCCGGGCCGGCGACGCGCCGATCCTCGAGGCGCGCCTCGCCTATTACCTCGGCCTCATCCGCGCCGCGATCGGCCAGGACGAAGACGCGCTCGCGTCGCTGCGCCAGGCCGAGTCGATCTACCGGACCGCGCTCGAGGAGGACGACTGGCGGTTCGCGTCGGTGATCGGCGCGCAGGCGAGCGCGCTCAACCACCTCGGGCGCAGCGCCGAGGCGATCGCCGAGTACCAGCGCGCGATCGACCTGCTCCAGGCCTCGCTCGGGCCCGATCATCCGTCCAACGCCGCCTTGATGAACAACCTCGCGATCGCGCTCCGGCGGGCCCACCGCCTCGACGAGGCGCGCGCCGCGTTCGAGCGCGCCCTCGCGCTCAAGCGCCTGGCCTACGGCGCGGACCATCCATCGGTCGCGCTCACGCTCGTCAACCTCGGCGGGCTCCACGCGCGCCTCGGAGACTTCGAGCGGGCGCGGGGGCTCTTCCGGGAGGCCCGCGACCTGCGCGCGCGGACGCTCGGCGAGTCGCACCCGCTCTACACCAACACCCTCGTGGCCGAGGGGGAGCTCGAGCTGATGCGCGGCGCTCCCGACGCGGCCCTCCCGCTGTTCGAGACGGCCCTCGCCCAGTACGAGGGTCAGGGCGACGGCTACCCGATCGCCCAGGCGCGGAGCGGGCTCGGCCACGCGCTCTACCGCGCCGGGCGCGCGCGCGCCGCCGAGCCGCTGCTGCGCCAGGCCCTCGCGTACTACGAGGCCGAGGGGGTCGAGGAGCGCCCGAGCGCGATCCCGCGCGCGCGGCTCGGCGCGGTCCTCGTCGAGCTGGGCCGGCCGGGCGAGGCGGTCGAGCCGCTCGAGCGCGCCCTCGCCGCGACGACCGCCGCCGACGCCGACCCCGAGGACCGGGGCTTCGTCCGCTACGCGCTCGGCCGCGCGCTGCTGGAGAGCGGCCGCGCGCCGACCCGCGGTCACGACCTCGTCGACGCCGCGCGCCGCGACTTCGAGGAGGCCGGACCGGCCGGCGCGTGGGCCACCGCGCGCGTCACCGCGTGGCTCGAGGCCCACCCCCGGCCCGACGAGCCGGGCTGAGGACCGGCGTCAGCCGCAGGTCCCGTCGAGCTGCGGGCACGCGCACGACGCGCTCTCCGCGTGCGGCAGCGCCTCGATCTCGTGGAGCTGGCGGACGTGCTGCATCAGCGCGAGGTCGCTCGGGTAGGCCTCGGCGATGAACGCCTCCATGTTGTCCCAGAGCTGCACGATGTGCTGCGAGTTCCCCATCCGGAGCGCCGACAGAAGCGCCTCCATCCAGCGATCGGCGTAGTCGGGCGCGCGCATCCCCGAGCAGTAGGTCGTGCCGCCGACGACGCCGCAGCTGCGGCCCCACAGCAGCTCCCAGAACGCCTGGTGGACGCTGTCCATGTGGTAGCCGTCACTCTTGTTGCATCCCCCCGGCCCCGTGTCGTCCACGCGGTCGTCTCCGAAGCGCGCGACCCCCGGGTAGCACGCCGGGTCGACGACGTTGTGGGGCATGTTCCCGATGAGCGACCCAAGATTGCACGCCCCGTTGACGGTGTAGCTCACCGACGGGTAGACGCGCCGCAGGCCATAGGCCGCCACCATCTGGCCCACGCTCTCCGCGAGCGCGGCCGCCTCGTGGGGTCGGTCCATGCAGCAATCCGCGTAGCTACCTTCCTGCCCGAGCAAGCCGGGGCTGTGGTGATTGTCGACGTAGTGCCCGAGCTCGTGGAGCAGGGAGCCGGGCCGATGTTGCACGCGTTCACCACCGAGAGGTCGCCTACGAGCGCGTCGATGTGCTCGAGCGCCGCGTTGGCCACCACGTGGAAGTGCTGCGAGACGGCCTCGTCGCTCGGCGCCGTGGCCGAGAGCTCGACCTCGGGCGAGTCGTCGGGGCAGCCGATCGAGACGACCTGCTCGGGGATGTCCGTCCCGCCGTTGAAGTTGTAGGTCACCAGCCGCTCCCCGACCTGGAGGCGGTACTCGGGGCGCAGCGACGCGCAGCCCCCGCCCGACGGGTGGAGCGTCACGCCGTGCTGACGCGTCGGGATCGTGTGCCAGGTGAGCGCGCCCGCGTTCGGGTCGTCGCCGAGCTCCGGCGCGCGCACCGACGCGAGCTGGTGCGCGCTCTGCTCGGTTGACGGCTTGTTGCGCGCCGCCCCGCCCGAACCTATCCGTCGGTGCTCAGGCGGCTCATCCGCACCATGTCGAAGAAACGATCCTTGACGAAGTACTCGTCGCGCAGGACGCCCTCGAAGTCGAAGCCCGCCTGCAGGTACATCGCCTGGGCGCGCCGGTTGTCCCGCCGCACGATGAGCCACAGCTTGTGCAGCCCGAGCTCGCCGAAGCTCCGCTCCATCAGCGCGCGGAGCGCGGCCGCCCCGAAGCCCCGCCCTTGCATCTCGCGCCGCACGACGAGGAACAGCCGGCCGTTGCGCGCGGGCCAGTAGATCTGGTTCACCGAGCACTGCCCGACGTACGCGCCGTCCGCGTCGAACACCGAGTAGGCGCGGTCGTTCGGTGACGCGATGAGGCGCTCGAGGTAGCCGGCCTCCTCCTGCTCGGTGATCGCCGACTGGCGGTTGGCGAAGTACCCCATCACCGCGGGGTCGTTCACCCAGGTCATCACGTGGGCCAGGTGCGAGGTCGCGAGCGGCTCGAGGTGCACTTCGGTCATCGCCACAACCCTACCGTGTTCGCCCGGGCACGCGCCCTGGTAGGGTTGGACGATGCGAGCCTCGACCGGCGGCGCCGCGCTCCTCCTCCTCGCCGCCTGCGGCACGCCCGCCGCCCCGGCCGTCCGGGTGCACACGCCAGAGCCGGAGCCTCGCGCGGCGGTCGGGACGGCCCCCGAGGCGAACGAGGCCGGGTTTCGGATGACTCTCCGCTTCCAGGAGGCCGCGATCGCGGTCGAGGTCGTGGCGCGCGGCGAGGGCCTCGAGCGCTTCACCGGCCTCGGCCCGTTCTCCGACCTCGAGGCGACCGACGCGGCGGGCGCGCTCGAGGTGATCCGGGAGGGCGACCACGAGGTGCGCTTCGACCGGGTGCCCGCGCCGCCGCTGACCCTGCGCTACCGCATCACCGCGCCCGACGGGTTCACCGAGACGGTCGGCCTCGAGGCGTGGTTCTCCCACGTCGACGGACGCGCGCTCCTGCTGCCGCCCGACGCGCCGTCCACCTCGCTTCGGGTGGAGCACGTGGCGGAGGATGGCCGCCACGTGGCCTGCACCCTGGGCGCAGAGGAGTCTCACGCGCTGACCACCCGCCCCATCGCGATCGCCGAGGCCGCCTTCGCGGCCGGCCGCCCACAGTCCGCGCGCTTCGACGCCCGCGAGGGCCGGGACTACGTCGTCGCGGTCGGTCCGCGCGCCTACGACGTGCGCTGGGTCGGGGCCGAGCTCGCGCTCATCCGCAGCGCGGTCAACGAGGCGTTCGGGGGCGTCGACGCCGACGAGCACCCGACCCTGCTGATCGCGCACCCAGCGGGGCCACGGGTCGTCCCCTTCGCGGCGCGTCGGTCGGGACGCGGCGTGCGCATCTTCGCGCGTGAGGACGCGCCCTGGACGAGCGAAGCGCGCCTGCCCGTCACCCAGGTGATGGCGCGGCGCTTCCTCGGCGGCATGCTCCAGCTGGTCGGCCCCGCCGGAGAGCCGGAGCTCTGGCTGTCGCTCGGCGTCACGCGTTACGCGGCACAAGAGATCCTGACGCAGATGGGCACGCTCACGAGCCACGAGCGAGCCGTCGACCTGACCCGCCTCGAGGGCGCGCTCGCGCTCGACGACGGCGGCGACGGAGCCGAAGCTCGGGCCCTGCGCGCGATGGCCCGCGGCGCCCTCTACGCCGCCGGCCTCGACGCGCGGCTCGCGGCCCGAGACGCGCCGCCGCGGACCCTGTCGCACCTGCTCTTCCCGCTGCTCCGCCAGGCGCAGGACTCGCCGGAACCGCTCCAGCGGGCGGCGTTCGAGGCGGCGCTCGCGGCGGCGCTCGGCGAGGCGGAGGTCGCGCGCTTCCGCGCCGAGGCCCTCGGCGACGCGGCGCCGAGCGTCCCCGCCGGCGCGTTCGGCCCGTGCCTCCGACTGGGGCAGACGACGCACCGTCGCTTCGCGCTCGGGTTCGACGCGCCGCCGGTGTCCGCCGCTGAGGTCGTGGTGCGCGGCCTGGTCGCCGACGGCCCCGCGGCGCGCGCGGGGATCACCGAGGGCCTGCGGCTGCGCGAGCTGACCTACCGACCCGGCGACCCGAGCGTCCCGGCGCGCGCCGTCACCGCCGAGGAGCCGCCGCGCACCGTGACCTGGACGCCGTCGGACCGGAGCGCCCGCGGGCGCGCCTGGATCCGCGCGCCGCGGATCGACGAGGAGCGCTGCGCTCGCTGAGTCGTCGCGAGGAGCGGCCGGTCTCTACCGATCGCGCAGCGCGTCACACTCGTAGAGCGCGTGGCAGAGCGCGAGCGCGCGCGGGCTCCGCACCCGCCAGTCGAGGCGGTTCATCGCGTAGCCGAAGGTGAGCTCCTCGACCGGGTCGGCCCAGCCGAGCGCGCCGCCCATGCCGGCGTGGCCGAAGGACTCGGGGTTCGGGCTGAACATGTGCCGCTCCTCCTTGAGGAAGCCCTGCGACCAGCCCATCGCCTTCTGCACCACGCGGTCGCGCTCGGCCCAGCCCTGGCGCCGGTAGATCGGCGTGAGGGTCGACTCCTTCAGGTAGCGCCGGCCGGCGTGGACCCCGCCGCTCGCGAACGGGAGGTACGCCCGCGCGACGCCGTCGGCGGTCGCGGTGGCCGAGGCCCACATCAGCGCGGCGCGGCGCGCGGGGGGCCGGTTGTACGCGTGGACACCGCCCCGCCCGGGGCTCGGGTTGAGCAGCGCGCGCCGGCCGATCGAGCCGCGGGCGAGCGAGGTCTTGAGCACGTGCGCCTCGGTGGAGCGCGGCGTGAGGACGGCGGCGCCGATCATCCTCGCGACGCGACCGGGGGTGGCCGGCGGGATGACCTCCGCGATGCGCGCGTCCTCGCTCGCGGGGGTGCCGACGCTGACGTCCGCGCCGAGCGGCTCGAAGAGCTCCCGCCTCAGGAACGCGCCGACCGGCTCCTCCGCGATCCGCTCGAAGAGCTCGCGCATGTACAGGCCGAAGGTCGTCGCGTGGTAGCCCTGCCCGGTCCCCGGCGCCCACGCGAGCGGCTGCGCCTCGAGCGCGTCGAGGACCTCGCCGGCGCGCGACGGATCGACGCATTGCGCGAGCGTGAGCGCTCGGTCGAGGTAGGGCAGGCCCGCGACGTGGTTCGCGAGCTGCCGGACGGTCACCCGCTCCTTGCCCGCGCGAGCGAAGCCCGGCCAGTAGTCCGCGACCTCGCGGTCCCACGCGAGCGCCCCGCGATCGGCGAGGAGCTGGAGCGCCATCGCCATCAGGCCCTTGGTCACCGAGAAGACCACGACCCGCGTCTCGCGGCGCCACGGCTCGCCGCGTCGGTCGGTGAGGCCGCCCCACAGGTCGACCACCGGCTCGCCGCGCCGGTAGACCGCGAGGGAGGCGCCGACCTCGAGCCCCTGCGCGAGGTGGCGGGCGAAGACCCGGGCGACGCGCTCGTAGCCGTCGGCGTAGCCGCCGAGGGCGGGCCCGGGGGCGGGGTTCAGGTTGGCCACGGCCGGCAGCCTACCGTGGCGGGAAGATGCGTCGCCACGTCGTCGTACACTCACCACGATGCTCGAGATGATCCTCCTCGTCTGGCTGTACCGAGCCCTCGGCCGCGTGGCGAAGGGCAAGGGCCTCTCCCCGCGCGTAGGCCTGCTCGGGGTGGCGCTCTGGCTCGGCTGCGAGATCGGCGGTCTCGGGGTCGGCATCGCCTTGGGCAAGCCCGAGCTGATCGCCTACGGCTATGGCCTGGGCGCCGCGGTCGCCGGCGCGCTCCTCAGCTACGGAATCGTCTTCGCGCTCCCCAACGCCCGCGAGGCGGAGGGGGCCCCGACGCGCTTCTGAACCGCCGCGGGCTCGACGCTCAGATCATCAAGCGCAGGGCCAGGATGAAGCTGTCCGTCTCGCTGATGCGCGGCGGGTTCGGCTCCGACGACGCCATCGAGCGCGCCCAGCGGAAGCTCGCCGCCACGTGCGGGTCCTGCAGCCAGACGGTGGCGCCCAGGTTGATGTAGTGGTTCTGGTTCGAGGCCACGTCGCTCGAGGTCGACGTCAGGTAGTAGTACTGCCCGCCGATCCCGAACCACTCGTAGCGGAAGTCGAAGCCGCCCGAGCCGATGAAGCCCTCGTAGTCGGTGGCGAGCATGCTGACGTCGGGGAGCGCGAGCTGCTGGTTGCGGCGGTACGCGAAGCTCCCGAACACGTGGAGCATGTCGTCGAAGAGGTTCACCTGCGCGGTGCCGCGGAGGTTGTAGCCGGTGAGCGGCGCGTCGGTGCTGGTCGTGACGTCGACGTCGACGAAGTAGATCTGCGCGGCCGCGCGGAGCTGGATGATGTCGTGCACCAGCATGAACGACGGGGTGATCGTCTGGAGCTGGATGTCCGAGCCCGGGATGCCGTTCGAGAGCGCGCGGAGCGGCGCCGTGAAGAGCGTCCCCAGGCTGCTCACGTTGCCGCCGAAGCCGAACGCGAGGCTCGTGGTGAGGGGGTTGCCGCCGGTGTAGGAGAAGCCGAAGTCGAGCATCTCCCAGCGGTAGCGCAGCATGACGCCTTGCCCCTGCGCGAAGCCGCTCACGAGGAGCGGGTCGCGGACGTAGGGGTCCATCCCGAACGAGTCGAGGACGTTGGTCGAGATGAAGTCGATGCTCGCCGGGTCGGGGAAGATGCCGCCGGTGAGCGACAGGCCCCAGCGGTGGATCCGCAGGTAGTTCTCGCGCGCCTGGAGCGACGCGGTGCCCTCCCACACGCTCGTCCCGACGGGGCCGTTGCGCGCGAGGCTGTAGCCGAAGTTCCGCTCGAAGACGCTGCGGAAGGTGAGGAAGCCGAAGAGCTCGCCCTCGAACCCGAGGCGCACGAGCGCGAGGGTGCTCACCCGCAGCGCGAGCTCGGAGCCCTCGTTGTTGCTCGGCACGTACATCGCACCGAGCGCCGACATCATGACCACCGGCTTGATGAAGCTGTCGCCGTCGCGCCAGAAGGTGAAGGTCGGGCGCATCGGCAGGGCGGCGGTGCTCAGCACGCGCGCCGCCTCCTCTTCGGGCGAGGGCTCCTCCCACGGGGGGTCCTCGTCCTCGCCGGACCCCTCGCGGTCCTCCTCGGCGTGGTCGTCCGAGCCGCCGGAGCTCGTCTCGTCGGCGCCGGTCTCCTCGGCGGACGCGTCGCCTCCGTCCGCGTCGTCACCCTCGTCGGCCTCGTCCGCGGCCGGCCGGACCACCACCGGCCCGACGACCGCGCGATCCTCCGGGTCGTGCGGCGGCGGATCACCGGGCGAGGCCCCCACGTCCCCCGCGTAGGGATCGGCCCCCGCGTAGGGATCGGCGGGGGGCGCGGCGTCCGCAGGCGCGACCCCCGCGTCGGCCTGAGCCGCGGCGAGGGACGGGAGCCCGAGCGACAGCCCGAGCGAGAGGGTGACGATCGAACGGAGACGCATCGAGAGCTCCAACCTGCGGACCAAGGGCGTCGCGGCGGAGGTGAGTGACCACCTCCGCCGCCGCGAACCGGGCGGGGCCCACGCCCCCGCCCTCGACGATCAGTCGGCGAGCAGCCCGACGATCAGCGCGATGCCGGCGTCGGAGCGCGCGCTCCCGAAGTGGTTCGCGAAGAACCCGGGCGCGCCGGTGAAGAAGAAGCCGCTCGTGTCGTAGTCGGCGAGCGTGATCCGCGCGTTGTTGACGCAGGGATCGAGGTCGAGGCTCGACGACGCCTCCGAGATGAACTCGTCCTGGAGCGCGCCGCCCGCGATGTCCTCCATCGTCACGGTCGTGTACTGCACGACGTTCCCGTCGCACTGGTCGGTCTCACCGAACGCGTAGCTGCCGTCCGCGCACGGCGTCGCGTAGAGGTCGTTCGGCCCGTTGAGCGGGCGGGTGAAGTAGGTCGGCACGTAGGTCTGCCGGTCACCCATCTCGCAGCCGACGGTGCCGCGCATGTTCGCCGGGAACGAGTCGCAGAGGAGCTGGCCGTTGGCCACGCCGTGGTTGGCGCCCGAGAGGAGCACCACGTCGCTGAGCTGCGCGAACGGGTTGACGGCGCCGGCCGTGCCCGCGGTGAACTCGTTGTAGAGGCGGCGCAGGGCGTCGCGGACCACGGTGGTCCCGAGCGAGTGCCCGACGAGCGCGACCTGGCGGGTCGGGTTGTTCGTCATGACGGCGCGGATGAGCGACTGCAGCATCGGCACGGCCCAGCCGTGGTTGATGTTGCGGAAGGCGTTGCCGGTCATCGTGTCCGAGTTGAAGTCGGTCAGCGTGTTGACGAGGTCGGTGCGCGCGTCGAAGCCGATCACGCGGTGGCCCGCCTCGACGAGGCGCGTGGCGAGCTGCGGGCGGGCGGTCGCGTCCACCGTGAGCTCGAAGCCCGAGACGTTGCTGATCGTGGTGCCCGCGAGGGACGCCACGCCGTACTCCTCGTAGGTGGTCGGGCCGGAGCTGTTGCCGTGCACGAGGATCACGATCGGCAGCGAGGTGTCCTCGGCGTTCTGCGTGTACTCCTTGGCCGCGCAGGGGTAGCCCGTGATCGTCGCGGGCACGCCGGGCGCCACCGTCGCCTCGTTGTCCGTCACGAGGAACTCGACGTTGTCGCCGTAGGACGCGCGCGGCATGCAGCCGGGGTGGTTGGCGAGATCGTCGCGGTAGTAGGCGGCGTAGTCGGCCTCGAGGGCCTGGTCGCCGTCGGTGCGCACCATCTCGGTCGCGTCCGCGGCCGACCAGGGCAGCATCGCGGAGACCTCGGCCTCGCGCGCGGTGATCGCGGCGCGGCAGGCGGCGATCGCGGGGTCGACCCCGCCGTCGGTGTCGCCCGCGTCGGTGCCGGGGCCCGCGTCCATGGTCGTGTCGCCCGCGTCGGTGCCGGGCATCGGGCCCGAGTCGGTCCCGCCGTCTCCGTCGTCGCAACCCATCGCGGTCGCGCCGAGGATCATCGCGCCGATCACCATCCAGATCGTTCGTGTAGACATCGTGTCGCTCTCCAGTCGTTGACGAACGTCTGTTACACGACGGACGCGCGCCGGAAACGCGATCCAGGCCAGAAGCGTGTTACCGCCATTGCGCGCTTGTGGCGTTCGCGGCGCCGGGCTCCGGAGGGATCGCGGCGGCGCGACCGGGCGCGAGGGGCTTCCCCGCATGATCCGTTTCGGGGCACGCTGAGCCAGGAGGCGACCGCGAAGCCGCGGGGCCTCGATCCGGGGGGACATCGTGGACGAGAGGCTCCGCACCGACGCGCGCGCACGCTTGAGCTGGGGTCACGACCCCGCGGAGGTGCGGCGCGATCTCGAGGCCAAGGGCGTGTCATCCGTGGAGGCCGCGCACTTCGTGGCGTCGGAGATGGCGGAGCACGACGCGGACACGCGGCGCCGCGGGCTGCTGCAGATCGGCGGCGCGGTCGTGACGCTGCTCGTCGGGATCGGGGTCACGCTCTACTTTCTGCCGTTCTATCCCTTCGTCAGCGACGCCACGGTCGCGGCGATCGCGGCGGTGATGCCGATGACGAGCGCGCGCGCCGTGCCGAGGATCCTGCTGGCGATCGGCCCGGCGGTGACCGCGGCGGGCGTCGGGCTCCTCGTGCGGGGGCTGACCCGCGCGCTGGCCGGGGGCCGCGAGCCGAACGTCGGCTGAGACCCGCGGCGCGGAAGCGCGTGACACCGCCTCTCGCCCGTTGTGACAGGCCCGCGGCGGCCCCCTCGTTCGCGCCGACCGATCCCCGGCACGGTCCGTGCTCTGCCCTGCAGCGCAGCGAGCCGCGGGAGGGAACGCCATGCATTCGAGGGTCGAGAACGTCAGCTGGGGAGGCAAGCTCGTCGAGTCCATCAAGGGGGTGCTCGCGGGGGGCCTGATGGTCCTGCTCTCCTTCCCCATCCTGTTCTTCAACGAGGGCCGCGCGGTGCATCGCGCCCAGACGCTGGACGAGGGTCGCTCCGCGGTGGTCGCGGCCGACCCGGCGATGATCGACCCGAGCCACGAGGGGCAGCTCGTCCACCTGAGCGGGGAGGCGTCGACCGCCGAGACGCTCACCGATCCGCTCGGCCCGAGCGCGACCGGCGCGCTGCGGATGCGCCGCACGGTCGAGATGTACCAATGGCGCGAGTCGAGCGAGACGCGGACCGAGCGGAGAGCCGGCGGCGGCGAGCGGCGCGTGACGACCTACACCTACGACCTCGTGTGGTCGGAGACCCCGATCGACTCGGCCCAGTTCGACCAGCCCTACGGCCACGTGAACCCGCCGATGAGCCAGCGCTCCGCCACGTTCGAGGCGACGCAGGCGCGGGTCGGCGCGCGGACGCTCACCCCCGCGCTGGTCTCTCAGGTCGACAACTTCCAGCCTCTCGCGGTCGCGCCGACCGCGGTCTCCGGCCTCGCCCAGGACGGGCGCAGCGTCCTCGCGAACGGCGACGGCCTGTTCGTCGGCTGGAACGCGGCCGACCCGATCGTCGGCGACCTCCGCGTCCGCTGGGAGACCGCGCCGGGCGGCCCGGTGAGCGTGCTCGCGGCCCAGGCCGGCCCGACCTTCGCCGACTGGCACAGCCCGAGCGGCCAGGAGCTCGAGCAGAACCTCGAGCTCGGCACGGTCGGCGCCGACGCGATGTTCGGCACGCTCGAGAGCGCCAACGTCGCGCTCACCTGGGGCCTTCGCTTCCTCGGCTGGGTGTTCATGTTCGGCGGGCTGATGCTCGTGTTCCGCCCCCTCGTCGCGGTGGCGGACCGGCTCCCGTTCGCGGGCTCGCTCGTGGGCGCCGGCACCTTCCTCGCGGCGCTCGTCATCAGCACCCCGCTGAGCCTGCTCCTCATCGCGCTCGGGTGGCTCTTCTACCGCCCGCTCCTCGGGCTGCTGCTCCTCACCCTCGCGGTCGGCTTCGCGGCCGCGATCGGCTACCTGGTCGTCCGGCGCGGCCGGAACAAGAACGCCGCGCGCGCCGCGTCTCGCGCCCCCGCACCGATGCCCCACTCGGGGTTCGGGGCCCCGTCCGCGCCGATGTCGTGAGCAGCCAGGTCGAGGCCGGAGGTCGATGCCGCGGCCGGAGGAGGAGCCGCGGCCGCGGGCCGGTCAGTCGGCGGTGACCGGCGAGGTCGCCAGCGCCTGGCCCCTCCCCTTCGCGACGGCCGCGGCGCCCCCGCCGAAGAGCGCGTAGCCGCTCCGCGCGACGCGGAGGTAATAGAAGAGGAAGAGCCCGAAGAAGATCACGTCGCCCACAATCACGACGAACGCGTTCGCGTTCGCGATCCCCGCCAGGTAGAACTTCACGAGCTGGATCACGAAACCGATCTTGCCGATCCCGCCGACCAGCACGATGCCGGTGTGCCGCACCGGGTTGAGCGCGACGACCGAGTAGCCGATGAAGTAGACGAGGGTCGTCCCGCACGCGCCGCGGTAGATGCCGTAGTACAGCGGGTCGACGAGCTCTCGGCCGAACAGCAGGTGGAAGGCGTGCTCGGGGTTGAAGTAGCCGATGATCCCTCCGGCCAGGTTCCACACCGCGGCGAGCGCGAACACGGCGCGGAAGAAGCTGAGCTCGCGGGGCCTCACGACCGACCCCCGAGGGCGCGAGAGGCCGGCGCGAGGTCGCAGGCGAGAGAGGTTCCGGGCAGCAGGCCGAGGCGTCGATTCGTCATGGGTCCAGGTTGCGCCTTGACGGCCGCGCGGGCCCTGGCCGAGCCTGACAATCCGTTGTCGGATCGTGACATCGACGCCTCCAACGTCCTGCCCGCGTACGAGGCGTCACTGCGCTTCGGGGCGACCGAGGAGGAGCTGGCCGAGGCGCTCGGCTGGCGGCGCGAGGCGCTCGAGGCCGACGGCGCGGTGGTGAGCGGCGACTCGACCTACCGGCACATGGAGCGGATGTTCGGGCGGACCGGGTTCGCCGACTTCGTGATCGCGGCGACCGAGCTGCACACGCTGTCGAGCCTCGGGGTGGTGGGCCTCGCCTGCAAGACGGCGGCGACGGTGGGCGAGGCGATGACCTGCCACCACCGCTACCAGCACCTCACCAACCGCACCGCGACCTACGCCGCGCTGCTCGACGGCGACGCGCTCACGCTGCGCGAGGATCGCCTCGGCGAGACCTGCCTCGGGAGCCGGCTGATCTCGGACTACACGATGTTCGTCGCGCTCCACCTCCTGCGCCTGAGCGGAGGCGCCCCGACCGTCCGGCGCATGCGCAGCCGGCGCGAGTCGATGAGCGACGTCGAGCGCGCCCGCTTCGAGGCGTTCCTCGGCGCGCCGATCGAGCTGGGGGCCGACGCGGCCGAGCTGGTCCTGGACGCGGCGATCCTCGCGGCCCCGATCGCGTCCGCCGACGCGGAGCTCGCGACCTACCTGCGCGGCGTGCTGGAGCGAGCCGCGCCCCTGGAGGACGACGAGCCGCCGCTGCTGCGCGAGGTCCGGGACGCCATCCAGAGCGCGCTCGTGCGGGGCGCGCCCACCGCGAGCCAGGTCGCGGCCGCGCTCGGCCTCGGGCACCGCACCCTCCAGCGGCGCCTCGCCGCGCTCGGCGTGAGCTTCGCCGAGGTGCTCGAGTCGACCCGGCGCGGGCTGGCCGAGCGCTACCTCGCGCGACCCGAGCTGACGCTGAGCGAGATCGCCTTCCTCCTCGGCTACAGCGAGCAAGCATCGTTTCACCGCGCGTTCCGCCGCTGGCACGACGCGACCCCGGCCGCCTACCGGCAGTCGATCTCGGAGGCTCAGCCCCCGAGCGGCGCGAGCGCGTAGCCGAGCCTCGTCGCGAGCGCCGTGAGCTGCGCGCTGGCCTCCGCGTCCCCGAGCGCGCCCGCGAGCTGGTGGCGCCGGAGCACCATCTCGACCTCCCCCGTCCGCTCGGTCCACGCCTCCACCGCGCTGAGGTGCGCCCGCGCGTCGCGCCCCGTCCGCGCTGCGATCCGCCCGAGCACCGCGTGCGCGTGGGCCACGTGCCCCGGCCACCCGCGCGCCTCGCAGACCGCGAGGTTGCGCCGGGCCTCGTCCTCGGCGGCCGCCAGCTCGCCCCGCCTCACCAGCAGCTCGGCCAGCCAGAGGCCGCGGCGCGCGACCGGGACGTCCCCGAGCGAGCGGGCCTGGTCGAACCGCTCCATCGCGCGATCGAGCTCGCCGCGGTCGCCGGCGAGCGCCCCCTCGAGCGCGAGCCCACGGACGACGTGGAACGGCATCTCCGAGCCGGCCTCGATCGAGCGCGTCACCGCGGCCTCCGCCTCGTCGACGCGCCCCGCGAGGCGCAGCGCGTAGCCGGTGGTCCGTAGGCCGGTCGCGAGCGCGTCGGCGTCGGCCCGGGCGCGGACATCGCGGACGAAGCCCGTGAGGGTGGCCAGCGCGGCCCCGAGGTCCCCGAGCGCGAGCTCGAAGAGCGCACGGTCGTACCTCAGCCAGGTCGCGGCCCGCTCTCCGAACGCGCGGGTCAGCCGGGAACCGCGCGTCATCTCGCCGAGCTCGACTCCCAGGTGCCCGAAGCCGCCGAGCACGCGCCGGTAGATCGCCTCGGCCTCCTCGGTGCGCCCCGCCCCGAGGGTGTGGTGGAGCAGCCGCTCGTACCGATCCAGGAGCGCCGCGCCGCGGACCGCCGGGTCGGGCCGCGCAGTGAGCCGCTCGGCGAGGCGCGCGCGCTCCGCCTCGTGGAGCCGCGGCGCGTCGTCCCGCCACCGTCGCGCGAGCTGACCGACGAACGGGTGCAG
Organism: Polyangia bacterium; assembly: GCA_030426845.1. Lineage (GTDB taxonomy): Bacteria > Myxococcota_A > Polyangia > Polyangiales > Sandaracinaceae > JAUHXR01. Next base: position 25,758 of record JAUHXR010000004.1, on the reverse strand, counting down.
GGTGAGCCGCTCGCCCGTGCGCGCGACCAGGCCCAGCCTCACGAGGCGCGAGAGCGCGCGGGTGGTCGTCGCGCGATCGGCCATGAGCGGGAGCGACGCGAGGTCCTCGCGCCGCGCGCCGCCGGGGAAGATCGAGAGCGCGACGAGCACCTCCCTCTCGTGAGGCCGCAGACGCCCGAGGTAGTCCGTCAACACGTCATGCAACCGACGCGCGAGCTGATCGTCGCGCCTCGCCTCCTCGAGCGACAGCCCTTCGAGACCGACCGCGCCGTCGAGCATCTGGGTCACGTAGGAGCCCACGACCGCCACCGAGAGCGCGTGGCCTCCGAGCTGCCCGGCGAGCGGCGCCGCCGACGCGACGCCCCAGCGCGTGAGCAGCTCGGCGCTCTCGTCCCGCGTGAGCGGCGCGAGGGGGATCTGCGCGTAGCCCTCCCCGGTCCACGGCTCGAGGTCGAGGAGCGGGAAGCGCGAGGTGACGAGCGCCCGCGTCTCCCCCAGCCCGGCCGCGACCGCGCGGAGGAGCCGCCGCAGCGCGGGGTCCTCGAGCTCGCCGCGGGCCCGATCGCCGGCCCCATCGGCCTGGAGCACCTCGAGCCCGTCGAGCACGAGGCGCGTCGGCGCGCGGCCGAGGTGCTCCTCGACCCGCTCGACGCGCCGCGGTCCCCCCGGCCCGGCGAGGGCGTCGAGGAACGCGTCGACGCGAGGGTCCTGGTAGAAGCTCCACACGAAGGCGTCCCCCGCCACGCGCTCGGCGACGGAGGTCTTGCCCGCGCCGCCGATCGCGACCAGCGCCACCACCCGCGCCTCCTCCCAGCGCCGGAGGCGCTCGACGAGCGAGCGGCGTCCGACGAAGTGACGCGCGGGGGCGAGCCGATGGGGGCCTCCGGCCGCCGGGAGGGGTGCGGCCGGCTCGTCGGCCACGACCAGCTCGTCAGCCGCGAGACCGAGCTCCTCGGCGAGGCGCGTGACGATGCGTCGGCGCGAAGGATGGCGGACCGAGAAGCCGCCGCGGTTGACCGCCCCGCTCTCGTAGCGGCGGTAGGTCCTCACGTCGACGCCGATCGCGGCGGCGAGCTCCTCCTGGGTCAGCCCGAGACCCGTCCGCGCGTCGGTCAGCCGCTCGTGCGCGAACCGCATCGGCCGACAGTACCCGCTAGAGCGCGAAGATGTCCGGTCCTGCCCGGTCCGGCCCTGTCGGCCGCGGCGCCTGCGACGCATCTGTCAGGGCATGGAAGACGACATCCTCGTGCTCGACGGCGCGCTCTCCCCCGAGGAGTGCGCGTCCCTGATCACCGACGCCGAAAGCCGCGGCTTCGCCGAGGCGCCAATCACGATCGGCCCGAACCGCTTCGCGATGCGGCCGGACATCCGCAACAACCGGCGCGTGATGTGGGACGACCACCCGCTCGCGGGGCGGCTCTGGTCGCGGGTCGCCGAGCGGATCCCCGGGCGGCTCGGCGGCTGGTCGGCCCTGGGCCTCAACGAGCGCTTCCGCGTCTACCGCTACGACGTCGGCCAGCGCTTCGCGTGGCACTACGACGGCGCGTTCCACCGCACCTTCGACGAGCAGAGCCACTACTCGCTGCTCTTCTACCTGAACGAGCGCTTCGCGGGCGGCCTCACGGAGTTCGAGCATCGGAGGATCGAGCCGCGGACCGGCCGCGCGCTCGCGTTCCTGCACCCGATCCGTCACCAGGGTGGCAAGGTCACGGCGGGCACCAAGTACGTGCTGCGGACCGACGTGATGTACCGCCGCGTCACATGACGCCGCGTGCCGACGCGAGATGCCGCACGCTACCCGGTGCGATGGACGCCCGCCCACGGCGGAGGGCGCTCAGAGACCGTTGAGGTGATCGACCACCGTGAACAGATCGCCGACGTCGTAGAAGTCGACCGCGACGAGGTTGGGCGCGCGGCCGACCTCGGTGACGCAGCGGTCGACGCGCTCGGTGAAGAACGGGTCGTGGTTGATCTCCTCGGCGAGCGAGCGCATCGCGATCGGCCGCGTGAGGAAGTGGTTCAGGAGGAACAGGTCGTTGGTGTCCTCGCCGCGGTTCGCCACGCAGTCGAGGTCGTCGGCCGTCTCGTTCGCGTAGTCGTTGTCCCACGCGTGCTCGTACGCCGGGTGCAGCCACGCGGTCTCGGAGGTCGACGCCTCGGTGAACACCAGGAGGCGCCGGCCGCTCGTGACCATCTCCGCGAGGGTCGGCCACGGGTCGCCGAGCGCCTGGACGTGCATCGACGGCACGAGGCCCGCCTCGTCGAACGCGGCCACCAGCGCGGCCTCCTCCACGTGCGGCTCGACGATGATCGTCAGCACCTCCGCCGGGTGGCAGGCCATGAACCGACGCAGGTCCGCGAGCGCCTCGGCCAGCGGTCGCGAGCCGAGGGCGCAGATCGCGTGGCAGAGCGTGGTGACGCCGTCCTGCTCGTAGACGTCCAGCATGAAGCCGCGGACCCCGTCCTCGAGCTGGCGCCACAGGCCGAAGCCCTGGTTCGGCGCGATCCACTCCTCCTCTTCGCTCGACATCGCGTTGTGGGTCATCGGGAAGGTGACCGCGTCGTACGACCGGCCGCAGAGCTCCGGGTGGCCGTTGCACGCGAGCGGCTCGGGGAGGCCCTCCGGCTCGCAGGTCGGCGGGCCGGCGTCGACCCCGGGCGCCGGCGGCCCGGCGTCCACCCGGACGGCCCCCGCGTCCGCCGCCTCCCCGCCGTCGCAGGCGAGCGCCGCGGCGGCGGCCAGGCAGACTCCGATCGCGTAGCCGCGCCGCACCGGTCGAGCATGGCATCCGGGGGGGTCCTCGACGAGGCCCGCGACGAGGCGGGGGCTTGCGCGCGGCCCGTCCAGTAACCAAGTCGGTGCGGTGACCTCTTTGGTCGATCCAGCCTCCGAGGCGCAGCTCCTCTACATCGCCGACCCGATGTGCTCGTGGTGCTGGGGCTTCGCGCCCACCCTCGCGCGCCTCGACGCCCAGTTCGGCCGGGTGGCCCCGGTCACCGTGATCATGGGCGGCCTCCGCGCGGGCGAGACCCGACCGCTCGACGACTGCACCAAGGGCATGATCCGCGGGCACTGGGACCACGTCCACGAGTCGACGGGGCAGCCGTTCGACTACGGCTTCTTCGACCGCGAGAGCTTCGTCTACGACACCGAGCCGGCCTCGCGCGCGGTCGTCGCCGCGCGCCTCACCCACGGCGCCGACGGCTGGCGGATGCTCGAGCGGCTGCACCGCGCGTTCTACGCGGAGAACCAGGACATCACCGACGAGGACGTCCTCGTCGCGCTCGCCCACGACGCGCTCGGCGTCGACCCCGCGTCGTTCCGCGCCGCGCTCCGGCGCGAGCAGACCCGCGAGGAGACGCGGTGCGACTTCCTCATGGCGCAGGAGCTCGGGGTGCGCGGCTTCCCGGCCCTCCTCGCGCGCAAGGGCGAGCAGCTCGCCTTCGTCACCATGGGCTGGCGGCCCTACGAGGAGCTGGTGAAGCCCCTCGCCCGCTGGCTCGACGCGTGACCGCGCTCAGGCGCGGGTGAACACGAGGCGCGCCTCGCTCGAGCGCGCCGGCGCGAACGCGTAGCCCTCGGAATCGAAAGCGCGCAGGGCGTCGACCGTCTCGGCGCGTGTCTCCACCACGAAGCGCGCCATCAACCCGCGGGCGCGCCGGGCGTGGGTCGGGATGACCCGCGGCGCGCCGCCCTCGAGGCTCTCGAAGACGCACTCCACGAGCGGGCCCTCGAGCGAGCGCGGCCAGAGGACCTTCGCGTACTCCTGGCTCGACAGGTCGACGCACGCGCGGTCGGCGTGGCCGCGGGTGAGCGCGTTGACCTGGAGCGTGATCCGCTCGCCCCAGTGCGCGTAGAGGTTGTGGCCGCGCGGGGTGGGCAGGCGCGCGCTCATCTCGAGGCGGTGCGGCTCGATCCCGTCCAGCGGGCGGAGCAGCCCGTAGAGCCCGCTGAGCACGCCGACGCGATCCTGCGCCCACGCGAGCGCCTCGGAGGACAGCGCGCGGCCACCGAACGCCCGGAACACCTCCCCCGCGAAGGCGTGGGCGGCCGGGATCGATCGCTCGAGCGCGCCGGTGAACCGCGCGAGCGCCGCGTCGGCCTCCCGCAGCTTCGCGCCCTTGAGGCCCCACAGCCGCGCGCGGCGGCGCGGGTCGAGCCCCCGCAGCGCGACGGTCAGCGCGCGCGCGTCGTCGAGGAACACGGGCGCGGTCGGGGGGATCGGCGACGGGGACGCGTCGATCGTCTTGGCCGGGGCGAGGAGCGCGAGCACCCGGGTCCTTACCGCGTCCAGGCCGCGCGCACCTCACCGAAGCGATCGCGACCGGGTATCCTCTCCGCGATGGCGACCCCTCCTCCGCACACCCCCTGGGCGACGATGCGCATCCTGTGGGCCGCGCTGCTCGGCTCGCTCGGCGTCTACGTGGCCGTCCTGATGCTCGGCGCGCCCGAGCCCGCCGAGCAGGCCGGCCCGGAGATGATCGTCGCGCTCGTCGCCTCGGCCGTGTTCTGCGCGGTGATCTCGTTCCTCCTGCCGCGCCTCCTGCTGCGCAAGGCGCTCGCGGCCCAGACGTTCGAGACGGTCGAGGTGCCCGACCCGGACGCGTCGGTGATGTTCCGCGACGCGACGCCCATGGTCCGCGCCTTCGCCGATCCCGAGGCGGTCGAGCGAAAGCTGGGCGCGCTGTCGTTCGCCCCGTTCATCATCTCCCTCGCGCTCTCCGAGGCCATCGGCGCCTTCGGCCTCGTGCTCGGCCTCACCGGCGCGCCGGTCGAGGTGGTGGCCGGGTTCTTCGCGACGAGCGCGGTGCTCATCGCGATCCGCTTCCCACGGCCCAAGGCGGCGCTCGCCCAGGCGGCGACCACCCTCGGGGTCAAGCTCGGGCCGGCGCGGTGAGCGAGGAGGACGCCGACCCGGAGCGCGCGCCTCGGGTCGGCACGGTGCTCGAGGGCCGCTACCGCCTGACCGAGCTGCTCGGCAGCGGCGGGGTGGGCTGGGTCTACCGCGCCGAGCACCTGCGCCTCGACACCCACGTCGCGGTGAAGATGCTCAAGGCACCTTACGCCCAGCACGAGCTGCTGCGCCCCCGCTTCGAGCGAGAGGCCAAGGCGCTCGCCGCGCTCCGCCACCCGAACATCGTCTCGATCACGGACTACAGCCTCGCGGCGGATGGCCACCCCTACCTCGTGATGGAGCAGCTCGAGGGGCGCACGCTGGCCGAGCTGATCGCCGAGGGGCCGGTCGAGGAGGGCCGCGCGCGCCGCATCGTGTCGCAGATGCTCGACGCGCTGATCTACGCGCACGGCCGCGGCTTCGCGCACCGCGACCTCAAGCCGGGCAACGTGTTCCTCGTCGAGCTGCCGACCGACCCGGACCACGTGAAGATCCTCGACTTCGGCTTCGTGAAGCTCCTCGGCGTCGACGGCGGCGGCGCGGGGCGCGCGCTGACCCGAAGCGGCATCGCGTTCGGGACCCCGAGCTACATGTGCCCCGAGCAGGCGACCGGGGGCGAGACCGACCCGCGCTCCGATCTCTACTCGACGACCATCGTCCTGTTCGAGCTGCTGGCCGGCCGGCGCCCGTTCGTCGGTGAGATCCCGGAGGTCATCCGCGCCCACCTCACCGAGCCGGTCCCGCCGCTCTCGGTGGGCGGCCACGATCGAGTCGCGGGCCCCGCGCTCGCCGAGCTGCTCGAGCGCGGGATGGCCAAGGAGCCCGCCGATCGGTTCCAGACGGCGGAGGAGATGAAGGCCGCCCTGATCGCCCTGCCGGCGCGCTCGGTCGTGACCGCGGGCGACGCCCCCACCGCCGAGGTCGACCTGGCCGCCGCGCCGACCGGCAAGCAGACCGCGCTGCCCGAGACCACCCCGCCGCCACCGACGACCCTCACACCGGAGGCGCCCTCACCTCCACGCGCGTCGCGGCCCTGGATGCTCGCGGCCGTCGCCTCGCTCGCGGTGGGCGGCGCGGCGGTCGCGGCGTGGCGGCTGACTCCGCCCGACCCGCCTCCCGCCGAGACGCACGCAGGCAGCCCGGCCGCCGAAGCGGATCCGGAGGTCGAGCCGACCGCGGTCGGCGTGGCGACCGACGATGTCCCAGACGGTGTCCGCGACGATGACCCGACGCCGGTCGACGAGCCCGCGCCCGTGGACGACCCGGCGGGCGGCGAGGGTCCGACGCTCGTCGACGACCCCGCGCTCGTCGAGGCGGCGCTCGTCGAGGCCGCGCTCGACGACAGCCCGACCCTCGACGATCGCGCGGAGGGCGGGTCGGTGGACGCCGACTTCACGAGCGCCGATCCGTGGCTCACCCGGCCGGCGGACCCGGCCCTCGACGCGGCCCGCCGGGCGGTGGCGGACGGACGGCCCCTCCCGCCGCCGCGCGAGGCGGAGCTGCGGGACTGGGTCCGCGCGCACCGGGACGACCCGCGCGGGCACCTCGTCCTCGCGCAGCACTACCTCGCGCGCGGCCACGCGCTGACCGCGGTGCGCCGCTACGCGCTCGCGTACCAGTTCGACCCGGCGGCGGCCGACGACCCGCGGATGCTCGGCGATCTCGCTCGCCTCGCCGGCGCCGCGGGCGCGTCGACCGAGGCGGCCGCGCTCCTCGCCCAGGCCTACCCGCCCGAGGAGGCGCGCGCGGCGATCGACGCGGCCCTCGGCGCGCCCGACCTCGACCGCCGCGACCGCGAGCGCCTGACCGCGGCCCGCGCGACGATCGACGGCGCGCGCTGAGGCTTCGGCCGGACGAGGGGCTCAGCCTCGTCGCGGCCGCGTGAAGGTGAGCTCGACGTGGACCTCGGCGTGGTCGCCCGCGAAGCGCCGCGTCCAGCCGGTCGGCACCTGCACGCGGTGATCGCTCCACGGCACGCCGAAGTCGGCGCGGACCTCGAGCCGCTCGGGCCCCGACTCCGGCCGCACCCACCGGAGCCGCCCCGGAACGGTGCGGGGCCGCGCGCGGCCGCGGACCGTGAGCTCCCCCACGAGCTGCACCCGGGTCCAGTGCCCCGCCCGGATCGCCTCGGGCCCCTCGATGCGCGTGAGCGAGAAGCGCGCGCGCGGGTGCTCGTCGATCGCGAGGAAGGGCGCGCGCCGGAACATCGCGTCCCAGCCCGAGTCGTCGGTCGTGATCGAGGCCATCACGACCTCGACCGCGCCGCGGGTCACACGGATGTTGGCGGGGTCGGCGCGCAGCGTCCCCGTGATCGTGGCGAAGCGCCCGCCCGCCGCCTCGACGATCTCCTGCCCAGCACACTCGAACCGCACGAGGCTCTCGTCCGAGAGCTGCCACTCGGTGGTCTGGGCCTGCGCGATGGCGGGCGCGATGAGCGCGAGCGGGAGGAGGAGCGCAGAGCGGCGAGCGAGACGGGCCATGCCGCGGACGTACGCGCCTCCGCTCTCGCAACAACCACCTGCGCGGCCCGCCCGCGACGCCGCGTACAAAGACAGGCCTCCGTGCGCGATGCTGCTACGTTGGCGCCCATGACTTACCGCATCCTCGGCTCGCTCGCGCTCGTCTCCCTCCTCGCCGTCGGCTGCGCGTCCGATGACCTCGGCGAGGGCCTCTGCAACGCGCAGCAGTCGCGCGACGACCTCTGCGACACGGCGAACCCTTGCAACGCCGCGATCGCGGCCGCCGCGAGCACCGGTGGCGCCTGCGAGGCCGAGCTCGCCGCCGTCACCGCGGGCGCGGGCGCGTCGTACCGGACCTGCACCAGCGCGTGCCCGACCGACGAGACCTGCATGTTCGGGGTGGCGACCGTCAACTACTACGAGTGCAGCTGCGTCACCGACTGCGTACGCGCCGAGGGACAGGCCTACCAGGACGCGGTCTCCGCGTTCGCGGCCTGCCTCGAGGCCCAGGCGAGCGTCTCCGACGCCTGCCTCTGACGTCCGCTCGCGGGGCCGCGCCCGCGCCGTCGAGTTGAAACCGCCCCCGTTCGCGTCTACCCACGCGTGGTGACGGAGCAGTCCAGCTCGACGGCCGCCCGGTGGCTCGCGTTCCTCGACCTGCGAGGGCTCACCGCGGCGGACCTCCGCCACGACCTGCTCTCGTCGCTGACCGTCACCGTCCTCGGCATCCCGCAGGGCGTCGCCTACGCGATGATCGCGGGCCTGCCGCCGGCGATGGGGCTCTACGCGTCCTGCGTCCCGACCATCATCGGCTCGCTCTTCCGCTCGAGCCGCCACGTGGTGAGCGGCCCGACGAACGCCCTGTCGCTCCTCGTCGGCACGGCCGGGGCCGCCGCCGCCGGCCTCGACCCGATCCCCACCGCGCTGCTGATCGCCTTCCTGGTCGGCGTCGTGCAGACCGCGGCCGGCGTGCTGCGCCTCGGGGTGCTCGTCGACTTCGTGTCGATCCCCGTGGTCGTCGGGTACATCACCGGCGCGGGCGTGCTGATCGGCATCGGCCAGCTCCACCATCTCACCGAGACGCCGAGCGGCAGCGGCAACCTCTTCATGAAGGTGCTCGGCTGGGCCGAGCATCTCCACGGGGTCAACGGCTGGGCGCTGCTGGTCGGCCTCTGCACCGCGGCCGCGATCGTGGCTCTGCGGAAGATCGACAAGCGCATCCCCGGCGCGATCGTCGTGCTGAGCCTCGCCACCCTCTTGAGCTGGCTGCTCGACTTCCACGCGCTCGGCCTCAGCCGCGTGGCCGAGATCGCGCCCATCCCGGTCGGCCTGCCGCCGCTCACCCTCCCGGGGCGCGACTGGAGCTTCGACGCCTGGGCGACCGTCATGCCCGTCGCGATCGCGGCCACCGTGCTCTCGCTCGTCGAGTCGTCGGCCGTCGCCCGCGCGATCGCGACGCGGACGGGCCAGCGGCTCGAGCTCAGCACCGAGTTCCTGGGCATGGGCCTGTCGAACCTGACCGCCGCGTTCTTCGGCGGCTACACCGGCAGCGGCAGCCTCTCGCGCTCGGCGCTCGCGCACATCTCGGGCGGGCGCACCCGGCTCGGGCCCGCGCTGAGCGGTGTCTTCACGCTCTGCGCGCTCCTGTTTCTGGGCCCCGCGATCAACTTCACCCCGCTCGCCGCGCTCGCCGGCCTGCTGCTCGTGGTCGCGGTGGACCTCGTCGACGTCGGCCGCATTCGCCGCATCCTCAAGGCGCGGCCGTCCGACGCGGCCGCGTTCGTCATCACGGTCGCCGGCACGTGGCTGCTCCGGCTCGACTACGCGGTCTACCTCGGCGTGCTCACGAGCCTCGTCCTCTACCTGCGCCGCGCGCGCCTCCTGTCGGTCCACGAGATCGTGTTCAGCGGCGATGGCCACGTGGTGGAGCTGCGCTTCGAGGACCCGACCGCGCGCGCGCGGGCCTGCTCCGCGGTTCGCCTGATCAACGTCGAGGGCCAGCTGTTCTTCGCGGCCGCGGGCGAGCTGATGAGCGTGCTCGACGAGGTGGTCGCGGACGAGAGCGCGCGCGTGGTCATCCTGCGCATCCGACGCGCGCGTGGCCTCGACATCACCGCGGTAGACGCCCTCGAGGCGGCGGCGGACCGGCTCGAGGCGAGCGGACGCGAGCTGTTCATCGTGGGCGTTCGCCCGGACGCCCTTTCGCTGCTCGAGCGGAGCGGCGCGCGCGCGAGGGTCGGCTCCGACCACGTGATCGCGACCAACCTCACCTTCTTCGAGGCGGCCGAGACGGCGATGCGCGCCGCCCTCGAGTCGGTGGGCGAGCACCCCTGCGGCGACGACTGCCCGCTCCAGCGACGCCTCGATCGCCGGGCCAGCCTGGCTCACGACGAGGGCGCCCAGGCCGACCCCGCCGGCGCCTGAGCCGGCGTCGCCGGGCCTCGCCGACGCGATTCCATCAAGGATCTCGGGCGTCTCCAGGACGTCCGCGCCCTGCCGTACGCCGACCCCTCAGGACCGCGGAAACCGCGCGTATACAAATAGCGGATTCATCGGTTGCGAACAGCCGGTTCCGATCGCACTGTGATGATCCGCTCTTGATCCTTTTGGGGGACTCCTTGCAGCAGAAGAACGACACCTCCGGGCAGCCCGCGCTCGACCCTCACGGCGTCCGGGGCGTCTGGAGCGACGCCCCGGCGCGCCCCGCCGTCGCCGCCCCGCCGCCGCCGCACCACGCGCTGCGCGCGCCGCCGCTGCCCAAGATGCACCGGCTGGTCACCGTGCCGGAGGAGGACGCAGCCGAGGAGCGGGACCGGCCGAGCCTGGACCGCATCTCGCTCGAGCTCGAGGCCGGCGACATCCTGGAGTCGATCCCGCCGGCCGAGCCGCTGACCTCGGCGCCCCCGCCCTTGCCGTCGCGGCGCCCGAGCCTCGGGCTCCCGCCCCAGCCCACCCCCGTCCAGGCGGCGCCCTCGCAGCCCACCCGCGGGCTGGACGCGCCTGCGCCCCTCGTGCTCGACCTCTCCACGAGCGTCCCGGCGCCGCCCGAGCGCGCGCGCTCCCCGTGGGTCCCGGGCGCCGTCGGCTTCGCGCTCGGCGTGGCCGCGACCGTCCTGATCGGCGCCCTCGCGCTGCGGCCGAGCCTCACCGACGACGCAACCCCGGTCGCGAGCGCCCGCCCGGACGAGGCGCCGGCGACGCCCGAGCCGGCCCTCCCCGCCACCCAGCCGGCCACCCAGCCCGCCGCGATGCCGACCGCGCCTGCGCTCGAGGAGCCGAGCGCGTCGACCGTCGCGGTCGCCCCGCTCGTCGAGACTCCAGCCGTCGCGGCTCCAGCGGTCGAGGCGCCGGAGCCGCCGGCCGCCCGCCCTGTCGCGCGGACCGCGCGGCGAGAGCCCGTTCGAGCCGCCCGCGCGGAGGCCGAGCGCCCCGCCGGCCCCGCGACCTCGGAGCCGCCCCGGCCCGCCGTCCATCGCGACGAGCCCGTGATCGACGACGGTCCGATCGCCCGCCCGGCGCCCCGCACCGGCGACCGCCCGGCCCTGCCGACCCGCGCCGACGTGACCCGGGCGATGGACGCCATCCGGGCCGACCTCCTCCAGTGCGCGCCGGAGGCCCGGGGCCACGTCGCCCAGATCCGCCTCACCTTCTCGTCGACCGGACGGGCCACCTCGGCCCTCGTCCCGAGCGACTTCGCGGCGAGCCCCGCCAGCCGCTCCTGCGTCGCGCGCACCGCACGTCGGGCGCAGGTCCCGCCCTTCGCGGAGCCGCGCCTGGTGGTCACCTACCCCGTGCAGTTCTGATCGACCGGCTCAAGTCGCGCTGCCGCCCGGATTCCGACGCCCCGGCGATCGCCGAACTTGACCCGCTGGTCGGTCCGTGAGGGAATCACGACATGTTCCGCGAGGTGCTCCAAGAGGTCGTCGAACGCACCGAGGGCGGCGTCGCCGGTCTCCTCATGGGCTTCGACGGCATCCCCGTTGACCACTACGTCCGCGACGACAGCTCGGGCATCACCGACGTCGAGACGGTGGGCATGGAGTTCAGCGTGATCCTCAAGGACATCCGCAAGGCCGCGGAGCTCCTCGAGGCGGGCGGCGCGACCGAGGTCGCCGTCCAGGCGGAGCACATGACCACCGTGATGCGGCTCCTCAACGAGGAGTACTTCGTCGCGGTCACGCTCGAGCCGACGGGCAACTACGGCAAGGCCCGGTTCCTCCTGCGCACCGCGGGCAGCAAGCTCCTGAGCGAGCTGACCTGAGTGAGCGCGCCGCTCCGCGTCCTCGCGCTGCACGGCCCCAACCTCAACCTCCTCGGCCGGCGCGAGACGGCGATCTACGGGACCACCGACCTCGCCACGCTCGAGACGGACCTGCGCGCGCTCGCGGCCGACCTCGGGGCGACCCTCGAGAGCCGGCAGAGCAACCACGAGGGCCAGCTCGTGGACTGGATCCAGGAGGCCGAGGGCGCCTTCGACGGCCTGCTGCTCAACGCGGCCGCCTACACCCACACCTCCATCGCGATCCGCGACGCGATCGCCGCGGTGCGGCTCCCCTGCGTCGAGGTGCACCTGTCCAACACCCAGGCCCGCGAGCCGTTTCGCCACCGCTCGACCCTCGCCCCGGTCTGCGTGGGGGTGGTCGCCGGCTTCGGGCCGAGCAGCTATGCGCTTGGCTTGCGGGGCCTCATCGACTATTGCAGGGCGCCCGAGCGAGATTCCCCGTAGGACGTCGGAGTACGTGGATGGACATCGACCTGAAGCAGATTCGCGAGCTCATGCGCGCCATGAAGCAGATGGACGTGAGCGAGCTGGAGATCGAGGGCCAGGAGCAGCGCATCTTCCTGCGCCGCGGCGGTGACGCCCCGACCCAGGTGGTGACGGCCGCGCCGCTGATGCACGCGGGCCCCGCGACCCTGCCGCCGCCCCCCCCGGCCGCCCCGGTGCCGAGCGCCGCGCCGCCCCCCGCGCCGGCCGCGCCGGCCGAGGACCCGGCCGACGTCGCGTACATCACCTCGCCGTTCGTCGGGACCTTCTACCGCGCCCCCTCGCCGGACGCCGCCCCGTTCACCGACGTGGGCGCCCGCATCTCCAAGGGCACGGTGCTCTGCATCGTCGAGGCGATGAAGCTCATGAACGAGATCGAGTCCGAGATCTCCGGCGAGATCGTCGAGATCCTCGTGGAGAACGGCAAGCCGGTCGAGTTCGGCGACAAGCTCTTCAAGGTCAAGCAGGGTTAGCACTTGCTCAAGAAGGTCCTGATCGCGAACCGGGGAGAGATCGCGGTCCGGGTGATCCGCGCGTGCCGCGATCTCGGCCTGGCCACCGTGGCGGTCCACTCCGAGGTCGACGCCGAGTCGCTCCACGTGCGGCTCGCGGACCAGGCGGTCTGCATCGGCCCCGCCCCGAGCATCGAGAGCTACCTGCAGGTCCCGGCGATCATCGCCGCGGCCGAGATCACCGGCGCCGACGCGGTCCACCCCGGCTACGGGTTCCTGAGCGAGAACGCCGAGTTCGCGGACACCTGCGAGCAGTGCGGCCTCGTGTTCATCGGGCCGAGCCCCGCGGACATGAAGCAGTGGGGCGCCAAGGTGCCGGCCCGCGCGCTCGCCAAGCGCCTCGGCATCCCGATGCTCCCGGGCACCGGGGTGCTCCGCGACCTCGAGCACGCGGTGGAGGAGGCCACCAAGATCGGCTTCCCCGTCATCCTCAAGGCGTCGGCGGGCGGCGGCGGCCGCGGCATGAAGATCGTCCGCGACGAGGGCCAGCTCCGGCGGGTCTTCGATCAGGCGCGGGCGGAGGCGCTCGCCGGCTTCAAGAGCGACGAGGTCTACCTCGAGCGCTTCGTCGAGGAGCCCCGGCACATCGAGTTCCAGGTCCTCTGCGACGGCGAGGGCGACGTGCGCGTCCTCGGCGAGCGCGAGTGCTCCATCCAGCGCCGCCACCAGAAGCTCCTCGAGGAGGCGCCGAGCGTCGCCCTGAGCGCGGAGCTGCGAGCGGACATGAGCGCGACGCTGGAGCGCGCGATGCGCGAGAGCGGCTACCGCAGCGCGGGCACGGTGGAGTTCCTCCTCGACGAGCGGGGCGAGCTCTACTTCATGGAGATGAACACCCGCATCCAGGTCGAGCACCCGGTGACCGAGGAGATCACCGGCGTCGACCTGATCAACGAGCAGCTCCGCATCGCGGGCGGCGAGGGCATCAGCGCCCCGCGTGAGATCGTGCTCCGCGGCCACGCGATCGAGTGCCGCATCAACGCCGAGGACCCCGAGACCTTCGCCCCCTGGCCCGGGCTCATCACCGAGTACCACCCGCCCGGCGGGGCCGGCGTGCGGGTCGATGGCGGGGTCTACGGCGGCTGGCGCGTCCCCTCGCACTACGACTCGCTCCTCGTGAAGATCATCACCCACGCCCCGACCCGGCAGGTCGCGGTCTCGCGGATGGAGCGCGCGCTCCGCGAGAGCCTCATCGGCGGCATCCGCACGAACGTGCCCCTCCACCTCGAGATCCTGGGCCACCCCGACTTCAAGGCGGGGCGCCTCTCGACCAAGTTTCTCGAGCGCATGCGGGCGAGCTGAGCCGCCCCCCTTCCACCCCGCTTGACCCCCCTCTCGGGGGACTCGTAGACTCCGCCCACTGGGCAAATGAAGGCCCCCGACCCGCTCCGAGAAGGACCGCGGGCTCGGGTCGTCGGAGTGTGCCCAGCACCCCCCACCCCATGCGTTCTCCCTCGATCCCTCGAGATTGCGACCGGTTGGCGGCCGTGAAGCCCGGGCTCGCCCAGCGCCCGAGCCCGTTCACGCGCGCGTCGACCCCGGCGGAGGAGCGCCCCGCGGCCACGTGAGCGTCGACCGTACGAAGGTCCTCGAGGCGGCGCAGAAGCACCTCTCGAAGGGCAACTACGACAAGGCGATCTCCGAGTATCGGAAGATCGTCCAGTCGGATCCGAGCGACGTCCGTACGTGGCTGAAGATCGGCGATCTCTACACGCGCAAGGGCTCGCGCTCGGAGGCGATCGAGACCTACGCGCGGGTGGCCACGCACTACGGCGAGCAGGGCTTCTTCAGCAAGGGCCTCGCGGTCTACAAGCAGATCCTCAAGCTCGACCCGACCCGCCTCGACATCCAGCTGAAGCTGGCCGAGATGTACGAGATGCTCGACCTCGTCGGAGACGCGCTCAGCACCTACGAGCACGTCGCGGCGGGGTACGCGCGGAGCGGCGACATGGCGCGGGCGGTGGCGACGCTCCAGAAGATGACGTCGCTCGATCCGGAGAACATCCCCGTCCGGATCAAGTGCGCCGAGGCCCTGTCGAAGGCCGGCAAGACGAACGAGGCCGCGGCCGAGTTCGAGGCGGGCGCGCGGCTGCTCAAGGAGCAGGGCCGCATCGACGACTACATCAAGGTCGCCGAGCGTCTCCTCTACCATCGCCCGGCGGACGTCGCGATCGCGCGCGAGCTCTCGCAGCTCTACCTCGAGCGCAGCGACCCCAAGCGCGCGCTGAGCAAGCTGCAGCTCTGCTTCAAGGCGGACCCGAAGGACATCGCGACCCTCGAGCTGCTCGCCGAGGCGTTCAACCAGCTCGGGCAGCTCCCGAAGACCGTCAGCGTCTACAAGGAGGTCGCGCGGATCCACCAGGAGGCCGGCCGCGCCGAGGCGCGCGCGAAGGTGCTCCAGCGCATCCTCGAGCTCGACCCGGGCGACCGCGAGGCGCGGCAGGCCCTCGCCGGATACGCCGAGGAGCCGGCCAAGCCGGTGCGCCGCGACATCCAGCCGCCGGCCAGCGCGGTCGTCTCCCCGGGCGCCCCCGAGGTCGAGGTCGTCCAGGAGATCGACGACATCGACGACGAGATCGTCGAGGTCTACGAGGTCGAGGAGGCCGAGGAGGAGGAGGTCCTCCTCGTCGACGAGGACGACGATGACGCCGACGCGATCGAGATCGCGATCACGTCGTCCGCCCCGCCGCCCCCGCCCGCCGAGGCGAGCTTCGAGGCCCCCGCCGGCGCCGAGATCGTCGAGCCCGCTCCTTCGGTCCGCCCGAGCGTCCCGCCGGACGTCCAGCGCGAAGCCCAGATCGCGCGGCTCCTCACCGAGTGCGACGTGTTCATGCGCTACGGGCTCAAGGCCAAGGTGGCCGAGCAGCTCCAGGCGGTGCTCGAGATCGACCCGGTGCACGTCGAGGCGCGCGAGCGGCTCAAGGACCTCTACATCGATCAAGGAAAGGTCGAGGACGCGATCGCCCAGCTCCTCGCCCTCGCCGACGTCCTCACGACCGACCAGAGCACCGCGTCGAAGCTCTACCTCCGGCAGGTGCTCGACCTCGACCCGGGGCACGCGGAGGCCCTCGCGCGGCTCGAGCAGATGCCGAGCGTGCTCCCCGTCGCGGAGGCCCCCGCGACCGCCGACGACCTGCCGGCGCAGTCGGTGGACGCGGACGAGGACGACGTGTTCTTCGTCGACGACGAGCCCGCGCCTCCGGCCTACGCCGATCCGGGGGCCGACTTCGACGACGGCTTCGACGGAGGCACGGTCACCGACGCGCCCGCGCTGGACGCGCCGCCGCGCCGCGCGGTCCCGCCGCCGAGCGGGGTCATCGCCCACCCGCCGAGCGGGGTGGTCGTCCCGCCACCGTCGGGCGTCATGGTGCCGCCGCCGTCGGGCGCCCTCTCGCTCGACCCGCTCGCTCCGATGAGCCCCGAGGAGTTCGACGACGTCCCGCTGCGGCCGTCGACCCCCGGCCAGGTGATGGCCGACACGAGCCAGCGCCTGTCGATGCCGCCGGGCGAGGTCGAGGAGATCCTCGAGGAGGCGGAGTTCTTCATCGCGCAGGGTCTCCTCGAGGAGGCGCGCGCGAGCCTGACCGAGGCGCTGAGCACCTTCCCGAGCCACCCGCTGCTCACCGAGAAGCTCAACGAGGTGCACAGCCTCGCCGCGCGCGCCCTCGACGCGGCCTCGCGCTCGAGCGCCGAGATCGACCTCGACCAGAGCTTCGAGCTGGCGGAGAAGCTCGCCCAGGACTTCGGCGAGATCGAGGACACCCAGGCGGGCAGCGACGTGCTCGACGTCGAGGAGGTCTTCGCCCAGTTCAAGGCCGGCGTCGAGGCGCAGGTCGGGGTGGAGGACACCGAGACCCACTTCGATCTCGGCATCGCCTACAAGGAGATGGGCCTCCTCGACGACGCGATCAGCGAGTTCCGCCTCTGCCTCGCGAACCCGCACCGCATCTGCATCTCCGAGACGATGATCGGCCTGTGCCTGCTCGAGAAGGGCGAGGTCTCCGAGGCGATCGCCCACTTCAAGAAGGGCCTCTACGCGGACCAGAAGACCGACCGCGAGGAGCTCGGCCTCTACTTCGAGCTCGGCCGCGCCTACGAGATGCTCGGCGACCCGAAGGAGGCGCTCTACTACTACCAGAAGGTCGCCAAGCGCGAGCCGGGCTTCCGGAACGTGGGCTCGCACATCGACGCGCTGAGCCGCCCTCAGGTCGAGGTCCCGGCGGCCTCCGCGGCGATGGGCCGCGACGACATCGACCGCGCGTTCGACGACCTCATGGGCGAGGACTGAGCGGCGCCGCAAGCGGATCGGCGTGAGCCCGCGATCGCCGCGACCTCGGCTCCCTCGATCCGGCCCGCCCCCCGTTCCGCCGCGGTTACCCGACCCGGCGCGGGCTGAACCCCGACCTCGGGCGAGGCATCGGAATCATCAGAGCCGATGCGTCCCCGCCGCCGTCCCCTGCAGTTCCTCCGGTCGCCGAGAAAGATCACGCGGCCGGGAACGAAACCCGGCGGTCGGGGGTGCATAGGGCAGAGAGCCAAGCCGAGCCGGCCCTCCGTGGGTCCGACGAGGCGAGGCGATTCCCTCCCCAAACGTTCCCCCGGAGGGCGGCGGCGCCACCCCTCCCTAGCCCGACGCCGCCGCCCTCCTCCCTTCCCGCTCCGGCCATGAGCACCGAGACGACCGTGTCCGACCGGCAGACCCCCGCGAGGGGCCTGCCTCGGCGGCGCACCACCGGCCCTGTCCTGCCGGCCTTCTTCGGCCGCTACCTCCTGCGCGAGCGGCTCGGAGAAGGGGGCATGGGGACCGTCTACCGCGCGACCCCGCTGCGCCGCGGCCCGGACGTCGCGCTCAAGGTCCTGAGCGCGCACCACGAGCTCGAGGGCTCCGCCACCCGCTTCGCGCGCGAGGTCGCCGCGATGGCCGCGCTGGAGCACCCCAACATCGTCCGCGTCCTCGACCACGGCGACGTGGGCGGCCGCCCGTACTACGCGATGGAGCTGCTGCGCGGCGTGAACCTGCGCGAGCTCGTCGAGCGGACCGGCCCGCAGCCCCTGGACCGCGTCCTAGCGATCCTCGAGCCCCTTGCGGATGCCGTCGCCGCGACTCACGCCGCGGGCCTCATCCACCGCGACGTGAAGCCTGGCAACGTCATGCTCGACCCGCACGCCCCGCGCCTCGAGCCCCGGCTCCTCGACTTCGGCCTCGTCCTCGCGCCGGGAGGCGAAGGCGAGCGCATCACCCTCGACGGCAGCCTCCTCGGCACGCCGGGCTACCTCGCCCCGGAGGGCATGCTCAGCGCCCGCGCGCTCAGCGCGGCGAGCGACCTCTACGGCCTCGCGCTGACCGGCGTCCACCTCCTCCTCGGCGCCCCGGTGTTCCGCCCCCACGACCTGACCACGACCGAGCTCCACCGCGCCGCCCGGAGCCGCGCCTTCGACACCCTCGACGCCGTCCGCACCCTCCCTCCGGCGCTCTGGACGACCCTGTGGCGCAGCCTCGAGTACTACCCCGCGCGCCGCCCCAGCCTCGATCAGCTCCGCGCCGTCCTCTGCGCCGAGCGCACCGGCACCCCCTGCGGCTCGGCCTGAGCCGAACACGCTTGACGCCCCTCGGGGGCTGGGGTAACTCATCGGGCCCTTTCGAGGGATCAAGCGGGCGTAGCTCAGTTGGTAGAGCGTCAGCTTCCCAAGCTGAATGTCGACGGTTCGAGCCCGTTCGCCCGCTCAAGAGCTCTGATGTGACTACGGCCGACTGAGCAAGACGCTCAGTCGGCCGTTTTCTCGTCGGGGCCTCCGTCCCCACCAGCGTCCCCACCTCCGGCGCACAGAAGACGAGCCACCGAGGCGACGGCGCCCCGCTTCTCGTGCTCGCGCACCCAGTCGTAGTGCGTCGTCATCTCGTCGGTGATGTGCCCCGTGATCGAGCGGACCACGTCGCGCTCCGCGATGCGCTTCGCCGCGTGGTTGAAGCGGTAGCGGAGCCCGTGCGGGCTGATGACGCGGACCTTCGCCGAAGCGCACGCCTTCGCGAGCGGCGTGCGGAGCGACGACGGCTGGAGCAGCGTGCCCACTCGGGGCGGGAACACCCAGCCTTCGCTCAGGCCGGGGGCCTGATGGGCGATGAGCGCACGGCGGTGCGCTTGCAGGACCTTCGTGAGCTGCGGCACCCGCGGCACCTCCTTCACGATGTCCGTCTTCGTCGAGTCCACCGTGTTGCGGACCTGCGCCCGCTCGAAGCGGATGACCTTCCGCTCCTCGTCGATATCCGACCACTTCAGCGCCGAGACGATGCGGAGCCTGCCGTTGACCGTGACCGGCTTCGCCGTCTGGGAGTCGCGCCAGGCGACGACGTCCGTGCTCGTGATCGCGTCGACGAAGAAGGCGCCGAGCGTCGGCGAGATGTGCAGATCGAGCGTGTCCGCGTAGAGCCTACGCGTGCTCGCCTTCAGCGCGGGCGCTTCGAAGCGAGCCACGAGAGCGCGGCAGGCCCGAGACGCACGCGCGTGGCCGGCTCGACGCCGGCGGCGAGGTCCTGCGCCTGATGCCGCAGCTCCACGCGGATCGCGGCGGCCCGCTTGGGGCTCGCCGGCGCCAGAACCCGATCGATCTCGCGCACCTTCCATCGGGAGGTACGCTCACCGAGCAAACCGGTACTTCTGGGAGGCCGGCACCTTCGTCGCCGCGGAGCCGCTCGTGGGGCCCGAACTCACTGCGTACAACGACGCCGTCCAGGCCGAGGGGTGAGGTAATCAGCCACGACCGACCGACATCGAGGGCCGCTCGCTGGGGAGCTCGACCGGGAGGATGCGAGGTTGACATGTAACGTTGACTGGGCCCTGATTCGAACCGCGATGGAGATGTACCCCCACCTCCGGTCCGCCATCGTCCTTCTCACCGTCTTGATCGGCACCACCGCGTGCGCGGCGAGGCGGGCGAACTCGACCAACCCAAAGCGTACGTGACCGGCATCGGGCACGACCTCGACAACTACCGTGGACCGGATGTGGTCGCGGACTTCTCGGAAGAAGGGGACCTGCTGGGTCTCGAGCTGCTGTTCCGGAGCGACGAGGTCGATGGATAGCGTCGGCCTCAGCATCAAGCCGAAGCTCCGCGCCGAGCTCGCGGACGGGCGGACGCTCGTCAGCTTGCTCTACATCCTGGCCGACCACGAGTGGCGTCGACGAGGCAGCCGATTCGCCACCGGCCTCACCGTCTCCGGGCCAGCGGACGAATGGCACATCCTCGAGCTCAAGCGTTGTCTACTCCGCTCGAATCCCGCCGCACTCGTGAAGTCCGAGTGGCCGCCCACGTTCATCAACGAGCCTCGCGTGGATGGCACCACGGTCGCGTTCGAGCTCGAGAACGACCCAGCCACTGGCGGCGAGGTCTTCTGGGCCATCAGCACAGCGCCCGACATGTGCTTCCGCATCCACGACTGGAGGCCCGCCATCTTCAAGACGCACGACACCACGAAGCGGCCCGCCCGGCTCTGACCATGCCGGAGCGAGATCCGGGTAGCGCTGAGGCGGCCGACACGCTCGTGGCCGTCTATCCTCGTTGACCATGGGCACATACAACACCGTCACGCTCGAGATGACGTGCCCCCGCTGCGGGACGCCGAGTGAGATGCGTGTCGACACGTACTTCGGCGACACGAGTCACATGCTCGAGATGAAGCTCGGTGACGAGTACCCCTTCCGGCCGCGACGACAGCCGCAGAACGGTGGTCCGCTCTCGCCGGATCAACCCTGGGGCTACGGCTACACGCAGTGTTCGTCGTGCGGGAAGGACTTCCACTGCAAATGTCGTGTGGCCGAGGGAAGGCTCGTCGAGGTCGAATCCGACATGGAGCAGCTTCCGCATGTTCCGGACTACGCGCGAGCCGGAGCTGACTGTGCGGACTGCGGGGGGAAGACCTCCGAACGACTCTTCTACGCCTACGAGCGAGCCCTCGTATCTTGCGAGGCCGGCCACGACATCGAGCGACTTCTCCGCGGCCACGGGGCGGATACTGCGCCGTACGGATACCAAGACGAACACTTCGAGGTCATCGAAGCGAAGGGCGAGGTCGTGGCGTCCCTCATCGTCTTCTACGACGACGACCTGCCCGAGAAGCTCCTCGGGCGCTTCGAGAGCGGAGGACGCTTTCATGCATACCTTGGGGCGTGGCTGGGCCATTGGGGCTCGCTGGATGACGAGGGCTACGAGTGGATCTTCGAGGACTACGAGGGCTGCACCCAAGTAGAGCTCGCGGATGAGTACGATCTTCGTGGTCAGACCATCGAGCGCGTCACCTGCCGCCGCGACGAGGCCGGGACCGCCATCGATATTCAGTTGGCGACGGGTACGCTGCGTCTAGCCGAGGTCGACCCGGGCGACGTCCACTCGGACTCGAAGCTGGAGTTCATCAGTCGCAAGCTGGCCAGCGAGCCTCCACAGGACGCCTCCCGATGAGCTTCTTCTCCCGTCTACTCGGCAAGACCGACGACTCCCCGCTCGGCTACGTGCTCGAGGTGAGCGACGGTCTGCGCGCCTACGGTCAGCGCGAGATCGCGATCGCCGTGCGCCTGCGGAGACGAGAATCCGAGGAGGAGGTTCGCAAGGTCCTGCGGTCGTTCCTCGCGCTGGTGCGGGGATTCGCGACCAACGGCCGTCTGGTGGACGACGGCGGGATCACGGAGTTCGGACCACGAGGCTTCCTCGACCCGAAGGTGCGCGGCGTCGGCTACGGCTGGTACGGCGGCAATCCGGAGCTCGGGATCCCCGAGGATGCGCTCGTCGGCACGCTCCTGTTCGCCGACGAGATCCAGCTGGCCCGCGCCACGAGCGTCGCACGAGTTCTGACTCGGCTCGGCGAGGTCACACGCGAGTTCCCGTTCCCTCTCGTTTCCGATCGCGATCGCGCGAGCGTCGTCTCGCGGCGCGACGGCGAGAGCATGTTGTCGAGCGTCGCCCGTATCGTGCTGCCGTCGCTCTCGGTCGTGCTGGAGAACGACACCGTAGTCCTCAGTGCGCGTCCTGGAACCGGCCCGAGCGTGGCAGAGGCCTTCGAAGATCTACCGCCGGGCGCCGCGTTCGCGCTGATCTGCAGTCGCGCACCGCGCGCGGACGGGCACCTCGTCTGGACTCCCGGCCAGGAAGGTCCGGCTGCCATCTCCAAACCGGGAGCCGCCGGGCTGGCGCTTTCGGGGGCCATGCTACTCGTCGCGACGGGTCAGGAGGCAGACCAAGTCCTCCTGAGGGAGGACGGCTTCGCGCTGCTCGCGCGTGACGAGACCTGGGCCGCCGTGCAGCAGGCCCTGGTCGATGGCACGTCCTACGAGCTCGCCGCAGCTCATGGCGGGCACGGACTCCGAGTGGAACACCTCCGTGAGGGCCAGTACTTGCCTGCGGGGGGAGTGCGAAACCCAGAGGAGATCGAGCTCCTGACCCCCGACGGGCAACTGCGCGCAGCGATCGAGATCGAAGTGCTCGGCGACTACATCAAGCGGCTCATCGCGAACCTCCCCGACGGAGGCGTCGAGCTTCACGTCGAGCTGTCTGACTCTGGGGTTGAGCTCTCGACGAGCAAGTCCCTGGAAGCTGATGTCGAGGCCGCGCTGAGGGAGGTCGAGATCCCGAGTGTTCGCGGTCCAGTTGCGTTCGTGATTCGGCGTAGCGAGCCGAGCTGAGCCCGATGGCGCAAGCCAATCGCGGCGGAACTACGGCTCAGCCTCGCCGCCACCTCTCAAGCGCGGCTCCTTGATCTGCCGACAGCGAATAGAACCTCTCCGCATGCCGAGCGATCCCTGGCACGGCATCGAGCCCCGTAGAACTCGGGCCAGGCATCGCTCGTGATCAGCTCGGCGACAGCGGCGGGCAGTGGGCACCCCAAGCGGGCCACGATCTCGCCGCGCCGTGCAACCGCGTCGGCGATAGGTTCTAGGGGTCGCTCCATGAGCCGAGCCGCTTCGGAGTGAAACACCGGCCCGCGACTCAGCCCTTGTGCCGACGCGGAACCTGAGCGCCGTCTCGCCCACCGTCCCGAGGACCGCTCTTCGTGTGCTTCCCCGAGCTCCGAAAGCGACCCTCCCCGACCCGTTCCGGTTCGCCTCGGATCAAGGTCCGGTACTCCTCCCGGGCATCCTGGTCGATCTCGACGATCAACGGGTACAGCGCGTCCTGCCCGTCATCGCGGCAGCCCGAGATCCAGAAGTGGGCGCCGCTCTCCACTTCGAAGTACGGCAAGGAGAACGAGAAGCTGATGCAGAAGGCATTCAAGAAGATGAGATCGACATGCTCCTGAAGTTCTTCGCGCTCGCCACGGAAGCCGAGCTGGGTCGACCGAACCGCCTCGAGTTCCCGACCGACGGCGAGCTTCACCCTCGCTTCGAGCACGAGAGCCTCGGCGAGTCGCTCGGGGTGCAGCTCGCCCACGCAGACTACGTCGAGGTCGACGACGGCTCGTTCGCGCAACCCTACCCGGAAGAGGTCCTCGCCCTCATCGCGAGCTACGACGGCTCGGACGAGCTTCTCCAAGCGATGCGCAAGTGGCTGGGCTCGGTCGACACCAACGGGCGGCAGCTCTGGCTCATGACCTCGGAATAGACTCGACTCGGGAAGAGAGCTCGACGAGGGGCAGCGATAGCTAGGGACGGAGCACTACCCGATCGATCCGCGCGATCGCGTCGCGCTCCAGACCGTAGAGATGAAGCTCGTGCACGTCCCCGCGGTCTCCTGGCTCGTCACCCGCGGTCTTGACCGGAGGCAACCAGACGCCGGCCTCTTCAAAGAACGAGTCGTCGCAGGAAACGGGAGTGCTCGCGCCCGCGAACCGGAGCACGACCTGGCGGTCGCGATGACGCAGGAACGCGTCGGTATCGAGCGACCGCGCGAGCCGCGGCGGTAGGTCGTCGATCGTCGCCGTCGACCCGGTCGGCAACAGGAACGTCCACGCAGAGTCGACGAGCTGGATGACGAACACTCCGTGCGTGACACCGGACACGCGTGAGCCGAGCAGGTCGCGTTCGTAGGGGTGGCCTCCTGCGAGGACGTCCGCGACTGCCTCGATCCCAGCGCGAGCTCCGGCGATGCGCGGCACGCGCCCGACTTCATCACGGTCCGCGGTGCCTCTGCGCTCACGGGGCACGAACATGCGCTTGCGCTCGTGGAGCTTCACGGCCGCGCGCGGGCGAACGTGCTGGCGGAGGAACCTACGAATCGCGTTGCGCTGCGCTCCGGACGCCTCGTTGAGCGAGGTGTGCCCACCGTTCGTCCGGTGCGCGACGTTCGCCCCCGCCTCGACGAGCGCCCGCACGGCATCGAGGCTCCCGGCGCGGGCCGCGGCGTGCAGGGCCGAGCCGTAGTCGTCGGACGGGTTCGGGTCGGCTCCATGCTGGAGCAGGCTCCGGACGATGTGCACGTCGCCACCAGCCCCCGCTGCTCGGAGCGCGTCATGCCCGTTCGCACGCACGCCTGCGTCCAAGAGAGCGTCGACGACTGACCGCAAGCCATGGAGGCAGCCGAGCTCGAGGATCGAGGAGCTGCCGACACGCGCTCGTTCGAGGGTGGCGACCTCGAGTTGGGGGATGAGCGAGAGGCAGCGCTCCACGACGCTCGGATCAGGCGACGTCGGCTCCGGTGGCGCTTCCACGAGCAGGTCGATGGCCGGCCCCAGGGCGCTCGCGACCTGGGCACCCACGGCCGCCGCGAGCAGTCTGGCTTCGGTCGGAGGCGGCCACACCGGCGTCGCCGGCTCGACGGCACCCGCCTGTCGCAGCGCCGCGGCGATCTCGGCGTGACCACGGCTCGTCGCGACGGCGAGCGGATAGCGCCCGTCCGCGACATCGAACCCGTTCGGGTCCGCGCCGTCCTCGAGCATCGCTTCGACACTCGCCAAGTCGCCGCGCTCGCAGGCCTCCACCAGGTTCGCGGGCGGCAGAGGAATCGGCTGGTCGAGCAGCGTCATCAGCTCGATCAGCTCGTCGCGGACAGGGGAGCCGCTCGCCTCCCGTGCACCCGCGGCGAGCAACATGGCTTCGATGGCCTGCCAACCCGAGCTCGGGAACCGACGACCAAGGTCGCGACAGAGCTCGAGTGGGCTCATGTCGTCGCCGTCTCGCACATCGAGCGGAGCACCCGCTTCGATCAGCGCCCGCGCCGCGTCGACGTTGCCGCGGCGGATGCCGTGCTGAATCGCGCGGTGCAGCGGAGTGCGCTCCCCTTCGTCCACGGCGCCGGGCTCGGCTCCCAGCGTGACCAACGCCCGCACGATCGGCTCACCGCCGCGCCCACCCGCCGCCTCGTGAAGTGGCGTGGCGCCGTGGGCGTCGCGTTGATTCACCGATGCACCGACCTCGACCAGGCGCTCGACACATTGCACCCGGGCGTTTCCCGCCGCGAAGTGGAGCGCCGTGGTTCCGTCGACGACGACACGTGGGTCCGCGCCGTGCGCGAGGAACACATCCAGCAGCTCTACTCTCGCCGCGGCCGCTTCGAAGAACAGGGGCGGCTCCGGGGGCTCACCTTCCCACTCGGGCCGAGGACGCACCATCACCCCGGCCTGCTTCTTCGAGAAGATCCGATCGAGCCGCTTGGGTTCCTCGTCGAGGATCGCGGTCTCCACCTTGCTCGCTCCCCGATAGCGAGGATCGACGTCGAGGCGCGCGCGCCAGCGCGGCTTCTTCAGCTTCCGCTCGCTCGGAAACGACGGAGGCGGCGGCGCAGGCTCGAAGCCTTGCTCGGCTCTCTCCGCGATGACGCGGGCGAGCTGCTCCGCTGGCTCCGACGTCGCCTTCACGTGGATGCGCCCGCCCTTGGCGCCGAGCTTCCCGCTCCACGTCTCGATGCCGTGCTCCCAGGTGCGCGCGCACCAGAAGCGCTGCCCGTCGGCCATGCTGGTCCAGTCGTCAGCCATTCTCGTTCTGTCCTCTGCCGGAGTTGCAACACAGACTCTCGCTGGCTCGGCGGCCTCGTCAACAGGACTGGCGATAGACTCGGCAGATGCGCCTTCATCAGCTGCCGAGCGACGGGTGGGTCGTGCTGGGACCGGGTGAGCCGGCCGAGCTCGTGTACGACGGCGATGTGGACCCGTGCTCCGCGTGCGAGTCGCTGGAGTTCGAACCCTCGCGCTGGCAGCACGCTCTGGTCGC
>JAUHXR010000260.1 GCA_030426845.1 Polyangia bacterium | reverse complement strand
GAGGCGGCCTCTCGGCGAACATTCGGCGGCCCGCGACGTCCAAGCCGCCGCGATGGTATTTTCCCGCCTCCCGATGCGTGAGATGTGCTTCATCGCGGCGGCTGCGCTGCTCCTGCTCACCGCCGCACCCGACGGGGCGCGCGCCCAGGCCGCGGGGATCCGCGTGCACCGGATCGAGAGCGTCCGGGTCGATGGCTCGGCCCGCGACTGGCGAGGCGCCGAGCTCACCCCGGTCGGCCGCGGCGCGGACGCGTCGATGCGGTTCGCGCTCGGCCACGACGACGCGGGGCTCTACGTGGTGGCCGAGGTCTCGGACGACCGGCTGGTGCGGACGTCGAGCCCGGGCGCGAGCGAGGACGCGGTGGTGCTCACGCTGGCGACCGGCGCGGGCCGGCGACGCGCGGTGTCGGACATCTATCTGTTCGCCGGGGTGAGCGGCCGGAGCGCGGCCACCGCCGGCCTCGCCCGGTCGTACGGAGGCCGGCCGCGGCCGATCCGGGGCGCGCAGGTGGTGGAGGCGCCGGCGCGCGGCGGCTACGTGATCGAGGCGTTTATCCCGTTCCGCGCGATCCCCGGCGGGCGCGACTGGGAGCACGCGCGCGGCTCGATCCGCCTGCGCGACGTGGACAGCGAGGCCCACCCGGTGGTCGAGTCGGAGCCCTCGCTCGTCGACGTCGACGCGAGCCACCTCGACAACCTGGTGCCGCTGATGCCCTCGGGCGGCGCGGCCGGCGCGCTCGAGGCGTTCCTCAACGAGCGCGGTCTCGGCGCCTCGCGCCCGACCCACGAGCTCCGCGGCGACGTCCGCGGCGACGCGCAGCCCGAGCGGGTCTACCTCGTCGACCGCTACGTGCTCGTGACGGGGCCGGGCGTCCCGGGCGGCGGCTACGCCTACCACCAGCTCGCGATCGACCGCGCGTCCGACGTGCGCTCGGCGGAGCTCCGCGATCTGACCGGCGACGGCAAGGCCGAGCTGATCCTCGTGGTCCGGCAGCGCAACGGCCAGGGCGAGCGCGACCTGTTCCAGGTGATGGACCTCGCGAGCGAGCAGATGCGGCCGATGTTCGCGGTCGAGGTGCGCAAGGCGATCCGCGGCGGCTCGGTCGAGGCGCGCGCGCGCGTGCTGCGCGGCCGCGGCCGAGCGCTCCCGGAGATCGAGGTGAGCGCCCACCGCGCCGAGGGCCTCGACGCCGCGAGCTACCGGGAGACGCCGGCCTCCGACGTGGAGCCGATGCTCCTGCCGTGGGGCCCGGTCCGATCGCGCCGCTACCGCTGGGATGGGCAGCGCTTCGCGCGGACGGGCGAGCGCCCGAACCCGCGCTACCGGCCTCCGTCGGAAGAGCCCGCCGCCCAGGGGCCGGCCTCCGCGCAGTCGGTCGGGAGCGCGCCGGTCGAGCGCGGGCCGGTTGCGCCGACCCTCGATCAGCTCCTGGTGGCCTACCGACGCCAGCAGGGCATCGGGCGCGGCGCGCGGCCGCGGTTCCGGCTCGAGGCCAACCTCGCGGGCGGCCCCGAGCCCGAGCGGGTGCTCGTCTACGGCCGGCGGCTCGTCGCGGTCGGCCCAGGCATCCAGGGCGGCACCTCGTGGCTCCACTACGAGGTCCCGGCCAGCTCCGACGCAGACCTGCTCGACGTCTCGGCCGCGGACGTCACGGGCGACGGCCGCGCGGAGCTCCTGTTCCGGGTGCGGCAGACCTTCGGCGACGTGCAGCGCGAGGTGCTCCTCGTGCACCAGCTCCGGCCGCGCGGCTTCCCCCGCCTGCTCCAGGTCGAGGTCGCGCGTCGTCAGGGTTCGTCGCGCATCGAGAACCAGGTGAGCACGCGCGGCGGCCGCCTCCAGATCGCGCCCGGCCGCGCGGTGGGTTGGGACGCGTCGAGCTACCGGTTCGCTCCGTCCGAGAACGACTCCGCCGAGCCGCTGCTCCTGCCGTGGCAGGACCGGGCCGCGACCTATCGGCTGCGCGGCGACGCGCTCCGCCGCTGAAGATCAACGGCGCGCGCGGGGCGCCCGGCGCACCTGGACCGACTCGTCCGTGGCGGTCAGGAGGTAGGCGCCGCCGCCTCCCGAGGTGCTGCTCGCGAAGGTCCAGCCCCGCGCCTCGCGCAGGACGCACTCGCCCATCGCGCGCGTCGCGCGGCTCGCGGACTCGGTCACGCGGCCGCCGGTCAGCGCGCCGCGCGGGCTGATGGTGAGCTCGATCGTCACCTCACCGCGCGCGTCGCCCGCGCAGGCGCGCATCTCGTCCTGATGCATGACCAGGGTCCGGGAGTAATCGCGGGCCGCGATGGCGGACGCGCCGGCGGCGCTGAGGGTGAGGCCGAGGAAGGCCGCTGCGGTGAGGAAGGGGGTCGTTCTCGTCATGGCTTGGAGACCAGGTCGGTCGCGCGAGGCTTGGTGGGGGGCCGCGCAGTGTAAGGCTGTAAGGCGAGGGTCGCCTACGGTGGGGTGCGCGCGTGCTCGCGGCCGGGGGCGCAGCGCAGGGCGTAGGTGGTGAGGCGGGGCGTGGGCTGGCGCTCGGTCTGGCGTTCGCCCACCAGGACGAGCAGCTGGTCGTCGACGCAGGCGGCGGCCGCGAGGGGGAAGCGGCGGTGGTACTCGTAGATCTGCTGCTCGTCCTCCGCGCGATCGAGGTCGGGCCCGAGCCGGCGCAGCGTCACCATGGTCACGCCGCGGCTCGACTGACGCGTGGCCACGCTGAAGCGGTGCTCGCCGCAGCGCAGCACCTCCGGCCGGGCCTCAGGCGCGTCCGCGCGGCTCGGGCTGTGGAGGTGGTCCTCCTCGAGCCGCAGCGCCTCGTCGAGGTGCCCGGTGAACGAGCGGAACGACGCGCCGCGGGGCCGCTGATCCCGTAGGGTCACGATCGCGCGCTCGCCGTCGGCCGCGAGCGAGGTCCGCACGTCGAAGCCCGACACGCGGAGCGACGGCCGAGGCGGATCACCCTCGCGCTGGGCGAGGAGGTGGCCGGTAGGCGCGTCGCCGTTCAGCCACGACTCGGTCCACGCCATGTGCAGCGTCGAGCCGACGAAGGCGAGGGCCGGCGCCGAGGCGTGGGTGCCTTCGGAGGAGATGGCGCGGGGCTCCGAGGGCTCGCCCGCGATCAGGTCGGCGACCATCGCGCGCGCGCTCGAGCCGTCGACGTCGCGGTAGCCGACCACCACGCGCCCGCCCTGCGCCGCGACGCTCACCCCGCCGTTCGCGTCGCCGAGGCCGACCGGCCCGAAGGTAGCGAGGGTCGCGCCCGCGTCGTCGAGCAGCGCGACCGATCCAGGCCGGTCCCGATCGGGGTCGCCCCGCCGCGCGCAGGCGATCACCGCGCGCTCGCCATCCAGCGCGGTCGCGAGCCCGCCCTCGCACGAGGCGCCGAGCCGGCGCGCGGCGTCGGTCGGCCGCCCCGCCGGGTCGAGGCCGCGCGCGTAGAGGCCCCCGCGGTCGCTCCACACCGCGAGCGCGCCGCCCGGACGCTCGACGAGGGCGACCCCGTGGAACAGCGGCCCCGCGGCCTGGCTGAGCTCGTGCGACGCTTCCTCGAAGCCGCAGCCGACCTCGCCGCTCGCCGGGTCCGGCTCGTCGCAGCCGACGAGCAGGGCGAGCGCGAGCCACGGGATCCGGCGGGCGATCAGATCACCCCTCGCGCCGTGAGGAGCTCCCGGATCTCGGGGCGTCGCTGCTCAAGCTCGGAAGGGTCTTTGACGGGCTGGAAGCGCCCGTCGGCCCCGCTGCGGGGCACCTCGAGGAAGCCGCTGTCGACGAACGCGGTGACCTGGCCCACGAGCCGCTCGAACTGGACCGCGGGACGCCCGTCGACCGCCTTCTGCACCGCGAACCACGAGAGGTCGAACCCCTGCGCGAGCGCCTCGGCGTCGAGCACGAAGGAGTTGGTGTTGAACACCTCGACCCGGTCCTGATCGAACCCCTCCGGGAAGCGGAACGCCTCGACGATCTGGAGCACGCCGTCGACGCGCGCGGGCGCACCGCCCTTGTCGCCCGGCAGCTTGCGCACGACCTCCGCGGTGGCCTTCTTGCCGGACTCGAGGTGGGCGCCGATCACGGCCGGGTCCAGCGTCGCGCCGAGGTTGTCGACGTTCGACATGTAGAGCCAGCGTCCCCCGTTGGCGCGGAACGCGTCGAGGATCGACGCGCGCTGGAGCGCGAAGGGCAGGTCGCCGTGGCCGGGCGCGTAGGGGCTCGGCCCGCCGTCGGCGTCGCGGAAGAGGTCCCCCTCCGGCGTGAGGCGGAGCGAGATGAACTGCGGGAACGCCTGGACGGGCGCCTCGGCGGAGCTGAGCTCGGCGCCGAGCGCGGTGACCGCGTCGTGGGTGGCGAAGCTCGTCATCAGATAGGCCGGGATGCGCCCGCCGCCCGCGCGCCGGGCGAGGCTCGCGAGATCGCGCAGCTTGAGATCGAGGAAGCTGTGGCCCTCGAGCGCCTCCACCGCGGCCTTCACGACGCCACCGAAGCGGGTCGCCATCCCGCCGGCCAGGGTGACCACGCCCACCTGGCCCTCGCGGATCGCCGCGAGGCCGCGCTCGGTCAGGGCGGCGCGCTCGGGGGTCCCCAGCGCGGGCAGCGGCCGCACGTCGCCCGGCGCCGGCGGCTCGACCTCGCCCGCGATCCGGTTGCTCTCCGGGCTCGCCTCGCCCGCCCTCAGGCGCGCGCGGAGCGCCTCGAAGGTTGGCCGGTCGAAGCCGTAGCGTTGAAGAAGGGCCCGGGTCTCGTCGTCTAGCGAAAGGTCGTCCACGCGAGCAGGGGTACCCGATCGGGTGGTCGACAGGCAACGGCCTGGAACCGAAGTTGCAGAACAGTCCAAGCGGTTCGGTCCAACAAGCTCTGCGAGGGTTGCTGACCGCCGACAAACGGCCGATGCTGACCGGGGAGGTAGGTACGAAATGAAGCTCGATGGCGATCGCGTTCTGAGGTGGGTCCTGATGCTCGGTGTCGGCGGCCTGATGATGGCGTCCACCGGCTGCGCGCGGCGTGTCGCCGTGCGCACCACGACCCCGGCCGCGGGAGGCGTCGTCGTCTACCAGGCCCCCCCGCCCCGCCAGGTGGTCGTGCAGCGGCCCGTCCAGCCCTACGCCAACGCGACGTGGGTCGAGGGCCACTACCAGTGGGACGGCTACCAGTACCAGTGGGTCCCGGGCTACTGGGTCCAGAACCGCCCGGGCTACCAGTTCGTCCAGCCGCGCACCGTGCGTCAGGGCAATGGCTACGTGTACACCCGCGGCGGGTGGGCGCGTGGCGGGCGCGTCGTCCACTACGTCGGGCCCAACCAGGGCTACGGCCGGACGGTCGTCCGCACCCAGCCTCGCCGCACCGTGTACCGCGGGCCGGCGGGCGGCCGGGTGGTCGTTCGTCAGGGCCCTCGCGGGACGGTGGTCCGCCAGCAGGCGCCCCGTCGGACCGTCTACCGCGGTCGTCGCGGCGGGGTCGTGGTGCGCTCACGCGGCCCGGCGCGTGGCGGTCGGGTGGTCATCCGCCCCCGCTGACTGCCCCCCGCGGAGGGGCGACCGCGCGGCCGTCAGGACCCGCGCACCAGGCAGGCCGAGGGCCCGTCGCGATCGTCGCGACGGGCCCTTCGTCGTGTACGGAGGTTCGCGGGCGTCGCGTGAACGCGAGGTCACGATCGGGGCTGGCGGACGGCGCGCGATGCTTCACGATGAGCGCATGGGGCGCGCGCCGATCTGGGGTCGACCTCGCGCGGGGGCGCGCGGAGGCTGATGCCGCCTGGCCGACCCTACGCCCGCTGGCTCCTGCCGCCGGGCCTCGTGAGCGCCCTCGCGGTGGTGCTCTCGCTGGGGCTGCACGTGCCCGCCTACGTCGGGCTCGGGCTCCTCAAAGATCTCCTCGACGTCCCGCCGCCGCCGGTCCCGCAGGCGATGGAGGTCGAGATCGTCGAGTCCGGCGCCACCGCCCCGAGCCCCCCCGAGGAGGAGGCCGAGCCCCTCGAGCAGCCGCTCGAGGAGGAGCCCCCCGAGGAGGAGGAGCCGGCCGTCGCCCGCGCCGAGCCCGAGGCGCCGCCTCGGCGCCGCGAGCCGGAGCCCGAGGACGAGCCCGAGCCCGAGCCGGAGCCCGTGGTGGTGGTCGCGCCTCCCGCCCCTCCACCGCCTCCGCCCGAGGAGCGACGAGAGACCTCGGTCTCGGTGCGCTCGCCGGATCCGACCGTCGAGCCGCCGCCCGACGCGCGCTTCCTCGCCGAGGAGAACGCCCGCGTCGAGGAGGAGACGATGGCGCGGCTGCGCAACCCCAACCTCGACGACCCCGAGCCCGATCCGGGGGCGCCTCAGGAGGCGTCGGAGGCGCCCGAGGAGGGGAACGCGGACGAGGAGGAGATGGCGGAGCTCCAGGAGGCCGAGGGCAGCGACGAGCGCGACCCGACGCCGGAGGAGGTGCGCGACCCTCCTCCGCCGCGTCCCCCGCGTCGGCCGTCTCGCTCACCCACGCCCGCGGTCGCCGAGGCCGCGCGCGGCGATCGGCGCGCCGGCGGAGCGGCGGAGGGCGGCGCCCCGCGGGAGTCGGCGGGGGGCGGCCGGCAGGCGAGCGGTGGCGGCGAGATCCCCATGCGCGAGGTCGTGGTCTCCGACGGGACCGGCTCCTTCACCGTGCTCGTGCCGGCCGAGCGGCCGGAGGGCTCGGGGGAGGGCGACGGCGGCGGCGCGGCCGTGGCCGCCCGTGGTCGCGGGACCGATGGCGAGGGAGAGGCGGAGGGGCGCGCGGGTCGCGGCCGGCGCACCGCGCGCGGCGGCGGCGCCACCGGCCGCGGGGCACCGAACCTCCGGGTGAGCTGGAGCGACTTCGCCTCGATCTACGGCGAGGAGGAGCTGGAGCGCCAACGCGAAGCCTACGCGGAGCAGCGCCGCAGCCGCTCGCGCGGCGCGAGCCGGGCCGAGCGCTGGCGCCGCTTCCGGGCCGCGATGGAGAACTACGACGTCCGGGTCCGGCCGGGAAACCAGACCGCGCTCAACACGCGCGCCGATCCCTTCGCGTCGTACATCCACGCGATGCACAACCGCATCCACCCGCGCTTCGCGCTCGGCTACCTCCAGCGCGTGCCCGCGGGGGTCGACGAGACCTACCGCACGAACGAGGGCATGCACACGAAGTTCGAGCTCGCGATCGACGCGCAGGGCCGGGTCGACCACGTCTCGATCGTGGCCACGAGCGGCAACACGCTCTTCGATCTCGGGGCGTTCGAGGCGGTGATGGGCGCCCAGCCGTTCCAGGCGCCGCCGAGCACGATCGCGTCGCCCGACGGGCTCGTCTACATGCACTGGAGCTTCTACCGGAACGGGCGCCAGTGCGGGACGTTCAACGCCCAGCCGTTTATCCTCGCCCAGGCGCCGGGGCGACGAGAGCCCGACCCCCTGATCGACCGCGGGCCGGCGTTCGACGGGCGCCCGCCGGCCGAGGAGGAGGAGTAGCGTGCGCGCGTATTGGGTCGGGGTGGTCGTCGCTCTGGGGAGCGTGCTCCTGCTCGCGTGCGGCGGCGGGTCGGACACGCCCGCGCCGACACCGGACGAGGAGCCCAGCGCGGGGCGCGAGACCTCGGGGGAGGGGGATCCGCCGCTCGACGCGGACGAGGCCGTGTCGCAGCCCGTCGCGCCGCCGGGTCGTGAGGTCGTCGAGGGGAGGATCGTGGGTCGCGGTCCGCACGGCGACGGCGCGTGTCTCCAGCAGTCGTACGAGATCGAGGCCGCTGGAGTCCGCCGCTGGGTGCACTTCGAGCGCTGCGGCGACTCCCCTGGGCCACTGTTCGACAACCTCGTCGACGGGGAGACCTACCGGTTCACGCTCGAGCGCGGCGCGAGCCCGAACTTCGCGGACGAGCCGATGATCGTGGGCGCGACCCCCACCTCACCCTGAGCGGCGACTTGTCCGGCCGCCGGGGCTTGTCCGACCGCGAGGGCTCGTGCGGCCGCGAGGGCTCGTGCGGCCGCGACGGTTCGTGCGGCCGCGACGGCTTGTGCGGCCGCGAGGGCTCTGCGAAGCCTGGCCCGTGAGCCGCTCGGTCACCGCCCGAGACATCCTCGCGCTGGCGATCCCGGCCCTCGGATCGCTCGCCGCCGACCCGCTCGTGTCGCTGGTCGACACGATGTTCGTGGGCCGCGTGGGCCCGGCCGCGCTCGGCGCGCTCGGCGTGGCGAGCGGGGTGTTCGGGCTCGCGTTCTTCGTCTTCAACTTCCTCGCGACCGGCGTGACCCCGATGGTCGCGGGGGCCCGCGCGCGCGGCGACGACGACGAGGCCGCGCGCGTGGTGAGCCAGGCGCTCGCCCTCGCGGTGCTCCTGGGCGTGCTCGCGACCGCGACCCTCGAGGCGCTCGCCGAGCCGA
Source organism: Polyangia bacterium (assembly GCA_030426845.1). GTDB lineage: Bacteria > Myxococcota_A > Polyangia > Polyangiales > Sandaracinaceae > JAUHXR01. The sequence continues at coordinate 4,953 of JAUHXR010000260.1, read as the reverse complement.
TCCTCGACGTGATGGGGGCGCAAGGCGCGTTGCGAGAGCCGGCCGGGGCCTACCTGCGCATCCGCGCCCTCGCGACCGGGGCGGTGCTCCTCGTGACGGTGGGCCACGGCGCGTTCCGCGGGCATCAGGACACGCGCACTCCGCTCTGGATCACGATCGGCCTCAACGTCGTGAACCTGGTGCTCGATCCGCTGCTCATCTTCGGGCTCGGCTGGGGCATCGCGGGCGCGGCCTGGGCGACGACGGTCGCGCAGTGGGCGGGGGCGCTCGCCTTCGTCGCCGCGATCCTCCACCCGCGAGGGCTCGGGGTGCGGTTCCGCGCGCCGCGTCCTCACGAGCTGCTCCCCCTGCTCAAGGTCGGCGGCGCGCTCGGGCTTCGTACGCTCGCGCTGGTGAGCACCCTGACCCTGGCGACCGCGGTGGCGACCCGGCTCGGCCCGCGCCAGGTGGCGGCCCACCAGGTGGTCGCGCAGATCTGGCTCTTCCTGGCCCTCGTGGTCGACTCGATCGCGATCGCGGGGCAGGCGCTCGTCGGTCGGCTGCTCGGCGAGGGCGAGCCGCGCGAGGCGCGTCGCGTCGCCGACCGGCTCCTCGGCTGGGGCCTCGGGCTTGGGCTCACGCTCGGCGCGCTCTTCTGGACGCTGCGCGGGGTGCTTCCGACCTGGTTCACCGCGGACCTGGACATCCTCGGGCTCGTCGACACGGTCTACGTCTTCGTGATCGTGTCCCAGCCGATCGGCGCGCTCGTCTTCGTGTGGGACGGGTTGTTCATGGGGGCGCAGGACTTCCGCTTCCTCGCCGTCCAGATGCTCCTGAGCGGAGCGGCGGCCGCCGTGGTCCTGCTGGCGGTCGTGCCGATGGGTTGGGGCCTCGCGGGGGTGTGGTGGGGGATGTTGACGCTGCTCACGGCGCGCGCCCTGACCCTCGGCGCGCGCTACTGGCTCGGGAGCGGTCCCCTCGCGCGCAACCGTCGCTGACGGAGCGCGATACGAAGAGGCGTCGGCGGTGGTACCGTCCATGTCTCCGGAGGATCGATGATGCGTCTGGCCCCTTGCTTCGCCCTCGTGCTCACCCTCTCGCTCGCGTCCAGCCTGGCGGCGGCCCAGGACGACCCGCGCATCGCCGAGGCCCGCGCGCACTTCGACGCGGCCGAGGGCTACGTGCGCAACGAGAGCTACACGCTCGCGCTCCCGGAGTATCGCCGCGCCCAGCAGCTGATGGAGGCGGCCGGCCACACCGGCGCGGTCCTGCTCCACTACAACATCGCCTTCTGCAACTTCCGCCTGGGCCGGTTCCAGGAGGCGCTCGACGGCTTCGAGGCCTACCTCGCGGGCACCGACGCGGGCGCGCCCAGCCGGGCCGAGGCGCAGAACTACGCGAGCGAGGCCCGCAACCGCCTCGCGAGCGGCGAGGGCAGCTCGGGCGGCGGTGAGGTCGTCTCCCCGATCGGCGTGGTGATCGCGAGCGTCGGTGCCGCGGCCGCGATCGCCGGCGCGATCCTGGGCGGCGTCGCCCTGAGCGACAGCGACGCAGCGCGCGCGGGCTGCGGCGCGATGGACGTCTGCCCGCCGAGCGCCCGCGACGGTATCGCCTCGGCCCAGACGCTGGCCAACGTGGCCGACGGCCTCCTGTTCGGCGGCCTCGCGGTCGCGGCCACCGGCGTGGTCCTCATGTTCGTCCTCGCCGACGGCGGCGACGACGCCTCGGCGAGCGCGATGTGCACCCCCGATGGCTGCGCGGCCGTCGTGCGCGGCGCCTTCTGATGCGCGGCGCGATGCTCCTCGCCGCCGTGTGCCTCGGCGGCTGCTCGGTGATCGTGCCGGGACCGGACGAATTTACCTATCGTGACGGGACCGACGCTGGTCCGGACGCTGGCGATCGCCCCGTCGACGCCGGATCGGTCGACGCGGGCGACCCGGACATGGACGGCGGACCGGGCTGCGGCGCGGGCGAGATGCGCTGCGACGGCTCCTGCGTAGACACGTCGTCGAGCGCCGATCACTGCGGCATGTGCGGGCGCGCCTGTGCGGTGGGCGAGGTCTGTGCGGCGGGGGAGTGCGCCGAGACCGTGGTCGACATCGCGGCCGGCCCCCATCACACGTGCGCCGTCACGCAGAGCGGCGCAGTCTGGTGCTGGGGCGCGAATGCGACCGGTCCGCTCGGGACGGGGGGAACGTTCGACTCGGCGATCCCGGTGCGCGTCGAGGGCATCGGGCCGGCTGCGGCCGTGAGCTGCAGCGGGCCGTTTCCGCGAAACGGTCCGGCTGGAAACACATGCGTGGTTCTACGTTCCGGGGAGGTCTACTGCTGGGGCGGCTTCGGTGACGCGTTCACGGGCCCAACGGGCTCCGGGTTCGACATAGTGCCCACTCCGTTTCGCGTCGCGGTTCCGTCAGCGTCGGCGATCGCGCTGAGCTGGCTGCACGGCTGCGTAAGGGGCATCTCCAACCAGCTGTACTGCTGGGGATCCACGCTTAGCGGGGTGACCGAATCAGCGCCCAGGGAGGTGGGTCCCTCCGGCATCCTGGGGGTCTGGAACGGGGAGGTCGCGGGCTCTGCCCACACGTGTGGCATGACCTCGCTGGGTGCGATCGCGTGTCGCGGCCCGAACGGCATCGGTCAACTGGGTGAGGACCCCTCGACCGTGCCGTCACTACCGGACTTCATGCTGGTCCAGCGGAGCATTGACGATGTCAACCACGTAGCGGTTAGCACCTTCGGGACGTGCGTCTCTCGAAGGGCGGGCCCAGTGCTGTGCTGGGGCTCGGGCGCCAGCACCGGAGGGGGGGCAGACTGGATGACACCGGATCCCACTCCGCGTGAGGTTCCCGGGATCAGGGACGTTCGCTCACTCTGGGGTTCTGCCTGGGGCGGAGTGATCTGCGCGTCGGAGATGGATGGCGATGTCGTCTGCTGGGGCGTGGATTTCAGCGGCGCGTCTCTGGCACCGCAGCCGCTTACGCAAATCGAAGGGGCGTCTGGGGCCACCGACGTGGCGCTGGGCCTGTATCACATGTGTGTGCTGATCGACGGGAGCGTCCGGTGCTCTGGCCGGAACGAGTTCGGAGAGGTCGGTGACGGCACGATGGTCGAGCGAACGTTGCTCACTCAGGTGCGCTTCCCGGTCGAGTGACGCTCGGGCCGCGCTTCACATTCGTGTGCCGGTGACCATCCGTGACCCACCGGTGGTGCAGTCGAGAAGGCCCGGCACGCCGCCCGGCAGATTCGTCGTCCACGTTGCCACGAAGTGGTCCTCGTCGGTGAACATGCCCTGCAGGGTGTAGTTCTCGGGGACCATGCCGGGCACCGTCGCGGTGGCCACGAAGTCAGGGCACCATGGGCTCGCGGCGTCAGTGAGGTCGCCGAAATGGGAACTCCGCGGAGTGATGACGAGGCCAAGCGGGGTGTTCGCGAAGGTCAGCTGTGAGATGTCGTACACCACCTGACCTCCGATGCAGTTGTCGCTGACCGCCGGGGTCACCGCGAATGTCCCCGCGCAGCTGGGCCCAGTCGGGCCGCATCCGCAATCCAGGCGGGTGGAGTCGCACTCGAATACACACGCGCCAGTCTGACCGTCCATCCCAGGCGCCGTGGGATCGCAGCGATCTACGGTACAGTCGACCGCATCGTCGCATGCCGGCGGCATCGCGGCGGGCTCACAGCCGAACTCGGTGTTGCAGATCTCGCGGCCGTTGCAGAAGTCGCCGTCCTGGCACTCCGCGTCGGTGGTGCACGGGATCACGACCTGACAGCCGACGCCGGGGACGCACATCTCCATCGCCGCGGTGTTGCACATCTCGTTGACTGGTGTGTGTTGGCAAGAGCGGTCCGCGCCGCAGGCGTCGGCGGTGCAGGCGATCGAGTCGTCGCAGTCCGCGGCGGAGTCGCAGCCGGCGTCGGTGACGCAGCCCATCGTCGCGTCGCACCGCTCGCCCGCCGCGCACATGCTGTCGATCGGGGTGTTCATGCAGGTGCCGCCGACCGCGCAGACGTCGCTGGTGCACGCGACGGAGTCGTCGCACCCCGCGTTGTCGGTGCAGGCCGCGGCGACGCAGCCCATCATCGGCACGCAGGCCTCGCCAGCCGCGCAGGCGCTGTCCACCGGGGTGTTCCGGCACACGTTGCCGAGCGCGCAGACGTCGGTCGTGCAGTCGAAGCCGTCCACGCAGTCGAGGTCGGTCTCGCAGTCGCCCGGCGTCGAGCCGTCGCAGCCGAGCAGCGCGAAAGCCCAGAACATGCCCGAGAGAGTGCCCGAGAGAGTGATTGTGCTCAGCCGTCGCATCGATGCGTCCCCCGGTTACAGGCCCACCACGTTCGCGGTTCCATCTGCACACATCGTGGCGCAGGTGCCGGTGTGGTTGATCGTCCATGTGCCGCGCCACATGCCGCGGCACATGAACTCCCCGGTCAGCCGCACGCTGGCGCACCCGTTCGAGCCCGAGACGTCGAAGCTGCCGGTGGTCGGCGCGGGGCTCTGCGTGAGGGTGAAGGTACCCGCCCGCACGGTCAGCGTGCCGCCCGCCGTCGAGAAGGTCGTGGAGCTCACGTTGTAGCCTCCCCCGAGGCCCGCGTCGCAAGCCTGTCCAGGGAGGAGGGAGAAGGTCCCGGTGAAGTCGGACGTGGGGTCGAACGGGTCGCAGGGCGGGCCGGCGTCGGGGCCGCCCGCCGCCGCGTCGCACCCCGGCGCGGGCTCGTAGCGGCACATGCCGGCGACCGCGGGGTCGCAGATGTCGGTGGTGCAGGCGTTGCCGTCGCTGCAGTCGACGGGACGACCGGCGAGGCAGAGGCGGCGCTCGACGATGCAGGTCTCGACGCCGTTGCAGGGGTCGCCGTCGTCGCAGTCGACGTCGGTCGTGCAGTCGGTGGCCGGGCCGGTGACGCAGCCGCGGCCCACCACGCAGCGCTCGTCCATCCCGCAGCGCGCGTCGATCGGCTGGTAGTCGCAGAGGTTGC
>JAUHXR010000259.1 GCA_030426845.1 Polyangia bacterium | reverse complement strand
CGACTCGACGTCGGCGACCGGTCGGGCGACAAGTCGGGCGTACGGCTCGAGACCTACGTCGTGCCCGTGGAGGCGGGCCGCACCTACGCGTGGACGCTCCGCAGCCTCGAGCTCGACCCGACGCTCACCCTGAGCGCGCGCACCGACGAGGGTGCGTGGGAGCTCGCCCGCAACGACGACGCCCCGGGCCTCGGCCGCGCCGCCCAGATCGTCTGGACGGCCGACCGCACCGGCGACGTCGAGCTCACGGTGAGCGGCGTGCGCCGGAGCGCGGCTGGGGACTACCTGCTGACGATGGAGGAGCTGCGCCGCCGCGAGCTGCGCCTCGGCGAGACCGTCCGCGGCCGCCTCGAGTCGGGCGACGCGCGGCTCTACTCGGACGACAGCCTCGTCGACTACTACTGGCTCCCGGTCCGCGCGGGCGAGACCTACGTGCTCGAGGCCGAGGGCGAGGGCTACACCCCGTTCGTCTTCCTCGAGACGGCGGATCGTCGCCCCTTCGGCACGAGCCAGCCGATCGGCGGCGAGGTCGACCGCGTGCAGCTCACCTACGTCTCCACCGAGGCCGGCGCGCTCTTCGTCGGCATGGGCACGGTGCCGCAGGACGGGCACGGCGACTACACCCTGCGCGTGACGACCGAGCTGGTCGGCGAGCTCACCCTCAGCGTCAACGGGACGCTGGAGGAGGGCGACGCGCTGCTCCGCGACAACACGCTGGCCGACTACCACACGTTCGCCGCGACGAGCGGCCACACCTACGTGATCACGATGCACAGCGACGACTTCGACACCTTCCTGCTCCTCGAGAGCGGGGGCGGGCTGCGCGTCGCGACCAACGACGACGCGCTCCAGACCGACAGCCGCATTGTCTACCGCGCCGAGCGAGACGACGAGATGCGGGTGATCGCCAACGCGTTCCGGCCCGGCATGGCCGGCGCGTACCGCCTGACCGTCCTCGACGTCGCCCCGTGAGGCGAGCCGTCGCGGTCAGCCCGATTGGCCGCCGACCCGCTCGAAGCCGGACACCAGGTGCAGGTCGCGCTGGGGGAACGGGATCTGGATGCCGTGCTTGCGGAAGGCGGAGTCGATCGCGAAGCGCAGGTCGCTCGCGACCTTGGGCCGCGACTCCGCGTCGTCGAGCCAGGCCGCCAGCTCGAAGTCGAGCGAGCTGTCGCCGAACGACTGGAACAGCACGTCGGGCTTGGGGCTCTTGAGCACGCGCGAGTCCGCGGACGCGACGTCGAGGAGGACCTTGCGGACGAGCGACGTGTCGGACCCGTAGGCGACCCCGACCGCGACGCGCAGCCGGTTGGTTCGGGTGGGCGCGTGGAGGTTCTGGACCTGCTCGCTGACCAGCGTGCTGTTCGGCACGAGGATCGAGATCCCGTCGAGGGTGAGGATCCGCGTCGCGCGCATCCCGATCTCCTCGACCTTGCCGATCGTCCCGTTGCTGAGCTCGAGGACGTCGCCGTGTGAGATTGGCCGCTCGATCAGGAGGATGAGCCCGCTGATGAAGTTCTGGGTGATGCTCTGCAGGCCGAAGCCGATGCCGACCGAGACCATCGCGCCGAGCGCGGCGAAGGCGGTGATCGAGACACCGACGTTCTCGAGGCCGAGCAGCACTCCGGCGACGATCAGCACGTACTGCACGATGCGCCCGACCGCGTAGGCGGTCCCGTCGTTGACCTGGCCGTTGCGGCGGAGCACCCGCCGGATCAGCGCGCGCGCGGAGCGCGCCGCGAACAGCGTGACCGCGACGGTCACCGTGAAGATGAGGAGCGAGAGCGGCGTCACCACGGTGTCCCCGAGGTGAAAGAGCTCCGTCTCCATGTGCTGCGTGAGCCAGTCCATCGCCCCAGGCAGACTGCGCGCATCCGGCGGGGCGGGCGAGAATTCGGCGAGCGTCAGCGACCGAGGTCCGTCACCCGGATCCAGTCGAAGGCGACCGCGAGGCTCCGCGGGTCGCCCGGCGGGCGATGAAGGCGCCCCAGGTAGAACTCGAGGACGTCCTCCTCCCCCGCCGGTCGAAACGCGGTCGCGGGCGCGGCGACCGAGAGGATCTGCGGCCGGTTCTCCAGCACGTACGACATCAGGACGACGTCGTTCAGGAGGATCGCCATGTCCTGCGGCGGCCCCTCGGGGAGCGCGACGGGCCACACGCGTATGGAGATCACCCGGTCGCGGGGCTCCTCGAAGCGCATGCGGAACGGGGCCTCGTGGGCGACCGTCCAGGCGAAGCTCAGCGCCCCGTGCCGCTCCGGCTCGGACCACCCGGAGAGCAGGTGAGGCGCGGTGTCCTCGTCCATCTCGAACGACCGCGAGGGGACACCGGTCGACGGCCAGAAGAGCGCAGTCAGGAGCGACGCGCCGACCAGGAGGTAGATCGGCAGGTCGCGCACCCATCCGCGCGGCGGGGCCGGCTCGGTCACGGCCGCACGTGCTCCTCGAGGAAGCGCGCCAGCGCCCGCCCGGCGAGCGCGTTTCCCCGCGCGTTGAGGTGTGTGTCCCGGAGGTGGAACACGTGGCGCCGCCCGTCCGAGAGCGGCTCCGCCGCGCGGAGCACGGGTAGGAGGTCGAGCACGGGTACGCCTCGCGCGGCGAGCCACTCGCGCACCCGACGCTGGATCCCGTCACGCTCGAGCGGCCCTTCCGCCCGGCGCTGCACCTCCGCCCAGAGGTCGTCCTCCACCTGCGGTTCGGCGGGTATGAGCGTGAACAAGAGCCGCGCTCCCGCCACCTCGATCATCTCCGACAGCACCGCCACGAAGTCCTCCCACTCGGGCAGGTGGGGGCGGAGCACGCGCCACGCGTACTCCGTCTGCAGGGTTAGGTAGGCCTCCGCAGAGAAGGTCGGCTCCTCGCGCATGGGATCGAGGACCCACGGGAAGCGCTCCTCGATCGAGCTCCCCGAGCGGCCCGCGGGTGCCGCGCCGACCGGGCGGCCGGTCGCGGCGCGCTCCCTCGACCAGGACAGGAGGCGCTCGCCAACGCGGTACACCCGCCTGCGGTCGCGCGCGATCCACGGCGGCCGATCGGCGGGGAGCCGCTCCACGTCATAGGCGTCGTTGAAGAGATACAGGTTGACAACGACAGCGTCCGGGTCGAGCGTTATCGCGCGCTCACGCAGCATGTAGAGGTACTCGGGCGGCCCGACGCTCGAGGCCCCCATGTTGTAGACGTCGCAGTCGCCGTTCGCCTCTGCGACGCTCGTGAAGTGGTACGGCAGCGGGACCACGCCGACCGCGAAGGAGTCACCGATCGACACCACGCTGCAGGACTCCGCCGGCAGGACCCGTGGAGGGCCGTCGTAGTCGCCCCAGGCGTTGAACGGGAAGCCGAGGTGCTCGCTCCCGGGCACCCCCCGCCGCCACTCCCACACGCTGCGGCCGCGGTCGTCACCCTCCAGAGCGAGCAGCGGCATGTGCGTGACCGCGCCGAGGAGCGTGAGGCCGAGCTCCAGCCCCGCGAGGCTCAGACACACGTTCGCGAGGACGACATCGACGCTGCGGACCAGCCTCGGGCGGGCTTCGGACCAGGCGTCGGCCAGCGCGAGCCCGAGCACGAAGAGGCCGCCGGCCGCCACCGCCCACATCACGGCCACCGACCCATCGAAGGGCGCGAGGCACAGCGCCGCGAGGTACGAGACGCCAGCGTAGAACGCGCCGCGCGCCGGCCGCGCCCACCCAGGAGAGGCGGCGATGTGACCGCGCGCGCGGGAGACGAGGGCGAGGGCTCCCGCAAGGACGCAGGCCCGCGCGATCCACCCCGCGCAGCTCGCCACCGATCCGACCTCGCGCGCCAGCCAGCTCGCATGGGTGGCCCGGAGGCCGGCGACCCCGAGCCCGAGGATCACGGCCTGCGCAAGGGTCGCGCTGGCGCTCCATCGACTCGCGGCAGGCGTTCTCGACACAGACGCAACGATACCCGCCGAATCGCCGACGACGCACCCGCGACGCCTGGCGCGCCGGCGGGGTCCCCGCGAGGTAGACTCGCGCCGTGTTCATCGGCCGACGCCTCCCTCCCCGCATGGTCCTGGTCCGCGCCGCCCCCTCGGCGGCCACCGCGTTCGCGTGGGCGACCGCCGTCGTGGCGCTCTACGCGTTCCTGGACTTCGAGCTCGTGAAGGTCCCGTTCCTGCCGATCGCCTCGGTCGGCACCGCGGTCGCCTTCTACGTCGGGTTCAAGAACAACGCCGCCTACGACCGCTTCTGGGAGGGTCGCAAGATCTGGGGCGGGATCGTCAACGTGAGCCGCACCTGGGCCAACGCCGTCCTCGCCTACGTCGAAGGCGACGACGCGACGAAGGACCGGGCCGCGCTCGTCCTGCGACACGTGGCGTGGGTCAACGCGCTTCGCATCCAGCTACGCAGCAAGTCGCGTTACCACCAGTGGCGGGCCAAGCGCCGCGAGCGGTGGGAGTGGATCAAGGTCGTGGAGGCCGCGTTGCGCCAGGACTTCGACGCGGAGGTCGGTCAGTTCATCACGCCGGACGAGCTCGACGAGATCAAGCGGCACGCGAACCGCGCGACCCACCTCGTCCGCTTGCAGGGCGAGCACCTGCAGCGCCTGTTCGAGGAGCAGCAGCTCGATCTCTTCAAGCAGATCGAGCTGATGAAGCTCCTCGAGGAGCTCTACTCGCTCCAGGGCAAGTGCGAGCGCATCAAGGCCACCCCGTTCCCGCGGCAGTACGCCTACTACGCGCGGCTCTTCACGTGGGTGTTCGTCGCGGTGCTCCCGTGCGGGCTGCTCGAGGTGTTCGGGGAGGGGATCTCTCGCGACGCGCTGCTGAGCGGGCACGTGATGCCCGCGATCACGATGGTCGTCAGCTCCACCATCGTCACGTGGGTCTTCGTGACGATGGAGGTGGTCGGCGACTTCAGCGAGGACCCCTTCGAGGGCTCGGTGGCCGACGTCCCGATGAACGCGCTGTCGCGCACGATCGAGATCGACCTCAAGCAGATGATCGGAGACGACTCCGTCCCCGAGCCCGAGGCGCCGCTGTTCGACTCGACCCTCTACTGAGGGGCCGGCGCGCGGGAGCGCCGAGCGCGTGAGGCTCAGGGAGCCCCGATCTGGGGCGGGACGACGAACCAGATCCGAGAGGTGCGCGCCGCGCTCGTCGCGTCCCCGACGTAGAGCTCGGCCGCCGCCTCGAAGATCTGCGGCGCCGCCCCCGGGGCCACGGTCGCGTTCCGGGCGGCGAAGACGTCCCAGCAGGCGGTGTCGCCGGCCATCGCGCTCGTGTAGCCGTCGCCGGGGGAGGCCACCGTTGCGGGGGTGAGCGGGGAGCAGCCGGCGCCGGTCGGGGACGCCTCGAGCCGATCGAAGAGGGCCGCGGACTCAGGGTCGGTCGCGTTGAAGCGCAGGTGAATGGGGCTGGGGCTCGGCAGCGAGGCGGCGTCGAGCGCGATCCGGATCGTGTGTCGGTCGGGGATCGGGTTGTCCTCGAGCTCGACCACGAAGACGACGTCGCCACGCGCCTCCAGGTGATCGCTCGGATCGTTCGGATCGGTGCCTACCCGCACCTCGAGGAAGTCGCTCACGCCGTCGCCGTCCGAGTCAGCGCGCACGGGGTCGGTCCCCGTCGCGACCTCCTCCCGGTCGGTGAGCCCGTCGTTGTCGGAGTCGACGTCCACGTAGTCCGCGAACCCGTCGCCGTCGGTGTCCCGAGGCACGTGCGGGCGGTCCCCGGCCTCGTCGCGATCGGGGATGCCGTCGTCGTCGCTGTCCAGGTCGCGGTAGTCCGGCACACCGTCCGCGTCGGTGTCGATCGGATCGCGCCTGCGGCGCTCGACCCGATCGGGGATCGTGTCCCCGTCCGCGTCCTCGTCCAGGTAGTCGGGGATACCGTCGCCGTCGGTGTCCACGAGGTCGGCGCGCCCCTCCTCGCCGTCCGAGATCCCGTCGCCGTCGGCGTCCGGCAGGCCCGCGTCCAGCGCCCCCGCGTCTCGCCGCCCTCCCGCGTCGACCCCGGCGTCGATGACGGTGGTGCCCGTGCAGGCGGACGCGAGCGATAGGAGCAGGAGCGAACGCCTCACGTCAGGCAGCGTAGCGCGGTTCGCCCTGCCCTCCGAGGCGGCGGGCCGATCACCCTCCCGCGAGGGGCGCGGGGCCCCAGGTGTGCCAGCTCAGCCAGCGCGGCCCCGGCAGGTACATGGACTCGAGGGCGTCGGTCGCGAAGCCGGCCCGCTCGAGGTAGCCGCGGACGTCGCGATCGAGATGGCAGCCGCCGCCGACCCGCGACCAGACCGGATCGAGCCGGCGCTGCCAGCCTCGCGGGCCCGGGTCCGGGGCGAGGCCGTGCTCCGAGAGCCAGAGCGTCCCGCCCGGCCGCAGCACCCGGCGCACCTCCGCGAGCGCGGCGTCGAGCTCCTGGATACTGCAAAACGTGTAGGTCGCGACCACCGCGTCGAACGACGCGGCGTCGAGCGCGAGCCGCTCCGCGCTCGACTGGAGGAGGGTCACCGGCACCGCGGCGGCCTCGGCGCGCGGCCGCGCCTTCGCGAGCAGCTCGGGCGACGGGTCGAGTCCCACGACGGAGGACACCCGCGCGGCGTCGTAGTGCGCCAGGTTCAGCCCCGAGCCGATCCCGATCTCGAGGACGCGCCCCTCGACGCGGGGCATGATCTTGGCGCGCTGCCGCTCGACGGAGGAGCCCGCGCAGCAGAGCTCGACCGCCCAGGGGACGACCGTCCGGTTCCACAGCTCACCGATCACGCGGGAACCGTAGGTCGCGCCTCCGCGATCGTCGAACCCGCGCGACGGCCTCGCTCAGAACGACACGGCGACGCTCGCCCGCCCGCCGTCCGGCGTCGGGAGGAGCGCCAGCTGGACGAGCTCCATCGCGGTGTCGACGCGGCGGCGTCGGTGATCGGCCACGCCGAGCACGATCGCGCTGACGATCGCGGTCACCGCGCCCGCTCCCGCGAGCAGCAGGCCCCCGATCAGGACGCCGGGGTCGTTGCTGCAGCTCGGGGCCAACCCGATGAGGGCGCTGCTGCTCGTGCAGTCCATGTCCGCGAACACCGCCGTGAGCCCACCGGCCACCGCGGCGAGGCCGACCCCGAGGATCGCGGCCGGTGTGACGAGCTCCTCGCCGGCCGCGGCGCGCTCGGCCCGCAGCTCCGCGGGCGACAGGGTCAGGAGGTCCTCGACCGCGCGACGGCGCCGGGCGCGCCGCTCCGCCAGCCTCCGCTCCCTCTCCGCCTCGCGCGCCGAGGATGAGCGCGCCGAGGATGAGCGCGCCGCCGGATAGGCGGGCGCGGCGATCACCGGCGCGCCGAGCTCATCGACCTGCGCCGACGCGGGCGCAGCGAACAGCAGGAGAGAGCCGAGGAGGAGCACGTGAGAGGACGTCATGCAGGACGGGTGAGCACCTCCCGTGCCGAGCCCGCTCATGGCGAGGGCGCCGCCGAAGTGGCCGGCCGCTGTGCAGACCGCTGCACGGGCTGGGCACCGCGCCGCGATGCCTCCGAGGCCTCCGAGGCCGCCGAGGCGCCCAGGCCGCCCAGGCCGCCCAGGCCGCCCAGGCGGAGGTCGCGCCGCTTCACCGTGACCGCTCGACCGCGCGCCCGGGCCGAGCGTGCGTGGACCGTTGCAGCCAGTTTCATTGGACGGCGGAAGGCGCACCGAGCTGGACCGGCGCGCGGGTTGCTCTTCTGACTCCACGATGGACGACGATCGTGACGAAGAGGCGGCCGAGGGCACGCGGTTGATGCTGAGCGGCGCGAGCCTCGGGCTTCTGGGGGTGGCCTCCGCGGCCCTCCTCGGCGCGACCTGCCCGCTCTGCGTGGTCGGGGCCCCGGCCCTGGTCGGCTGGGGGGCGTACAAGCGCTACCGCGCGTCCCGCAAGGACGAGCCGGACGAGCCGCCCGTTGGCGATCGTTCCCGGTCGCGGTAGCGTCTCGGGGTGCCGGACCACCGGTTCTGGACGCGCGACCCGACCTGCTTCGTGGCGTCCTTCCGCGCCCACATGCCGAGCGCGTCCATCGTCGAGATGCACGCGGCGGTGCGTGCCCACGAGAGCGGCGTGGCGCGGACCTGCGTCGGCTACGTCCACCCGGGGATGGTCGCGAGCCGCCGCGCGCTCAAGGAGATCGCCGCGATGATCGGGGACCCGACCCTCGCGATGAAGGCGTGGGTGTGTTGCATCGGGGGCACCGGCTTCTGGGCCGCCACCGGGCGCGGGATGGCGACCAGCGTCATCCACATGAAGCGACCCACCGCCCCGGTGAAGCTGACCGGGACGATGGAGGAGGCGGTGGCGTGGCTCGAGGGGCTCGGGCTCCCGACGCCGTCGGAACAGGTTCGTAGCGAGGTGTTGGCGTTCGGTCCGTGAGGCGCGCGCAGCCCGCGTAGCGGGTCAGCCCTCGGCCTCGATCGGGACCGACATGACGGGGCACTTCGCGAGCCGCACGACGCGCTCCGCGACGCTCCCGATGAGGAAGCGGGCGACGCCCGAGCGGCCGTGCGTCGCGACGAGGATCAGGTCGACCCCCTCCGACTCGGCGAGCTGGACGAGCGCCTCGGCGGGCTGAGCGCTGCGGACGAGCGCGGTCTTGGCGTCGACGTCGGAGAGCCAGCGCTCCTTCACCTGATCGAGGTGCGCGTGCACCGCCGCCTCGAGGTCGGCGTGCTCGGGGTGCGGCTGCACGAACGCCCCGTCGTGCAGCGCGGGGACCGCGAGCACATGCGCGAGGGTCACCCGCGCCCCGAGGATCGTCGCCCAGGTCGCGGCGTGTCGCACCGCGCGCTCGGCCGGATCGGAGAAGTCGGTGCCGACGAGGATGTGCTTGGCGAGGGTCACCGCGGAGATCTACGCGCGGTGGGGACCGCTTCAACGTCGAGCGGCTCGGGCTCGGCCGGCGGAGCCCAGCGAGGGGCCCGCCTCCGAGCGTCACGGGCAGCCGGAGATGTCGAGAGCCCGGGCGAACCGGAGGTCGGTCGCCCCCCGCACATCGGTCCACGACGTCACGACACTTCCCGCGCTGAGCAGCGCGATGCTCCACTCGGAGGGCGCCACGGTAACGCTCGTTCCGAGTGGACCGAGCGGCTCGAGCGGCGTGAGCGTCATCGGGTCGAAGCGCAGGCCGAAGAGCTGCCGCGTCCCGGTGACGGTCGGGTCGGCGTGGAAGCCGGCCACCGCCACGCCAGCGAAGCTCGCCACGGCGGTCTGCCGCGAGCTCGCGAGGGGGGCGTGATCGCTCAGGACCGAACGCGTCGCGCAGGAGCCCAGCACGCAGGCGGTGACCCGGTCGCGAGCGCCATCGGTCTCGCGGGCCACGATCACCCAGCGCGTGCCGTTGTGGAGGAGCCGCGGATCGGCCCCGCGAAAGCCGATGGTCGACGGTGTCCAGCTCCACTGAAGCTGAGCGTCGATCAGGGCGCCCGCGGGGGAGAGCTGCCGAAACCACACTTCCGAGGCGATCTGGTACACGACGCCGACGGCCCCGGTTGGCGCCACCGCGGCGGAGTTGTCGACGAAGCCACCGGACATAACCACCGGGTCCTGCGGCGCGGTGCCGTCACCGAGGACGATCGCGTACGTGGCCGAGCGTCCGCCCACGACGACGTAGCCCAGGGTGCTGGAGTGGACGACCTGGACGTTCGCGAGCGGCACCCCGGTGCCGCTGAAGCCGGGGCGCACGAGGTCGTACACGATGCGAGGCGCGATCGGCGCGCCCGTCGCGTCGAGGCGCTCGAGCACGAGCTCGTAGGCGCTGGCGCCGCCCCCCAGGCTCCTCGCCTGTCGCCAGACCACCCCCCACTCCGTGCCGTTCCACGTGATGGCCGGCTCGGTGGCGCTCGACCCGGGGGCGGTGAGGTCGAGCTCCGGGCCGATCTTCGCGCCCGCCGCGTCTAGCCGCTGGAACACGATGTGCGCGACTCCGCTCCCGACCGCCGCCCACGTCCAGACCGCCGCGCCGCCACCGCCAGCGCCGCCCCGGGCGACCGCGCCGTCGAGCGCACGAACGCCCGGCGCGCTGAGCAACGTCTCCGGAAGGAGGACCGGCGCGGGGCACGCACAGGCGCCGGCGCGGCAAGCCTGCGACGGAAGGCAGGCGAATCCACAGGCGCCGCAGTTCGCCGCGTCCACGTCCAGGTCATGGCAGCCGTCCGCGCAGAGCGTCTCGGTCGCGGCCCCGCAGCGGCAGACGCCGCCGCCGCACGACGCCCCGCTCGCGCAGGCGACGTCGCAGCCGCCGCAGTGCAGGTCGTTCGAGGCGACGTCGGTGCAGACCCCGGTGGATGCGCACCACCGCTCGCTCGCCGCGGGGCACGCGCAGGCACCGAACCGGCAGACCTCGGTCGACGCGCAGCTCGCCCCGCAGCCACCGCAGTGCGCCGGGTCGCTGCTTAGGTCCTCGCACGTGCCCGTACCCGGACAGAACGACTCTCCCGACGCCGGGCAGCTACAGGTGCCCGACACGCAGATCTGCGCCGCCGGACACGCGTTCCCGCACGCGCCGCAGCTCGTCGAGTCGTTGTCGAGGTCGACGCACCGACCGAGCGAAGGGCAGTAGGTCTCACCGCGCGTGGGGCACGCACAGGCGCCCCCGCGGCACACCTGCGGCCCGGCACACGCGCGGTCGCAGCCACCGCAGTGCGCCGGGTCCGTGAACGGCTCGACGCACCCGCCGACCGACGAGCAGAAGGTGGCCAGCGGGCCGGTGCACTGGCACGACGAGGCCACGCAGCTCATCGCGGTGCCGCAGGCTACGCCGCACGCGCCACAGTTCGACACGTCGGTCGCGAGGTCGGCGCAGCGCCCCCCGCACTCGATCGTGCCCACGCACCGGCACGTCCCCGCGACGCAGCGCTGGTCGGCGCGGCACGCGACACCGCACGCGCCGCAGTTGAGCGAGTCGTCCACCGGCGCGCACACCCCGTCGCAGACGAGCCCGCTGTCGCAGCGGCAGCTTCCGCCCAGGCAGCGCTCTCCAGGCCGGCAGGACGTGGCGCAGGCCCCGCAGTGCGTCACGTCGTTCGCCACGTCCCTGCAGGCTCCGTCGCACCAGAGCTCGCCGCTCACCGGGCACGAGCAGACCCCTCCGACGCACTCCTCGCCCCGTTCGCACGCCGCGCCGCATCCTCCGCAGTGGCGCTCGTCCACGTCGGTGTCGACGCAGCCAGACGGCGGGCACAAGGTCGGCGCGCGCGCGTCGGTGCAGACGCACTCACCCGAGCGACACGTTGTCCCGAGTGGACACTCCACGCCGCAGCCACCGCAGTGGCTCGGGTCGGTCTCGGCGTCGACGCAGACGTCTCCGCAGAGCGTCGTTGTGCCGCGTGGACAAACACAGGCCGAGTCGCGACACTCCTGCGCGGCCGGGCACGCGTTGCCGCACGCGCCGCAGTGGCTCGCGTCAGTGCGCGGATCCACGCACGCACCGACGCACTCCACGAACCCGAAGCCCGAGCACTCGCACTCGCCGTCGGCGCAGAGCTGGTCGTCGCGGCACGCGCGGAAGCACTCCCCGCAGTGCTCGGGGGAGCTCACGGGCACGGGCACGCCGCCGCACTCGCGGCAGTCGTCGGTCGCTCCGTTGCAGTCGTTGTCCAGGCCGTCGCCGCAGATCTCCTCCTCTGCGTCGCTCACGCACGCGCAGATCCGCGTCGCGGCGCCGTCCGCCGAGACGCAGCCCCAGCTCGCTCCCCCCGGACAGTCACCATCGGACTCGCAGCGACGCGTGCACACGCCGCGGCTCGACGCGACCTGGACACAGGCGGTCGAATCACACTCTTCGTTGACCTGGCATCGCTCCCACAGGTCGCGCCCGGGGAGCCCGGAGTCGGCCGCGGGCGCCGCCCCGTCGCACGCGACCAGCGCGAGCGACGTGGCCGCGACCAAGACCCACCTCACCGGAGACTGCATCCGTCCTGTCCCGAACACTCGGCGGCCGTGAGGAGGATGCACGAGGTCGCGACGCCTCCGCAGTCACTGCTCCACGAGCAGCCCCGCTGCCCCTCGCAGCTCGACGAGCCAGCGAACCCCGAGCAGGACCGCGCGGAGCCCGAGCACTCCCGGCGCGACGAGCTCCAGAAGCAGCCGGCCTGCGCGCTGCAAGAGAATCCGTCGAACAGGGAGTAGCAGGACGTCGACACTCCGCTGCACCGCTCGGCCAGCCGGCACCCCTGCTGCGCCTCGCAGCGAGACGCCGTGAACAGGGAACACGAGCGCGCGACCCCGCCGCAGCTCCGTTCGGGCGGACCCGCGTCCCGAGCACCGGCGTCTCGCCGGCCTGCGTCCGAGCGCCCGGGCGGCCCCGAGTCCTGCCCTCCCAGCATGGCCGCGTCGAACTGGATCCGTCGCCCGGGCGCACCGATGGGCGGGCCTGCGTCGCTCGCGGCGGAGGGACTGCACGCCGCTAGCGAGGGGAGCAGAGCGATCAATGGGACGAGCCACCTCACTGTGACAGCGAGCTTGACACAGACGCGCCGGCGCCGACAGCACGAACCCCGGGCCGAGGTGGAGCCCGCCAGCCATAGCGCTCGCACGTGCTCACCTCCAGGTCCACCTGGTCCCGCTTCGTCAGCCGCCGCGAGGCGCAGAACACCGGCCGCTCATGGTCGCGCCAGAGTGCCGCTCTGTACCCCCATGGGACCGTCCGGTTCGGTTCTCCTGACGTCGGGCTCTGCCCGCGTACGTCGAGATGGAGGCTCCGCGGGGTACAGTGCCCCGAACACGGGGTGGTGAGGCAGGCAGTGCCTCGGGCGCGAACGCGGGCCCGAGCGCTACGCGGCTCGCTCCGCGCTCCCCGCGAACAGCCGCCGAGCCACCGCCTGGCCGCGCACCCACTTGCGGTCGGTCTGGGCCGCGCGCTCCCGCATCGCCTCGGGCCGCCCGACCACCCCGAAGTAGCGGAGCCCCGAGCCCGTCATCATCCGCTCCCACGCGTGCGGGTCGATCCCCGCCCGCACCAGCAGCGTCGGCGGTGGACCTGCAAGTGAGCCTGCGCCTACCTTCAGCGCCCGCCCCGTCCAGTCGAGCAGATGCACGTAGTCGAGCAGCGTCATCGGCAGCGCCTCCGGGCGGTCCGCCGCAGCCGGCTCATCCGCGAACGGCGCGAGCGGGCACGGGCGGAGAGGCGCCTTCGCCTCGGCCTCGCTGGAGCTCGCCTCGGACGCACTCGTCGAGGACGGATGCTCCGCGACGTGCGTCGACCACGCCTCGGCCGAGCTCGTAGCCTCCGCCGCATCGCCCTCGGACGCCTCGCCCTCGGACGCATCGAGCCGCGCCCCCATCGCCTCGAGCCGCTCGTGGATGCTCGTGAACTCCGCGTCCTCCAGCCGCTTCGCCGCGCCCGCGCGGACCGGGTTCAGGTCCACGTAGGTCATGCACGTCAAGAGCGCCGCCTCGTCGAGCAGCGCCTGACTCTTGAAGC
>JAUHXR010000258.1 GCA_030426845.1 Polyangia bacterium | reverse complement strand
GTGGTGAATCAAGCTCCTAGATCCGTTGAACCGGCGCGTCCTCACGCGCGTACCCCAGACCAGAGACAGCGTCATCCACGACCCCCCGCGCAAGACGCGAGAGGTCGCGGGGGATTCCCCTACGGATCTACGGACGGGGACGCCTCACTTTTAGGTGTACGGTTTTTGCGCGATTCAGAATCTGTGCAAAAATGTGACGGCCTGGGACTGCGCCGAGTGGGCCAGGGGGATCGGTCGGGGAGGAAGCATGCAGAGATTCGTCGGTTCGCTGGTGGGTGTGGCGATGGTGCTCGCGGGGGGATGTGCCGCGCAGGTCGGAGACGACATCGGGGTCAACAAGGCCCCCCTGCTCATCACCACCGACGGGCCGACGACGGTGGACACGCCGATCGGGCTCGCTCTGGAGGTCGAGAACGGGGTGGGAGCCCCGCTCCGGGTCCGCGCCGGTCAGAAGTTCTTCCTCGACCAGGTCGACCTGCGGGCGTTCGTGGACACCAACGTGGACAACGCCGACCTCGACGCGCTGCGCGCGGCCGGCGACTTCGCGGGCCTCGACTGGCGTGGCCTCGCGCGCCTCGAGAACGAGCCGGTCCTCCTCCCCAACCCCGATGGGACCTTCACCGACCGCCGCTTCTACCGCTCGGCGCGCTGGATGGAGCGCTCCAGCCTCATCGCCGTGTGGCAGGTCGACGCGGGCGGCCGCCAGGTCGGCCGGCCCCTGCTCGTCTCGATCGGCTCAGACGACCGCCGACGCCCCTCCGACCACTTCTTCGTGCGGCGCCTGCGCGGCATCCAGTGGGCGAACGACTGCGCGGCGCCGGACGACTGCTCGACCGCGACCTCGTTCCGCGAGGAGGGCCTCGTGGAGGTCCGCAACGCCAACCGGACCCGGCAGACGTTCCGCATCCGGCCTCAGACCGTCGGCCTCCGCATGTGGTGGAGCGCCCGCGGCGGCTCACCCTACGAGATCCCGGTCGAGCAGGTGGCGACCCCCGAGTACGACTACAACTTCCAGATCGACCTCGAGGCGGTCACCGCGCCGGGGCCGTCGGGCTACTACGAGCCCGGCACGGACATCACGTTCCGCATGACGATGCGTGACGGCTCGGGCAACCGGCTCCACCCGTTCGGCTCGATTCCGTCCTACGCCGACGTCGCGTTCGGCATCGACCAGACGGGCATCCAGTACTACCGGGCCTTCTTCGACCCGGCCGCGACCTACTGGCGCCGCAAGCACCGCGAGAGCGGGATGGGCGCGATGATCATCGGCCCCAACCAGGACATCCAACCCATCCGGACGGTCGCGCCGCTCGCCGACTTCCTCGGCCCCGACGCCACCATCCCGGTCGGCCTCCCCGAGCGGGACGGCGTGTACTCCGAGGCCACGACCATCCCGGCCTCGAGCGTGATCTTCGGCGGCGCCTTCGTGCCCGGCAACACGCCCTGGTTCGTTCCTCAGCCCGACACGTTCACCTTCCAGGTCCCCGCGAACGCGGAGCCCGGGACGTACCGCGTCGCCATCAAGGGCCGCCGCCTCTACCTCGGGCAGAGCATCCCGCGCAGCACCGTCGTGTCGATCCAGATCGGGACGAACACGGAGACCTTCCCCACCCCGACGACCGGCCCGTGCACCACGTGCCACTCCGGCGGCGGCGACCTGGGGCTGATCCTCCACGCGAACGACGACCGCGCCGCGTGCGCGGGCTGCCACGTGCCGCTCGGCTTCGAGCTCGAGGGCCCGGTCTATGTGCGCACCCACTTCATCCACTCCCGCAGCGACCGCTTCGACGCGCCGCTCGAGCAGTGCTCGAACTGCCACCTCGACGAGGAGAGCATCCAGCGCACGAGCCAGTCGGCCTGCCTGAGCTGCCACACGTCCTACCCCGCGAGCCACGAGGCGATGTTCGGGCCGGTCGAGAGCATCTACACCGGCGCGCTCGACCAGAGCGCGTTCACGCAGTGCACCGACGCATGCCACACCTCCCACCCGGGGTCGGGCTTCGAGCCGGAGCACGGTCACGGTCACGGTCACGGCCGCGGTCGGGGTCGCGGTCACGGTTGGGGTCACGGCGAGGGCGACTGACCGCAGAAGGCGGCCACCGGCGGAGTCGGGCGCGGGCCCGGCTCCGCCCGCGTGACCCCTCCGCGCGAGCCCCGCGACGGTGGATCTGAAGCCACCTTGACGCGGGCTCGTCAGGCGCCGCGCGCGCCGTGCAAACGATGATTGATCTCGCTTCGAAGCGGGGTGTAGCGTCGCCACGTCACGGAAAGGGGACATTCCGTATGCCGAGGGTCACGATCAAGGGGGCGCGCTCCACCGAAGCGGGCGCCACGGAAGCGATCCGTGAAATCATGGAGCAGCTCGGCTCCATCGAACCGAAGCTGGTAACGCTCTTTGCGTCGCGCGACCGCGACCACGTCGCCTTGA
Source organism: Polyangia bacterium (assembly GCA_030426845.1). GTDB lineage: Bacteria > Myxococcota_A > Polyangia > Polyangiales > Sandaracinaceae > JAUHXR01. The sequence continues at coordinate 11,053 of JAUHXR010000258.1, read as the reverse complement.
ACCAGGCCCTGCGCGACGCGCTGCCGGAGGGGACGCCGCTGCTCGGCGCCACCACCGCGGGGGAGATCGGCCGCGACGGCGTCACCTTCGGCGCGGTCATGGTCGGGGTCCTCGAGGGCGACCTCGAGGCGGCGGTGGGCGTCGGCACCGGGCTGACCGAGGACGCCATGCGCGCGGGCCGCGACGCGATGCGCAGCGCGTGCGAGCAGCTCGGGACGAGCCCGCGCGATCTCGACACGAGCACGCACGTCGGCGTGGTGATCGACGACGGCTACAAGAACAAGAAGGAGGAGCTCCTCATGGGGGCCCTCGAGCAGAACCAGGGCGTCATCCTGGTCGGCGGCGGCGCGGGCTCGCCCGAGATGGACCCCGCCAAGCAGAGCTGCCTCGTCCACGCGGGCGCCGACGTGGGCGACGACCGCGTCGCGATCGCGATGATCCGCACCTCGGCTCCCTTCGCCGCGCTCCGCCACCACGCCTACGCGCCCACCGACGAGCGCATGGTCATCACCGAGGTGAGCGACGACGGCTACCGCGCGGTGACCATCGACGACAAGCCCGCCGCGGCGCGCTACGCCGAGATGATCGGCGTCGGCGTGGAGGAGCTCCCGTTCGGCATGCCCAAGGGCTTCTCGGACCGGCCCCTCGCGATGCGCGTCGGGCGCGAGTACTTCATGCGCTCGCCGCTCACCCCGCTCCCCGACGGCACGGTCCTCTTCGCGAACCTCCTGGAGGAGGGCGCCGACTACGAGCTGATGAAGCTCGGCGACCAGCCGTCCTTGATGCGCGCCTTCTTCACCGAGGAGGTGCCGCGCCGGGTCGAGAACCCGCAAGGCGCGCTGCTCTTCCACTGCAACGGGCGCCAGTACGTCGCGATGCAGCAGGGCCAGATGGAGGCGCTCTCGGAGACGTTCTCCGCCGCGCCGCCGTGCGCGGGCTTCAACGTGCAGTTCGAGACCTACTGCGGGTTCCACATCAACACGACCCTCACCGCCCTCGTCTTCGGCTCGACCGAGTAAGCGGGACGCGATGAGCGACGACCTCGCGGCCGAGAACGAGCGGCTCCAGAAGGAGCTCGCGAAGCAGAAGAAGCTCGCCGTGCGCGCGCTGGCCAGCTACCAGCAGCGCGCCCTGCAGATGGAGCTGATCCGCCAGCAGAACGAGGACCTCGATCGGCTCGCGGCCGACCTCGCGAAGGCCAAGCGGATCGCGGAGGAGCGCGCCCGCGAGGTGGAGGCGGCCGCGCGGCTGAAGAGCGAGTTCCTGGCCAACTTCAGCCACGAGATCCGTACGCCCCTCAACGGGATCATCGGCTACTGCGATCTGCTCACCCAGGAGGAGGGGTCTCGGCTCACCGCGCACGGCCGGCGCGACCTGACGACGATCCGCAAGAACGCGCAGACCCTGCTCGCGCTCATCAACGACATCCTCGACCTCTCCAAGATCGAGAGCGGGCAGGTCGACGTCGTGAAGGAGCGCGTCGACCTGAGCGAGCTGCTGGAGGACTGCGCCGACACGCTGCAGGAGCGGCTCAAGGGCAAGGAGGTCACGCTGAGCGCCCGAGCCGAGCCGGGCGCCGAGCGCGTCTTCACGGACAGCCTGAAGCTCAAGCAGATCGTCACGAACCTGCTGACCAACGCGGTCAAGTTCACCGAGCTCGGCGAGATCAACGCGATCGCGAGCGCGCAGGGCGCGGACCTCTGCCTCGTGGTCGAGGACACCGGGGTCGGCATCCCGCCGGAGCAGCTGCAGAACATCTTCGAGAAGTTCCGCCAGGTCGACGGGTCGTTCACCCGGACGAAGGGCGGGACGGGGCTCGGGCTCGCGATCGTGCGCGAGCTCGTGCACATCCTCGGCGGTGAGGTGGAGGTCAAGAGCGTCCTCGGGCGGGGGAGCACCTTCGAGATCACCCTGCCCGGCATCGTCGAGGGCAGCGACGCGCCCCCCGCGGTGACGCGGCCCGCGAGCTCCGAGCCGATCATGGGCATCGGCGGCGTGACCCACGTGCTCGTCATCGACGACGACCCGATGATCCAGAAGCTCCTCGCCAACCGGCTCACCGGCGAGGGGATGAAGGTCTCGGTCGCGTCCGACGGCGCGCAGGGCCTCCGCGCGGTGCGCGAGACGCGGCCCGACGTGATCATCCTCGACATCCGGATGCCGAAGCTCGACGGCTGGGCCGTGCTCTCGTCGCTCAAGAGCGACGAGGGCCTCGCCAGCATCCCGGTGGTGATCCTCTCCGTCGAGGAGGAGCGCGGGCGCGGCTTCTCGCTCGGCGCGTTCGACTACCTCTTGAAGCCGGTCGAGCCCGAGCGGCTCGTCAGCGTGATCGCGAGCGCGATCTCCCCCGAGTCGGGCGAGGTGCTGGTGGTTGACGACGACGCGGACACCCGCGAGCTCGTGCGGCGACGCCTGAGCAGCGAGGGCTTCGCGGTCGCCGAGGCGTCCAACGGGGAGGACGCGCTGCTGCGGATCCGGGTCACCCCACCGTCGCTGATGGTGCTCGACCTGCTGATGCCGGTGATGGACGGCTTCGAGCTCCTCTCGCGCGTCCGGGCGGCGGGGCACGAGTTCCCCGTCGTCGTGCTCACGGGCAAGGAGCTCACCGACGCGGACACCTCGCTCCTGCGCTCCGGCATCGCGCGCGTCATCCAGAAGCACGGCCAGTCCACCGAGGCGGTGCTGGAGGAGGCGAAGCGCTTCGTCGCGAGGCGCCGCTCGATCGACACGGCGCGGCTGCCGCGCGTCCTCTACGTGGAGGACGTCGCGCAGAACCGGGACATCGTGCGGCGCTACCTGCGCGGGGTCGCCGATCTCTCCGAAGCGACCGACGGCGAGCACGGCCTGGAGGTCGCGCGCCGCGAGCTGCCCGATCTCATCTTGATGGACCTCAGCCTCCCCCGGCTCGACGGCTGGCAGGCCACCCGGCGCCTGAAGGAGGACGAGACGACCGCGGGCATCCCGGTGGTGGCGCTGACCGCCCACGCGTCCGCCGAGGATCGCGAGCGCGCGCTGAGCGCCGGGTGCGCCGACTACCTCACCAAGCCCGTGGAGCGCGCGCAGCTCGTGCGCACCATCCGGAAGCAGTTGAGCCGGAGCAAGAACGCATGATCGAAGAGCGCCTCCGCCTCCTGGTCGTCGACGACGACGAGGAGCAGCTCGAGCTCGTGCGACGACTGCTCACGTCGCAGCGCTTCGAGGTTCGCACGACGTCTTCCCCCATCGGCGTCTCGAACATCGCGCGCGACTTCGCGCCGAGCATCATCCTCATCGACGTGAACCAACCCGCGCTGAGCGGCGATCGCATCCTGCGGCTCGTCCGCAAGAACACCGACTCCAAGGCGAAGCTCGTGCTGTTCTCGTCGCTGGATCCGGAGCGCCTGCGCGCGCTCGCGACCTCCGTCGAGGCCGACGGTTGGCTGCCCAAGGGGCTCGGCGGCGAGGACCTCGCGCGCAAGCTCCGCAGGATCGCCGGCTGAGCGCCAGGCCCAGGGATAGACATCCATGACAAAGACCTCGAGCTCGGAGAACCTGGGCGCGCTCTGCGCCCAGCTCGTGCGCCGCGTGTGGCCCTGCGTCTACGGCGCCGATCCCCCTCCGCTGGACGCCGCGCTGGAGCTCATCGAGCGCGTGGTCGCGCCGCCGGCGCCCGGCTGGTCGTCCCTCGTGTCGGACGACCACACGCCGATCGAGCTCTCGATCGCGCAGCGCCCGGACGGGCCGGAGCTCCGGCTCCTGTTCGAGGTTCCGGGCGCGGAGGCGACCGCGGCCTCGCAGGGGCGCGCGGCCCGCGCTCTGCTGCCGTGGCTCGTCGAGCGATTCGGCGCGGACACCGCGCGGCTCGAGCAGGTCGCGCCGCTCTTCCTCCCGGACGAGCACGAGGGCGCGTTCGGCCTCTGGTACGCCGCGATCTTCGCGCGCGACGGATCGGTACGCTTCAAGGCCTACCTCGACCCGCACGCGCACGGACGCGCGCGCGCCGCGGAGACGGTCGAGCGCGCGATGGCGGAGCTGGGCCTGGTCGACGGATGGGACCGCGTCGCCCGGCTGGCCGCCCGCGGGCCCGCGCTCGATCCGCTCACGTTCTTCTCCCTCGACCTGGTCGCGCCCGAGGCGGCGCGCACCAAGATCTACGTGTCCAAGCACGACGCCACCTTCGACGACCTCCGCGCGGCGGCGACGCTGGCCGAGGGCGGCGATCCCGACGCGCTCGCCGCGCACGTGCGCGCGGTGACCGGCATCGAGGAAGGTCTGTTGAGCGCCGCGCGGCCGATGGTCACGTGCCTCGGCTTCGTCGGTGACGACCCGCACCCCCGGCAGATGACCGTCCACGTCCCCGTCCGCGCCTACGCCCCGAACGACGCGGTCGCGCGCGACTGGCTGACGCGCGCGTTCGAGGCGTCGGGATGCGACGGGAGCGTGGCGCGCTGCGCGCTCGAGGCCTTCGCCCGCCGCCCGCTCGAGGGCGGCTCCGGCATGATCCCCTACGTGTCCCACTCGACCACCGGCGCGGGCCGCTGCGTCACCCTCTACCTCGCGACCGAGTGGCTCGACACCCACCCCCCGCACGGGGGCGCGCAGGGTGGCGCCTCCCCCGACGGTCGCGCGCCCGGCCGCACCGCCCCGGAGGCGGTCCGCTGGTACGCCGACAACCCGATCGCGCACCACCCGTTCCTCCAGCGGCTCGCGCGCGAGCCGCTCGCGATGCCGCGCCTCGCGCTCATCCTGCTGAACTTCCAGCACGCGATCACCAACGAGTTCTCGCGCCGGCTCGCGCACACCGTCGCGCGGACGGACAACGAGGCCGTGCGCTCGATCCTCGCCAAGCAGCTCAACGACGAGCTGGGCGACGGGGATCCGACGCAGACGCATCGCCTGCTCTTCGATCGCTTCGTCGACGGGATGCGGCCCTACGCGCCGGAGATCACCGAGCAGACGCTCGCCCCTGGCGCGCGGCTCGGAGCCACCCTCGAGGCGCTCTACGTCGACGAGCCCAACCCGTGGATCGGCGTCGGCGCGACGCTGCTGATGGAGGTGTTCGGCCAGCAGACCGACTCCTTCCTCGGCGACCAGTTCCGCCGGCAGTCGGAGCTCCCCGAGTCGGTCCTGCTCTGGCTCTCGCTGCACGAGGAGCTCGAGCACGACCACGTCGACGAGGTCTTCGCGCTGGCCGAGCACATCCCCGAGGGCGAGCCGACCCGGATCGCGCTCCAGGGTGTGCAGGCGCTCGCCACCGCGGGGTGGGCGTTCTTCGACGACATGTACCGCCTCGCGTGGCCCGCGTGATCGAGGGGCTGCGCGCGCGCATCCCGCTCCTCGACGAGCGCGTCTACTGCGCGTCCCAGTGCCTCGGCCCGTGCCTGCGCGAGACCTTCGAGGCGCTCGACGCCTACCGCGAGACGTTCCACCGCCGGAGCCGCGCACTCGACGCGTGGATCGAGCGCCACGACGCGGTCCACGGGTCGCTCGAGCGGCTCCTCGGGGCCCCCGAGGACAGCGTCTTCGTGACCGGGACGGCGACCGCGGCCCAGGCCGCGATCGCGAGCTGCCTCGACCCGACACCGGGCGCGGACCGGATCGTGATCGGCGCGGGCGACTTCCACTCGAGCCGCTACCTCTGGCGCGCCCAGGCGGCGCGCGGGTTCGAGGTCACCGAGGTCGCGTCCAACGGCCCCGCGCACGCCGCGGCGGAGACGTTCCTCGACGCGATCGACGCGCGGACCGCGCTGGTCGCGGTCTCCCTCGTCTCGCCCCGGAGCGGCGCGCTGCTGCCGGTGGCCGCGATCGCCGAGCGCTGCCGCGAGGTCTCGGCGATCCTGCTGCTCGATGCGTACCAGGCGGTCGGGATCGTGCCGATCGACGTGGCGACGCTCGGCGCGCAGGTCGTGATCGGCGGGACCCACAAGTGGCTCCACGGCGGCGGCACGGGGCTCTCGTTCGGCTACGTCGAGCCCGCGCTCGCGGAGCGCCTCGAGCCTCGCTACCCGGGGTGGATCGGGAACGCCTCGTTGCTCGCGAGCGGCGACCGCTTCGTCCCGCGCGCGGGCGCGCGGCGGCTCGAGCAGGGTACGCCGGCGGTCGAGGCGATCTACACCGCGGGCCCGGGCATCGACCTCGCGCTCGAGCTGGGCGTCGACGCGCTGCGCGCCCGCAGCCTCGCCCTCACCGGGCGGCTGATCGCGGCGATGCGCGAACGCGGCTGGGAGGTCCGGACGCCCGAGGCCCCCGCGCGGCGGGGCGGCATGGTTTGCGTCGACGTCCCGGCGCCCGACGACGCGGTGACCGCCCTCGAGGCCGAGGGCGTCGACGTCGACGCGCGCCCGGGCGCCGGCGTCCGCGTCGGCCCGCACCCCGCCCAGACCGAGGCCGAGATGGACCGCGTGATCGCGGCCCTGGAGCGCCACGCGGGATGAGCGACCGGGCCGCGTTCGAGGCGCAGCTCGCGCCGCTGGCGTCGGCCTACGTCCCGGGCGCGGTGATCGCAGCCGCGGTGGAGCTGGGCCTCTTCGCGCACCTCGACGCGCCGCGGTCCGCCGAGGAGCTGGCCGCTCGGGTCGACGCGGATCCGGACGGCGTCGGCCGGCTGCTGAGGGCGCTGGTCGCCCTCGGGGTGGCGTCGCGCGACGCGGACGGCCGCTTCGCCTGCGCGCACGCGGCGGCCCTCACCGCGGACGAGCCGGCCGGCCTCGGGGCGAGCTTCCTCCACCACCAGCGCCACCTCGCGCCGCTGTTCGCCGGCCTCGCCCCCGCCCTCCGCCGCGCCGGCCGCCCCCACGCGGCGTGGCGCTTCGCGGGACCCGCGCCGGCGGACTCGCCCTACGAGGAGCTCGGCCGCCACCCCGAGGAGATGCAGATCTTCCTGCGCGCGATGGACCGCGAGAGCCGCGAGATCGGCGCGCGGATCGCCGCGCTCGAGGATCTGACCGGCGGCCTGCGCCTGCTCGATCTCGGCGGCGGGGGCGGCGCGGTCGCGCGCGGCCTGCTCGCGGCCGTCCCCGGGCTGACGGTCGAGACGGTGGACCTCGGCCCGGCCTGCGACTACGCCCGACGCGCCGCGGAGCGGGCCGGCCTCGAGGCGCGGCATCGGCTGACCGAGGGCGACGTGCGCGCGCTCGACGAAGCGCTCGCGCCGGCCGACGTGGTGCTGCTCTCGGCCGTCCTCGCCGACTTCCCACCGGACGAGCGCGACCGCGTCCTCGCCCAGGCCGCGTCGAAGGTCGCGCCCGGCGGCCGGCTGCTGATCAGCGAGACCCTCCTCGACGCCTCCGGCGTGGCGCCGGTCGAGGCGACGCTGCTGTCCTTGATGACCTTCGCCGCGTTCGGGGGCGCCCAGCTCGAGCTCGAGACGCTCCGCGGCCTGCTCGATCGCGCCGGCTTCGCGGTCACCGCTCACCACCCGCGCGGCGCAGAGGGCCGCGACCTCGTCGTCGCGCGCGCGAGGTAGACGCGGAGTAGATCCGTCGGGGATCCCGCCCGTCTCAGCCCGGAGCTGGAGGTCCCCACCATGACGAAGAAGCTCACCCGTCCCCTGCTCGCCCTCGGCCTGCTCGCCGCCCTCGCCGCCCCCGCCGCGGCCCAGGACGTCCCCGACACCACCTTCGACTTCGAGGACGAGCTCGTCGGCGGCGATCTGGTCCGCCCCGACGGGGACACCGTGGTCGGACGCACCCGCGGGGTGCGCACCTCGCTCATCCAGCCGCGCGGTCAGTTCGTGCCCGAGCTGCTGAAGTCGGTCGAGCGTCTCTGAGGCGTCACCCAATGACCGCTTGACCCGGCCCCTCGGCCGTTCATCAATGGAGGCTCTCACGTACCCAGGGAGCCTCATGCGGTCTCGTCTCTTCGCCTTGCTTCTCAGCGCCTCGCTCGTCCCCGCCTTCACCGCGGGCTGCGAGTGCGACCCCGAACCGATGATGGACGGCGGCACCGACGCCGGGGGGAGGGTCGTCTTCGACGACGGAGGAGACGCGGGCGACGACCCCGACGCCGGGCCGCCCGTGACCGATCTGTTCCCGCCCCCGACCATCACCACCTGCCCCGGCGACTCCCTGCCGGCGCCGGCCAGCGGGCGCTGCGACGTGACCACCGGCTCCGGCGCCACCCTGGTGACCGGCGACATCCTCACCCCCGGCGAGGTGTTCCGCGGCGGCCAGGTCCTGGTGGACGCCTCCGGGATGATCACCTGCGTGGCCTGCGACTGCTCGGCGATGGCCGCGGGCGCGACCGAGGTCGTCTGCCCCGACGTCGTCGTGTCGCCCGGTCTCATCAACGCGCACGACCACGTGACGTTCATCGGCGACCCGATCCCCGGCACCGAGGAGCGCTACGAGCACCGCCACGACTGGCGGCGCGGGCGCGACGGCCACACCTCGCTCGACACCGCGAGCGGGACGAGCGACGCCGACCGCATCCGCTGGCTCGAGCTGCGCCAGCTCATGAGCGGGACGACCTCGGTCTTCGGCTCGGTCGGCTCCTCCAACCCGAGCGGGCTCCTGCGCAACCTCGACCGCGACTCGCTGATGGAGGGCCTCACCCAGACCGCGCCCAACTACGCGACCTTCCCGCTCGGCGACTCGGACGGCACCAAGCGGACCACCTGCGGCTACAGCCCGAGCGACACGGGCGGCGAGGTGTTCGTCCCCCACGTCTCCGAGGGCATCGACCAGGCCGCGCGCAACGAGTTCGTGTGCACCGACGGCCAGGGCACCGGCGACGACGACAACTTCCTCATGCCGCGCGCCGCGTTCATCCACGGCGTCGGCCTCAACGCGGGCGACATCGCGCTGATGGCGATGAACGGCGTCGAGCTCATCTGGTCGCCGCGCACCAACATCTCGCTCTACGGCGACACCGCGCGCGTGTCGGCCTACGCCTACGCGGGCGTCCCGATCGGCCTCGGCACCGACTGGCTGAACTCGGGCTCGATGAACATGCTCCGCGAGCTCCGCTGCGCGGACTCGTTCAACGCGAACAACCTCTCGGGCTTCTTCCCCGACGAGCAGCTCTGGCTCATGGCGACCCAGGGCTCGGCCACCGCGTTCGAGATGGACGACGCGATCGGCGTGATCGCGACCGGCCACGTGGCGGACCTCGCGTTCTACGACGCCTCGACCCGCGCTGACCACCGCGCGGTGATCGGCGCCGAGCCCGACGACGTCGTCCTCGTGATGCGCGGCGGCGAGGTGCTCTACGGCGACGCCGACCTGGTCGACACCCTGCGCACCGGCTGCGACCCGGTCGCGATCACCGGCACCTTCGCGGACGTCTGCGGCAGCGCCAAGCGGGTCTGCCTCATGGACGAGATCGGCGCGAGCTTCGAGACCTTCTCGGGCCAGAACGCCAGCGAGTACCCGCTGTTCTTCTGCCAGGACCCGACCAACGAGCCGAGCTGCGTGCCGGAGCGCTTGCACATGGGCGCCTCGTTCCCCGACGCGATGGAGAACGGCTCCAACTACTACGCGGGGATGAGCGTCGCCGGCGATATGGACGGCGACGGGGTCATGGACGGCGAGGACAACTGCCCGATGCAGTTCAACCCGATCCGCCCGCTCGACAACGGCGCACAGGCGGACGGGGACGGCGACGGCCTCGGCGACGCCTGCGACCCGACCGGCTTCGACTCGAGCGATCTCGACGGCGACGGCCGGCCCAACGACATGGACAACTGCCCCAACGTCCCCAACCCGATGCAGGAGGACGGGGACATGGACATGATCGGCGACGCCTGCGACCCGTGCCCGATGACCGCGATCCCGGCCGGCACGATGAACGTCTACGGCGCGCGCTGCGGCGCGGTCTCGGGCATGGTCACGCTGAGCTCGATGGTCGTCACCGCGGTCGCGGACAACGGCTTCTTCGCGCAGCTCGACGCGTCCTCGGCCGACTACACCGGGCCGGACTACAGCGGCATCTTCGTCTTCGCGGGCGGCGCGCCGGGCGTGAGCCGCGGTGACGTGGTCGACGTGAGCGGCACCCTCGCGGACTTCTTCGGGCTCGCGCAGCTCACCGGGCCGACGGTCACGCCGGTCTCGAGCGGCATGGAGCCGGCGCCCCTGATGGTCACGACGGCCGAGATCGAGACGACGGGCGCGCGCGCCGAGGCCCTCGAGAGCGTCCTGGTGCGGGTCGAGAACGTCACCGCGGCGGCCGCGCCGGACATGTTCGACGAGTTCCCCGTCGACGACGGGCTGCTCATCGGCGACAGCCTCTTCCTCGTCACCCCGGCGCCCACGATGGGGACGATGTACGGCTACATCCAGGGCCCGCTGACCTTCGCGTTCAGCAACACGAAGATCCTCCCGCGCGACGTCGGGGACGTGGGCTTCAGCTCGCTCGTCCTCGGGCCGGACCCGATCAACGTCGGGCCGCTCCTCTCGGTCGAGATCACGGTGGTGATCCCGACGGACGCGCCCGCGGGCGGGGCCACGATCACGCTGACGGCGAGCCCGACCGATCTGCTGACCTGCCCGGCGCTCGTCATCCCCGCCGGCGCGCGCGTCGGCCGCGTGAGCTGCACCGCGGGCGCGACCGAGCAGACGGGCACCCTCACCGCCTCCTACGGCGGTGAGTCCGACATGTCGGCGGTCAACGTCGCGGCGGCGCCGACGATCTTCTTCAGCGAGTACCTCGAGGGCTCGAGCAACAACAAGGCGCTCGAGGTCACCAACGCGGGCGGCTCGGCGGTCGACCTGTCGATGTGCCAGATCCGCCGCTACACCAACGGCGCGAGCTCGCCGAGCTCCACCGTGACCCTCAGCGCGGTGATGCTCGCCCCCGGCGGCGCCCACAGCGTGTGCAACGGAAGCCTCGTAGCGGGCAGCGGGACGTGCAGCCAGACGTCCGGCGTGATCGTCCACAACGGCGACGACGCCTACGACCTCTTCTGCATGGGCATGGTCGTCGACACCTTCGGCCAGATCGGGACCGACCCGGGCATGGTGTGGTCGGGCGGCGGGCTCGAGACGGCGGAGTACGTGCTGCAGCGCCGCTGCTCGATCGCGGGCGGCGACACCAACGGCGCGGACGCGTTCGACCCCTCGGTCGAGTGGATGGGCGC
>JAUHXR010000257.1 GCA_030426845.1 Polyangia bacterium | reverse complement strand
CGAGATGCTCATGCTCAACCTCGCGCTCGACGACCGCCTCGGCGAGCGCTCGCTCGCGCCGCTCGGTCGCCTCTGCGAGCTCGCCGCCGAGTCGATGGGGATGCCCATGTCGCCCGACCACCCGCTCTCCACGGCACACCCGAGCGAGCTGCTCACCAGCGTCTGAGGGCGGCCTCAGGCTCCGGACCGGATCTGCTCGACGATCCAGTCGCCGGTCGCGCGCGTGCCGAGGTCGCCGCCGACCTCGCGGGTGCAGTGCCCCGTCTCGATCGCGCGGCGGACGAGCGCGGTGAGCTTGGCCTCCTCGCCCTCGAAGCCGAGGTGCGTCAGCAGCATCCCGACGGTCAGCACGGTGGCGAGCGGGTTGGCGACGTCCTTGCCCGTCAGCGGCGGCGCGGAGCCGTGCACCGGCTCGAACAGGCTCACCTTGCCCGGGTGGATGTTGCCGCTCGCGGCCATCCCCATCCCGCCCTGCAGCGCGGCGCCGAGGTCGGTGATGATGTCGCCGAAGAGGTTGCAGGTGACGACGACCTCGAACTGCGTCGGGTCCTGCACCAGGAACAAGCACATCGCGTCGACGAAGACGTGGCGCGTCTCGATCTCCGGGTACTCCTCGGCCACCTCGCGGAAGCACCGGATCCACAGCTCGTGGCCGTGCATCATCGCGTTGTGCTTGTCCGCCATCGCGACCTTGGTCTTGCCGGTGCGGCGCGCGAGCTCGAACGCCTCCCGGATGATGCGCTCGACGCCCTTGCGGCTGTTGAAGTCCTCCTGGACCGCGATCTCGTCCGGCGTGCCCTTCTTGAAGTGGCCGCCGATGCCCACGTAGATGCCCTCGGTGTTCTCGCGCAGGACCGTGATGTCCACGTCCGATGCCTTGAACTTCTTGAGCGGCATGAGCGACTCGTGGAGGCACTGGATCGGGCGCAGGTTCACGTAGAGGTCGAGGCCGAAGCGCAGGCCGAAGAGGATGTCGCGCGCGTGCCGCATGTCGGGCACCCGCGGGTCGCCGAGCGCGCCGAGGAGGACCGCGTCGCACTCGTTCGCGATCGTGTCCGCGACCTCGTTCGGGAACGTCGTCCCGTCCTTCAGGAAGCGGTCCGCGCAGAGGTCGTAGTGGAGCAGCTCGAGGCCCCAGCCGCGGACGTCCGCGAGCGCCTCGAGCACCTTCACACCCTCCGCCACCACCTCGGGCCCGATGCCGTCGCCGCCGATCACCGCGATCTTCTTCGTCATGGCGCGAGACGGTAGCAGCCGGCCGGGGCCGCGGCGGTGATGGATCTCCCCCGGCGAAGAACGTGAACAGGTGCGCAGCGGCGTCGGCGTGTGTTCAGGGGTTGTTCAGTAGACCTAGGTCTACCTGGTCAGATGCCCAGGCTGAACAGCCGAGCACGGTACCCAGGTCTACTGAACCGACACTGAACGCTGGCCCGAAAGACTGAACACATGTATAGGCTACACCGTGATCCAGCAGCCGCTCTTCGGCCACGAGCCCCCGGCGATCGACCCGCGGTTCGCCCGCCTCGAGCGGCACGTGCTCGGCCGCGGCGCGTGGCTGGACCGCTGCCCCGAGTGGGTCGCGGGGCAGGCCCGCCTCTACGACCAGCTCCGCGACGGGCTCGACTGGCGCGGGAGCCGGCGCGTCATGTACGAGCGGGAGGTCGAGGTCCCGCGGCTCTTCGCGAGCGCCGGTCCGGGCGAGCGCCCCGCGATCGTGGAGGCGATGGTCGACGCGCTGAGCCGCCGCTACCGCGCCCGCCTCGACCAGGTCGGCTTCGCGCTCTACCGCGGCGGCGCCGACTCGGTCGCGATGCACCAGGACAAGGTGCTCAAGGACCTGCCCACCGCGTTGGTCGCGGTGGTCTCCCTCGGCGGGCCGCGGCGATTCCTCGTGCGGCCTCGCGACGGCGGCGCCTCGCGGAGCTTCGACGTCGGCTTCGGCGACCTCGTCGTCATGGGCGGCACGTGCCAGCGCCACTTCGAGCACGGGGTCCCGAAGCAGCGCCACGCGCCGCCGCGCATCGCGGTGATGTTCCGCGCGAGCGCGGCCTACGCGTGAGCCTCGGCGAAGCTCACAGCCCGAAGACCGAGAGCGCCGCGTTGACGATCCCCATCAGGCCTTCACCCGCCACGAGGCCGGACGCGAGCGCGAAGTTGAAGCGCTTCACCGCCTCGGGGTTGCTCTTGTTCCAGATCGCCCAGGCGAGCATCCCGATGAACATGACCATCGAGTAGTAGGGCGGGACGATGAACGCGATGCCCATCGCGAGGCCGCTCGGCACGTAGGGCTTGAGCGCGTCGAACTTGCGCAGGAGCGAGAGCAGGATGCCCGACGCGACCCCGACCTCGACGCCGTAGAGCGCGTTCGTGGGCATCGCGTCGAGGCCCTCGGTGAGCAGCTCGGCCATCGCCTTCCACGCCATCGCGGCGGGGGCCGGCATCTGCTCGCCGCCGATGTCGTAGGCCGCGTCGAACAGGAAGTAGACCGGGACGACGAAGAGCACGCCGGCGCAGATGCCGACGAGCTGCGCCTGGAACTGCTTCCGCGGGGAGGCGCCGATGAGGTAACCCGTCTTGAGGTCCTGCATCATGTCGGCGGCCTGCGAGGCGCCGGCGCCGGTGATCGCGGCGGCCATCAGGTTGGTGAAGATCTGGCCCGGCGCGAGCGCGCCGTAGACGAGCTGGGTGACCTTGCCCATGCCGCCGACGGGGTTGATGTCCGTCTCGCCGGTCGAGCGCACCGCGACGACCGCGAGGACGGCCGAGAGGACGATCGCGATCGGACTCAGCCACCACGCGATGTTGAAGACAAAGTAGCCCACCGCGACCGTCAGGACCGAGCCGGCGGCGAGGCCGGTGATCCACCACGCGTTCGGGATCGCGTCCGGGTCGTCCGTCGCCTCGCCCAGGCTCGCCGGCGGCCGGAGCGCGCGCACGAAGGTGCCCGCGTTGAAGACGAGGTGCGACAGCGCGTCCGACACCATCAGCGCGACGCCGGGCCAGAGCAGCCAGCCGCGCGGGCCGTCCGAGTAGCTCATGATCGCGCCGTCGACCCAGCCGGCCGAGAGCACGAGGGGGCCGACCACCGCCCACGCGAGGAGCGCGCCGAGCATCAGCGAGATCGCGACGCGGGGACCGATGATGAAGCCGGCGCCGAAGAGCGACGGGCCGAGGTAGAGCTTGAAGCCCCACGCCGCGGCGGTCGCCAGCGCGGCCACCGGGATCCACTCGTGGATCGGCGGCTGCTCCATCTCCGGCACGAAGTGCGCGCCAAGCGCGAAGAGCCCCGCGAGGAGGCCCGAGACGAGGAGGACGCGCGCCTTGGCCGCCGCCTCGGCCGCCTCGGCGAACATCGCGAGGATCGTCTCGGCAGTCGCGGTGCCGGTCGGGAAGCGCAGCTTGTCGACCTCGACCATCTGGCGGCGCAGCGGCACGGCGAAGAAGACGCCGAGGAACGCGATGCCGAGGGCCCACATGCCGAGCTGCCACCACTGGATCTCGAAGCCGAGGAGCTGGATCGCGGGGATCGCGGCCACGAGGCCGGCGGCCGAGGCCATCGCGCCCGCGCCGGAGCCGGCCGTCTGGGTGATGTTGGTCTCGAGCACGCTGAGGCGCTTGCCCATCAGGTTGAACAGCGCGAAGCCCAGCACCGCCGAGACGATCGAGGCGCCGAAGGTCCAGCCGATCTTCAGGCCGATGTAGATGTTGCTGCACGCGACCACGCTGCCGACGACGCAGCCGGCCGCGAGCGCGCGGAAGGTGAGCTGCTGCTCGCCGGGCTCGGGGACGTACTTCTGGTCGGCGTGCTTGGCGCCGGGGAGGCCGCCGCCCTCGGGGGGCTCGGCCGGCGCTCGCTCCTCGCGCCCGTAGCGCGCGGCGAGCCGGTCGTCTCCGCTCGACTCGGCGCTCGAATCAGCGCCCGACTGGGCGGCCCCCTCGCCTTCGTCCTTGTCCGACATTCCGGTGTCCTTTCGGCGACCTGGCGTTACCAGAGTGCCGCGGCGCTGTCGACCGGACTCGGACGGCTCGAGAGGCTCAGAGGGCGAGGCGCATCGCCACCCTCCGCTCCGGCGCGGGGAGCGCGGCCCGCTGCGCGTCGAGGATCTCGGCCAGCTCGGGCCCGACACGCGGCTCGACCTCGAAGCCGAAGCGCTCGTAGTAGGGCCGGTTGAACGACAGGTGATCGTAAGTCGTCAGCCAGAGCGCGCGGCCGCGGTCCAGCGCCCAGCGACGCACCCGCGCGATGAGGCGACGACCGAGCCCGCGCCGCATGTGGGCCGGGTCGACCGCGAGCTGGTCGAGGTAGGGCTCGCCGTCGACCACGCCCGCGATCGCGAAGCCGAGCGGGCGGTCGAGCGCGTCGGCCGCGACCCAGGCGTGACCGCGCCCGATCGCCGCCTCCCACCGCGCGACCTCCGCCACCACGAACGGGTCCGCGTGGTCGAGCGCGATGCGCAGCCCGGCCTCCACGTAGAGCACGCTCGCCTCGTCGTCGATCGCGACCAGCCGCGGCAGGTCGTCGACCCGGGCCGGCCTCACCGTCACCGCGTCGCTCATCCTCCGAGCCTCGCACGGTCCGTCGTCCACGTGCCCGCCCCCGTCCTCGTCCGGCCCGCGGACGATCGGCTGCACCCCGCTCCGGGTGAGCCGCAGCCTCCGCCCTCGCCGCGCGAGCCAGGCGAGCCCGGCCTCCGACCCGCTCACCGCCATCGTTCGCTCCTCCGTGTCGGCGTCATGCCGGAGTGCAATCCACGTCCCATGCCAAGCGCCCTGGCCAGCGCGGCGCGGCGGAGACGCGCCGGTGTCCCATGGGACGCGCGACGCGCGACGTCGGCCGACGCTTGGACCCGACGCACCAGCGACGCATCGACGACGCGGGCCCCACGCGCCTTCGACGCGGCGGGACCGCCGGGGGTCGAGGAAGCTCGCGCGGGCCCGGCCGTAGGCTCGGGCGATGAATCAGCCTCCCTATCCGCCGCCGCAGGCCCCGCACCCCCAGGCGCCCTACGCCGGGCAGGCCCCCATGCACCAGGCCCCCCAGCACCAGGCCCCCATGCACCAGGCCCCCCAGCACCAGGCCCCCATGCACCAGGCCCCCGCGCAACCGGCGCAGACCGAGGCCAAGGCGCCCGCCTGGGCGTTCCTCTTCGCGCTCCTCGCGTGCGGCGTCGGGTTCCTCACCTTCCTCATCGCCGGCTTCCGAGGCCACTCCGCCGGCTGGGAGATGATGGCCGTCCCCGCGCTCGCGACCTTCGGCCTCGCCGGGATCGGGTTCATCGGCGCGATCGTCGCGGGCGTCCGCCGGCGCCTCGGCGTCGCCGCCGCGCTCGTCGGGATGACCGGCTTCGCGTCCCTGCTCGCCGTCGTCGGCTTCGTGCTCGGCGCGTAGAGACGGCCTCAGGCGACGCGGAGGACGACCGCGGCCGCGCCGACCCCGGCCTTGCCCGCCGGCTCGGTGAGGAGCGAGCCGAGGACCGCGGGCGGGGTGTCCGGCTGCTTCGCCAGCACGCTGACCGCCTTGGCGATCGAGCTCATCGAGAACGCGGTCACCGACCCGGCGAGGACGAGGTCGCCGGGGTGGACCGGCGTCGAGCAGATCGAGGGCCGGGCGCGGAGCAGCCCGGCGCGCTCCTCGTCGCGCGCGGTCAGCCGCTGGGGTCGACCGCTGCGCTGCAGGTAGACCCGCCCCGGGCCGACGCTCATGACGTGGAGGTGACCCTCGGCGAGGATCATCCCGACCATCGTCGCGTCCGGGAGCAGCCGCTCGACCAGGTTGTCGCAGACCGCCGCGACCGACGCGCGCGCGGCGCTGACCGCCTCCTGCAGCCGGCCCGACGGCTCGCTGCCCTTGGTCGCCGCGAGCGAGCCCTCGAAGCCGTCGAGCGCGTGGCGCGTGCTCAGGCTCCAGGTGCGCGGCAGGCCGAGCCCGGTCGAGACCGCGAACGCGCGCCCGCCCTCGTAGCGGCGCGCGTCGTGGCGCGTGAGGTGCCCGCCGCGGACCTCCGTCTTCGCGATGCTGATGTGCGCGTCGGTCCTCACGCCTTGCCGAAGCGTAGCTGGGCGTGCTGCATGATCACCAGCGCCAGCGCGAGGAACAGCAGCCACTCGCCGGCCACGATGAGCCCGCACCAGTGCAGCTCGACGAACGGCACCTCGACGGTGATCGGGCCGAGCTCGACCGGATCCCAGCCCGCGCGCTCCATGCCGCCGAGCTCCCGCGCGAAGTGGTTCATGCTCATGAACCGGAAGACCGACGGCAAGAGCGTCCCGAACCACTCGACGAACCCGAGCCACACCACCGAGACGAGCGCGCCCGCCTCGGGCACGAGGACCCCCCAGAAGAGGGTGACGGCGGAGTAGGTGACCACGAGGAGCGAGAGCGCGCCGCCCGCGCGCGCGGTGGCTCCGAGCTGCTCGATCATCGCCGACGGCTCGGTCGCGTAGCCGATCACGTGCAGGAGCAGCAGCGACGCCCAGAGGATCATCAGGGACGCGAGCACGCCCACGAGGTACTTGCCGAGCGCGATGCTCGCGCGGTGGAGCGGCCGCATCGCGAGGAAGTGCAGCGTGCGCGCCTCCGTCTCCTCGCTGACCAGGCCCGCGGTGAACATGAGCGGCAGGAGGAACGCGAGGAGCCGGTAGAAGCCCCAGTCGATCCCGCTCGTGACCACCTCGACCGCCTCGGCGTCGTCGTTGGCGATCGCGATGACGGCCGGGAACGCGACCACGAGGAGCGCGGCGACGAGCCCGATGCGGAGCTTGCGCCCGCGCAGCGTGCGCAGGTAGGTCAGCCGGAAGATCGACGCGGTCGACGACAGGAACCCGGGCATCACCCGGACCCCGGCCCGGATCGGATCGGCCGCGCTCATCGCCCCCCTCCCACGTCGAGCTGCGCCTCGTAGGCGGCCTTCTCGGCCGCGCTCTGCAGCCTCGGGCCCGCTCCGGTCCCCGCGTCGGCGCCCATCCCCGAGCCGCGGTTCGCCCGCTGCACGAGGTAGTGGAACAGCGCCTCGAGGTTCGCGTCGGGGCTCGTGATCGAGCGGAGCTTCATCCCGCTCTCGAGGACCTGCCGGCCGATCGCCGCGTAGGTCTCGTCCGGTTGCCAGGTGTGGACCTCGAGCACGTCGGGGCCCCGGAAGCTCAGGCCGACGATCCCGCCCTCGGCCGTCATCAGCCGCGACGCGAGCTCGCGCGGGCGCTCGCACTGCACGCGGATGTGGTGCGGGTGCTCGTCGAGGAGCTGGCGGATCTCGTCCATCCCGCCCTGCGCCACCACCTGACCGCGCGCGATCAGCAGCAGCTGGTCGGTGAGCGTCTCGACCTCGGGCAGCACGTGCGTGCTGAAGAGCACGAGCGCGCCCGCGGTGGCGCGGCGCTGGAGCGCGTCGAGGATCTGATGGCGCGAGCTCGGGTCGGTGCCCGTGAGCGGCTCGTCGAGGAGCAGCACGTCGGGGTCGTGGACGACCGTCTGGGCGAGCTTGGCGCGCTGGCGCATGCCGCGGGAGTAGCCGCCCATCTTGCGCGTCATCGCGTCCTCGAGGCCGAACTCCTCGAGCGCCGCGCGCGCCCGCCGCTCGGCCGAGACGCGGTCGTAGCCGCTGAGCTCGGCCATCGCCGAGACGAACTCGAGGCCGGTGAGCTCGTCGTAGAGGCTGTCCTCCTGCGGACAGAAGCCGATGCGGGCGAGCACGTTCGGGTTGGCGAAGGGCGCCTCGCCGCAGACCGTGAGCTCACCCTTGCTCGGCTTGATCTGCCCCGCGATCATCCGCATGAAGGTCGTCTTGCCCGAGCCGTTCGGCCCGAGCAGGCCCCAGATGCCGGGCCCGAGGTGGAGCGAGACCTCGGAGACCGCGGTGACCTTGCCGTACCACCGGCTGAGCCGGACCGCGCGGATCGCGACGCCGCCGGCGCTCGGCTCCGCCGCCCGCTTCTTCTTGGGCTTCTTCTTCTTCGGTGTGGCCGCCTCCGGGACCGAGCCCTCGCGGTCGTCTGCGTCGGGGTCGCTCACGTCACCACCTCCGCCCGCTGGATCCGCCGGAGCGCCGAGTAGCCGGCGGCCGCGGTGATCAGCACGAGGCTCGTGGCCGCGTAGTACCAGGTGAGCTGATCCCAGGAGCGCTCGACCTTGTAGATGCCGTCGCCGAGCGACCACAGCAGGCCGGGCACCGACAGGAGGTAGGCCCACTCCGCGTCGCCGATCTTCTCGACGAGCCCCGCGAGCGCGAAGGGCACGAACAGGACGAGCACCCACGCGGTGAGGGTGAGCGCGCGGCTCTTGCTGAGCGCGCTCGTCGCGACCGAGAGCACCGAGAGCACCACCGCGACGATCGCCGCGTCGAGGGTCGCGGGCAGCAGCAGGCCGAGGCGCTCGAGCCGCAGGTCGTCCGGGCTGAGCCCGACGAAGAGCAGCGTCATGACGAGCGCGGGCACGAAGAGCACGGCGAAGATCCAGATCGCCAGCGCGCCGGCGCGCCCCGCGAGGTACTGGATCGGGGTGACCGGCTTGGCGAAGTAGAACTGATAGGCCTTGTTGTTCAGGTCCTCGCTGATCACCGACGCGCCCGAGCGCAGCGTCACGACGCTCGCGAAGAACCAGAACTGCACCCCGGTCACGGTGCGAAGCCACACCTGCGGCTCGGACGCGAACCAGCGCGCGAAGTCGCCCGCTCCCTCCGGCAGCGCCTCCTGAGGCCCCCAGCCGCCCGCGCCCCAGCGCAGGAACGCCATCAGCGCGAACCCGATCAGCGGGACCCAGAAGAAGAAGACGACGAGCTTGTTCACCCACGAGCCCCAGATGCGCCACAGCCCGTGGCGGACCATGACCCAGGTGTTCTGGGACGCGGGCCGGAGCTCGCCCTCGTAGGCGCGGTAGCCGAGGTCGCGGACCGTCATGCGGGCCGCAACGTACTGCACCCCCCGGGTGAGGGCAAAGCTCCGTGAGGAGGCTCTCAGACTCGGCCGCGGAGCATCCCGTGCCAGTACATCTGCGGCAGCCCGTAGGCCTTGAGCGCGTACATGCTGTAGCGCTCCTGCGCCTGGTCGAACGGGAAGCTCTCGAGGATCTGCCCGCCGTAGCCGAACTCCGCGAGGATGACCTTGCCGCGGCCGGTGACGAGCGGGCAGGACGCGTAGCCGTCGTAGCTGGCGGGCAGGGGGCGCCCGTCGCGCTTGGCGCAGAGGTTCTCGAACAGCACCGGGATCTGCTTACGGATCGCGGCGCCGGTCTTCGAGACGGGGAGGCTGGAGCAGTCGCCGCTCGACCAGACGTTCGGGTAGCGCTTGTGCTGCAGCGTGTTGTCGTCGACCTCGACCCAGCCCGCGTCGTTCGCGATCGGGCTGCCCTTGATCACGTCGGGCGGCCCCTGGGGCGGCGTGACGTGGATCATCTCGTAGTCGACGACCGTCTCCTCCTTCGTCTCGAGGTGACGGAAGACGGCCTCCTTCTTGTCCGCGCGGATCTCGACGAGGTCCTGGAGGAAGCTCGGCTCGATGTCACGGGCGGCCACGATCTTGTCGAGCGCGGCGCGGTACTTCGGGATGCCGAACATGCTCGCGGTCGCCGACATGTAGAGCACCCGCGACTCGTCGCGGACGTGGCGTCGGCGGAAGTGCTCCTCCGCGAGGTACATGATCTTCTGCGGCGCGCCCGCGCACTTGATCGGCGTCGCCGGGAACGTGAAGACCGCGTTGCCTCCCTTGAAGCCGTCGATGAGCTGCCAGGTGTAGCTGACGGTGTCGTAGCTGTAGTTCGACGTGACGCCGTTCTTGCCGAGCGCCTTCTTGAGGCCCTTCACCGCGCCCCAGTTCAGCTGGATGCCGAGCGCGACCACGAGGTCGTCGTAGGTGACCTTGCCGCCCTCGTGCTCGACCGTGTTGTTGTCGGGGTCGAAGCCGGTGACCTTGCTCTTGATCCAGGTGACGCCGGGCGGGATGAAGTCCGCCTCGTCGCGCTCCGTCACCTCGCGGTCGAACACGCCGCCGCCCACCAGGGTCCAGAGCGGCTGGTAGTAGTGGCGCTCGGACGGCTCGAGGATCGCGATCTTCGGAGGGTTCGGGAGCTCGGCAAGCCGCGCCGCGATGCTGATCCCGGCGCTGCCGCCGCCGGCGATGACGATCTCGTAGTGGTCGCTCGACATGGTCCTCGTTCCCTTCACGCGCCGTCGTTCGGCTGCACGTTCATTGCCGCTCGCATCCCTGCTCGCTCATCCCTGCTCGTTCATGGAGCTGCCGACGTCCTTCGCGATCTTCACCGCGAAGCCGACCGCGCGCTGAACGTCCGGGTCCCGGAGCGCGCCGAGCGCCCCCCACATCCCGACGCGCGGCGGCTCGGTGTGCGCGTTCTCGCTCAGCGCCGAGGCCACGGTCGAGAGCGTCTGGATCGCGCCGGGCGAGAACATCTCCGACTCGAGCAGCTCGCGCACCTCCGGCTTCGCCGCCAGCAGCACGAGCCCGCGGATCGCCTCGCCCAGGTTCGACGTCATCTCGTGGAGGTCGACGCCCTGGGCCTCGGCCGCGCGCGCGAGCTCGTCGAAGATGTCGCCCATCATCGCGAAGAGGCCGGGCGCCGCCTCGACCTGCTCGACCGCGACCGTCAGGGCGCGGAGCACCGGCGGTCGCGTGAGGCGCTCGGACAGCAAGAGAAGCTGCCCCAGGCGTTCGTCCATGCGGCCGTCACGGGTGGCGAACTCGTCGGCGATGTCGCCGGCCATCGCCGCCATCGGGGGCACCTGCTGGGCGAGCTCGTCGTAGCGGGAAAGCATCGCCTCGATTCGCTCGAGGCGCGCCTCGATACGAGCCATCGGGCTGGCGGGCTGGGAGCCGGAGCGTTCGCTCATGACCGTCGTCGCCTCCTTCAGGGCCACGGCTCATCAAGAGCCGCGCCAGGCCCAGCCTATCCGCTGGGGTGCCCCGGGGGGCAAACAAACTGCCACTGATGACACCCCGGGTTGGCAGTCCTGCCGCGAATGTCATAGTTTCGCTGACACCATTGACGGACGTTCCCTCCCGACACCTGCGGGTGCTCGAATCGCAGCCGGACCCTGCGATCCTCGTGTCGCCCGACTACCGCATCCTCGCGGCCAACGCGGCGTACGAGGCCCACTACGGCCGTGGCGTTCGGCCAGGGCTCGACCATTGCTACGCGGTCTCGCATGGCTACCCGTCGCCCTGCGATCAGAACGGGGAGCGCTGCCCGCTCGCGGCCAGCCAGCGCAGCGGAGCGCCGGCGCGGGTGTTCCACGTCCACGCGGGCCCGGCCGGGCCGGAGCACGTCGACGTGTCGATGAAGCCGCTCCGGTCTCCGGACGGAGACATCGACGCGTTCCTCGAGGTGATCCGCCCGATCCCCGAGGCGAGCGCGCACCCCGAGGGGAGCTTCGTGGGTCGCTCCGCCGCCTTCGTGGCGATCGTCGAGCTGCTGCGGCGGGTCGCCCCGAGCGAGACCCCGGTGCTCATCCTCGGCGAGTCCGGCACCGGCAAGGAGCTCGCGGCCCGCGCGATCCACGACGCGAGCCCGCGGCGCGACGGGCCGTTCGTGCCCGTCGAGTGCAGCGGGCTCCCCGAGGCGCTCTTCGAGTCGGAGCTGTTCGGCCACACCAAGGGCGCGTTCACCGGCGCCCACGAGCAGAAGCGGGGCCTCGTCGAGGCGGCCGCCGGGGGCACGCTGTTCCTCGACGAGATCGGCGACGTGCCGCCGAACCTCCAGGTCAAGCTCCTTCGCGTGCTCGAGTCGGGGCTGTACCGGCGCGTGGGCGACCCGACGCCGCGCAGCACCGAGTTCCGGCTGGTGTGCGCGACCCATCAGGACCTCGACGCGCGGATGGCGACCGGGGAGTTCCGCAGCGACCTCTACTACCGGATCAGCGCGTTCCCCATCGAGCTGCCGCCGCTCCGCGACCGGCGCGAGGACGTGCCGCTGCTCGCGGAGGCGCTCCTTCGCAGCGCGGGGACCGAGAAGCGCCTGTCGCCGGCCGCCGCCCGCGCCCTCGCGACCTACCCCTTCCCCGGCAACGTGCGCGAGCTGCGCAACCTCCTCGAGCGCGCGGTGCTCCTGAGCGACTCGGATCGGCTCGAGCCGGTCCACTTCCCGACGCGCGTCCGCGCCGGGACCAGGTCGGAGGCGACGGTCCCGTCGAGCGCGGACGCGCCGTTCGGCCCCGAGGTGCTGCCGCTGCGCGAGGTGGAGCGGCGCTACGTGCGCTGGGCCGCGGAGCGCTTCGACGGTGATCGGCGCGCGCTCGCTCGCGCCCTCGGGATCAGCGAGCGCACGCTCTACCGGCGCCTCGAGGCGAGCGCGACCGACGAGGAGCCGGAGCGCTGAGCGCGTCGCGAGCCTCGCGGGACGGCGCGCTTCTTCGATCACGCCGGGAGGCGTGCTATCCGCGTCTCGTGCCTCGCCTCTCGACGATCGCGGTGATCGCCGGTGCGCTCGCCGCCGGGTGCGGCCCGAGCGAGGCCGCGACCGGGCGCCCGCCGCCGAAGGACGCGCCCGTCGCGGACGCACCTCCCGCGAGGGCCGAGAGTGGCTCGACGGATCAGGCGCCGGGCGTGGCGGATGACGAGGCGACGGCCGACGGCGCGCCGAGCGCCCCCGCGATCGACGGCGAGACCGCGGCCGCGCTCGAGGCCCTCGGCTACTTCCCGAGCGCGCCCACCGACAACCCCGAGGACCGCGGGGTGACCGTCGCGGCGCCCGAGGGCACGCCCGGGCTCAACCTCTACAGCTCACGCCACTCTGCCAACGCGATCCTGATCGACATGTCGGGCCGCGAGGTCCACCGCTGGAGCGCGCGGACCGACGGCGACGAGCCGCCCAAGCCGTGGATGCACGTCGAGCCGCTGCCGGGCGGAGACCTCCTCGTCATCACCAAGGCCCACGCGGTGAGCCGCATCGACTGGGACTCGGAGGTGGTCTGGCAGGCCGCGATCCCTGCCCACCACGACCTCGCGGTCCGCCCCGACGGGGGGGCGCTCGCGCTGATCCGGTGGGCGGACACGGTCGACTACGAGGGCACGCGGCTACCCATCCTCGCCGACGGAATCGCGTTCCTGTCGCCGGAGGGCGAGGTCGAGCGCCGCGCCCACCTCGTCCCGGTCCTCGAGGACGAGCTCTCGAGCGGGCGGCTCGAGCGCATCCGGACGCGCCTCGAGGCGTCTGGACCTGCAGGCATCGTCCGCGGCGGTGGGCTCGGCGACGTGCTCCACACCAACTCGATCGAGATCCTCCCGCGCGACATCGAGGGCGTCGCGCCGGCCGGCTCGCTGCTGCTGTCGTTCCGAGCCATCGACCGCGTGATGATCGTGGACGCCGAGGTCGAGCGGATCCTCTGGCGCTCCCCCGGCGGGCTGACCCAGGGCCAGCACGACGCGACGATCCTCGACAACGATCACTTCCTCATCTTCGACAACGGGTCCCGCCGAGGCGCGAGCCGCGTGATCGAGCTCGACCCGGTGAGCGGCGAGGTGGTCTGGCAGTGGGGCGAGGAGCTCTACACCCAGCTCCGCGGCGGCGC
>JAUHXR010000256.1 GCA_030426845.1 Polyangia bacterium | reverse complement strand
CGCCCGCCTGGCCGAGGAGCTGGTCGCGGACGGCCACCGGGTGCACGGGCTGCGGCGCGATCCGAGCCAGCTCCCGGCCGGGGTGCTCGGCGTCGCGGCGGACCTGCGCGACCCGGAGAGCCTCCGCGCGCTGCCCACCGACGTGGACCACGTGGTCTACGCGGCCGGCGCGGGGAGCCGCGATCCCGAGGCCTACGAGGCGGCCTACGTGCAGGGGCCGCGGCACCTGATGGCCGCGCTGGCCGACGCTCCCGTCGCGCGGTTCGTCATGGTCACGAGCACCGCGGTCTACGGGCAGGACGACGGCGAGTGGGTCGACGAGGCGTCGCCGACCGAGCCGACCGGGTTCACCGGCGCGGCGCTCCTGCGCGGCGAGCGGGCGGTCCTCGACGGCCCGTTCTCGGCCACGGTCCTGCGCCTGGCCGGGATCTACGGCCCTGGCCGCACCTGGCTGATCCGACAGGTCGCCCAGGGCGAGGCGCGGGTCGAGCCCGAGGGCCACCCGGGACCGCCGCGCTTCGGCAACCGGATCCACCAGGACGACTGCGCCGGCGCGCTGCGCCACCTCCTCACCCTCGCCGATCCCGCACCGGTCTACCTCGGGGTGGACGACGCGCCCGCGCCGCTCTCCGAGGTCTATCGCTTCGTGGCCGAGCGCCTCGGGGTCGCGCCGCCCGCCGCGGGCGAGGTCGGCCGCGGCCGCGGTGGCAACAAGCGTTGCTCGAACGCACGCCTCGTCGGCTCGGGCTACACGCTGCGCGTGCCGACCTACCGCGAGGGCTACCCGGCGATCCTCGAGGCGTTCCAGCGGGCCGCTCCGTGAGGCGCTCCTATTACCTCGTGCGCCACGGGCGCGCGGTCTACCAGCACCGCGGCTTCCGCTTCGAGGACCACCCGCCGGGCACCGACTGGCCGCTGTCCGCCGCCGGTCGGGCCCAGGCCGAGCGGGCCGCGGTCGAGGTGCTGCGTCACGGGGTGGAGCGCGTGGTCTCGAGCCGGCTGGCCCGCGCGGTGTCGACCGCCGAGGCGATCGCGCAGCGCGGCGGCGTCCCCTACGAGCACCGGTGGGGCGCGCTGAACGAGATCCACCCGCGCACCCTGCGCGCGGCCGAGGCGGGGGAGCGCTGGTCGTGGTGGGAGGGCTGGCTCGCGGCGCGGGCGGTGCGGCGGTACGCGGCCCGCGGGAGCGCGCCCGGGCCCTACGACCCGCGGATCGCCGAGGACCGCGTGCGGGGCGTGCTCGCGCGGCTCGACGCCCTGCCCGAGCGCCGGGTCGCGGTGGTGAGCCACGGCTTCTTCATCCTGCTGTCGGTGCTCCTGATCGGCGGCCGCGTGCGCTACCGGTGGATCGACAACTGCTCGGTGACGCGCATCGACGCGGACGGCGCGGGCCGCTATCGCATGGTCTCCTTCGCGCGTCCGCTGCCCGCATGATCGCCTCGCTACGACGCTCGCCCCTGTGGCTCCTCCTCGCCCTCGGCTGCGCGCCCGAGGCGCAGCCCGAGCCGGCGCCGGAGCCCAGGCCCGCGGCGGCCCTCGCGCCGCTGTTCCCCCTCGAGGTCGGCGACCGCTGGCGCGAGCGCCTGGGCCCGGACGCGTCGCGGACCCGGGGCGTGACCGCGCGCACGCCGACCGGCCTCGCGGTGATCTTCGGCCAGGGCGATCGGCGGCCGGCCTTCTACGCGTCGACCGCCGATGAGGTGGCCCTGGTCACGCCCGACGGGCGGACGCTCGAGCCGCTGCTGCGCGCCCCGGTCCGGGCGGGCGAGGGCTTCTCCTACGAGAACGGGGGCTCGCGCTGCGAGGTGCGCTACGCGCGGACGGACGCGTCGCGCGAGGTCCGCGGGGTCGCGCTCGAGGGCTGCGTCGCGCTGGAGCGCACGTGCACCCACCCGGCGGGCGCGCCCTTCCCGGTGGAGACGCGACGCGTCAGCGAGGAGACCTACTGCCCGGGGGTCGGGCGCGTGGCGGTGCGCACCACGCTGAGCCCGCCGCCCTCCGGGGCTGGGACGATCGCCCCGGTGGAGCTGGCGTCGTTCCGCGTCGCCTCGGGGCCGTCGCTCGCGCCGCCCGGGCGCTTCGGGTGCGACGACGCGCTCCTGCTTCCGTCGGACGTGCAGGCCGCGCTCGGGCCCCGCTGGGAGTGGGCGGGGGAGGAGCCGCTGGCGGAGGGCTGCGTGCATCGGTTCACCGGGGACGAGGACGCGCTCGAGGTCCGGTTCGTGCGGCACGCGGACGAGGCGGCGGCGCGGCGCGCCCGCGCCCTCGGGCTCGGCGAGGGGGAGCCGGTGACGATGGAGCGCGCCGAGGCGCGGCGGGACGCGGCCGGCCTGCGGGTCGGCGCGGTCGCCGGGCGCGTCCTCGTGTCGGTGGTCGGCCGAGGCGACGTCTCCGCGGAGGGCGTCGGTCGCCTCCTGCCGCTCCTGGAGAGCCTGGCGCGATGAGCGACGCAGGCGACCACGGCGGCACCGGGGTGGGCCCGCTGCGATGGATCGCGGGCCTCGCCACGGTGGTGCTCCTCGCGCTCCTGCTGGTCAGCGTCCTGACCCCGCCCCGCTCGGCGCCCGAGGGCCCGGCGCCGCCGTGCCCGGCGGGGTTCGTCGATCGTCCGGCGATCGGCGAGGCCCAGCTCCGCGCCCTGGCCGCCACGCGGGCGGGCGCGCCCCTCGCGTCGGCGGCCGAGCCGCTCGCGCTCCGCTTCTGCGAGGGCGCGGTCGAGCGCCCGATGATCAGCGAGGGTCGGGTCCTGTTGATCTCGGACGCGATGGGCGGCGCCGCGCTCACCGCGCGGGTCGGGCACCTGCTGCACCACGCGGTCCACGGGAGCCCCTACTCGGGGGTGGCGGGCGCGGACGAGGACTGCGACGCGCGGGTCGCGCGCGCGGTCGATCGCGAGGCGGAGGCCTACGCGGTCGAGGTCGCGCTGCGGGCCGAGCTCGGCCTCCCGCCAGACCGCTTCGCCTTCGAGGCCGAGGCCCGCGCGGCCGAGGGCGACGCGCGCGTCGCGGTGATCGGCCGCTACCTGCGCGCGCACCCCGAGGGCGGCCCGAACCTGGACGCGCTCGGCGCGGCCTACCGCCAGCGCTGCGAGATCGAGCGCGCAGAGGCGCGTGCTCCGGAGTCCCGGTAGACTCGTCGGTCATGTGGAGCTGCACCCCTCGCGCCCTCGCCGCGAACCTCCTCGTCCTCCTCGCCCTCGGGCTCGCCGCCTGCGACGACGGCACCGGCGAGGTCGACGCCGGGCCCACCGACGCCGGCGAGGTGGTCTGCGACTACGACGCCGGCGTCCCCGAGGACGTCCCCGAGCCCGAGGTCTACACCCCGCGCTGGGCCTTCGAGCCGTGGATCAGCAAGGACATCAGCGACCGCGACGACACCTACGCGTTCGTCGACGGCTTCCTGTCTCGCGACATCCCGGTCGGGGCGCTCGTGATCGACTCGCCGTGGGACGTCCAGTACACGACCTTCACGCCGAACCCGTCGCGCTACCCGGAGTTCGGCGCGATGGTGGACGACATGCACGACCGGGGCGTCCGGGTCGTCATGTGGGTCACCCAGATGGTGAACACGAGCTCGTTCGACGCGGAGACCGGGGGGGACACCTACCGCGGCCGCGCGCCGAACTACTCGCAGGGCTGCCGCTGCGGCTACTTCGTCGAGGACTGCCGGACCTACGCGTGGTGGAAGGGCCAGGGGTCCGGGGTCGACTTCTTCAACCCCGACGCGCTCACCTGGTGGCACCGCCAGCAAGACGCGTTGCTCGAGATGGGGATCGACGGCTGGAAGCTCGACTTCGGCGAGTCGTACATGGAGGCGGACGACCCCCTGATGACCTTCGCCGGCCCGGTCGCGCACCAGGCCTACTCCGAGGCCTACTACCGCGACTACCTCGCCTACGGGAGGCTCCGGCGCGGTCGCGACTTCGTCACGATGGTCCGGCCCTACGACGTCTCCTACGACCGGCGGGGCCGCTTCCACGCGCGCCCCGAGCACGCGCCGGTCGCCTGGGTCGGTGACAATCACCGCGACTGGTCGGGCCTGATCGACGCGCTCGACCACATCTTCCGCTCGGCGGAGGCCGGCTACGTCGTGCTCGGCGCCGACATGGGCGGCTACCTCGACCGCGATCAGGACAACCTCACGCGCACCATCCCGTTCGATCTCGAGACGTTCCAGCGCTGGGTCGCGGTGGGCGCGATGACGCCCTTCATGCAGCTCCACGGCCGCCAGAACCTCGCGCCCTGGACGGTCGAGGGCGACGCTGACGCGACGGTCGAGAGCTACCGGTACTGGGCCACGCTGCACCACGAGATGGTCGGCTACTGGTACTCGCTCGCGGAGGAGTCCTACGCGAACGACGGCGTCGCGCTCCACCCGGTCGGGGGCGAGGCGGAGTGGGCCGACGACTGGCGTTACGTGATCGGTGAGGCGCTCCTCGTCGCGCCGATCCTCGACAACGGCGGCGTGCGCGACGTGGCGCTGCCCGCGGGCGCGCTCTGGTACGACTGGTGGGCGCCGGGGGCGGACGCGCTCGACGGCGGGCAGACGCTCACGGCCTACGACGCGAGCGCGGTCGGGCGGATCCCGCTCTTCGCGCGCGAGGGCGCGATCGTGCCGGTCGACGTCTCGAGCGACGTGACGGGCCTCGGCGACGCGGCCTCCGACGGGCACCTCACCGTGCTCGCCTGGCCGGGCCAGGACGAGACCGCGTTCCGCCTGCACGAGGAGGACGACGAGGTCACGACGATCACGAGCCAGCGCCGCACCGACGGAACGATCGCGGTGAGCCTCTCGCGGGCGGCCCGACCGACGTGGCTGCGGCTGCGCGCCGAGGCCGCGCCGAGCGCGGTGACGGCCAACGGCGCGCCGCTCACCGGCGCCGCGGACCGCGCGGCGGTGGCGGCGGCGAGCGAGGGTTACGCCTACGACGCGGCGGGGCGCTGGCTGTGGGTCAAGGTCGCGGCGAACGCGTCTGCGGTCGCGATCGAGGCCGCGCCGTGAGCCCCGCCGTGAGCCCCGCGGTGGAGCGGACCGAGGCCTACGAGCGCGTGCGGCGCGACCCGGAGGCGCGCGTCCTCGTGACCTGTGAGCACGCGACCCAGCGCGTCCCCGAGGGCTACGCGTGGCCGGCGCAAGACGACTGGCTCCGCGACACCCACTGGGCGTTCGACCTCGGCGCGGAGGCGCTCGCGCGCGGCGCGGCCGAGGCGCTGGGGGCGGGCCTCGTGATGAGCCGCTTCTCCCGGCTCTTCATCGACCCGAACCGCCCCGAGGACTCGCCGACGCTGTTCCGTGACACGGCGGAGGGGCGCCCGGTCGCGCTCAACTCGACCCACCTCGACGACGCCGGGCGCGCCCGACGGATCGAGGGCCTGCTCCGGCCGTACCACGCCGCGGTCGACGCCGCGGTCGCGGAGTGCCGCGCGGAGATCTTGCTCTCCATGCACAGCTTCACCCCGGTCTACGAGGGCGAGGTGCGCGCGCTCGAGATCGGCGTGCTGTTCACCGAAGACGAGGCGCTCGCCGCGCGGGTGGCCGACGCGCTGAGCGCCCGCTGGCGCACCGCGCTGAACGAGCCCTACTCGGGGCATGACGGCCTGATGTACGCGGTCGATCGCCACGCGCGCGCTCACGGCCGCCGGGCGGTCGAGCTCGAGGTGCGCCAGGACCTCGCGGTGGACCCGGGTTTCCAGGCGGAGCTCGTCCCGGTCCTGGCGTCGGTCCTCACGGGGTAGGGCGTCTCCCGCGCCGCGCTACTCGCGCAGATCGAGGTGCGTCGATGTCCGCTCGTCCGCGCGCACCATCACGCCCCGCCGATGCCGCTCGCCGTCCGGGGTCACCAGCTCGAGCGCCACGAGGCCGGCCGGGACCTCCACGTTGCGCAGCGGGGTGGTGCCGAGCTCGCGCTCGCCGAGGAACACCGTCGCGGCCGGGTCGCAGGTCAGGTTGAGCGTGCCCGTCGGGCCGTCGTCCGCCGGCACCTCGAGGGGGATGAGCGGCTGGGTGATCGTGGTCGTGCGGTCGGCTCGGATCTCCACCGTGCCCTCGTGGGTGGTGTGCCCCTCGAGCGTGAGCCGCACGTCGTGTTGACCGGTGTCGAGGCTCGATACGCTGGTGGGGGTCGTGCCGATCTCCTCGTCGTCCACGAAGAGCGTCGCGCCCTCGGGCTCGCTGTGCATCTCGAGCGACCCGGTCAGGACCGGCACGGTGACGTCGACCGCCGGCGCGACCACCGGCGCGGGCGCGAGGACGTACTCCATGACGAAGTAGGCGCCCCCCGCGATCAGCGCGAGCGCGATGCCGCCACCGAGCACCCACTTGAGCGCCCCGCCGCCCTCCGGCTCTGGCTGGGGAGGGCGCGAGCGCGCCGGCGCGGTGGGCGCGGGGCGGCGCGCGACGTGGCTGCCGGGCGTGGGCGCGGTCGGGTCGGCCGACACGAGGCTCGAGCCCGCCTTCGCCGAGAGGCTGTTGGGCCGGGTCGAGTCGAGCCGCGGGCTCGGGTCGAGGTCGAACGAGCCCGGGTCGAGCGCGAGCGACCCGGGATCGAGCTCGCGCGCGCCCCCCGTGATCGGGGCCGCGGGCGAGGGCCCCGGATCGAGCCCGTCGAGGGTCGGGATGGGCAGGTCGAAGGCGTCGGACTCGCCCGACTCGAGCTTGAACACGTCGGCCGACGACCCGGCGTGGAACGAGCTGCCGAAGGGCGTGGTGTCGACCATCGGGCCGCGGTTCTGCTCGTCCTTGAACAGGTGCTCGAGCATCTCCTTGAGGCGGCGCGTGTTCACCACCTTGCCGAAGCTCGTGACGTAGGCGTCGAGCGCCTCCTGCAGCTCGCCCGCGGTCGCGAAGCGATCCTCGGGGCGCTTGGCGAGGCAGCGCGCGAGGATGGCCTCGAGCTGCGCCGGGGCGTCGGGCACGCGGTCGGAGAGCCGCGGGATGGGCCCGCGCACGATCGCCTCCATCGTCTCGAACTCGGTCTCGCGACGGTAGAGCGGCCGGCCGCTGATCGCCTCGTAGAGGCAGACGCCCATCGCGAAGACATCCACCCGGCGGTCGAGCTCGCGGGCGCGGCACTGCTCGGGCGCCATGTAAGCGAACTTGCCTTTGACGACGCCGGCCTGGGTCTTGTGGGCGCGGGACTGCGCCTTGGCGATGCCGAAGTCGAGCAGCTTCACCGAGCCGTCGAAGCTGATCATGATGTTGTCGGGCGTCACGTCGCGGTGGACCAGCCCGAGCGGCTGGCCGCCCTCGCCGCGCGCCTCGTGGGCGTGCTCGAGCGCTTCGGCGACCGAGCTGATGATCTTGCAGGCGACGGGGATGGGGATGCCGCCGGTCTGGCGGGCGCGGCGGATGAGCTTGCCGAGCGAGACTCCGTTGACCCACTCCATCGCGATGTAGTGGGTGTGGTCCTCCTTGCCGAACTTGTAGACGTGGACGACGTTCGGGTGCTTGAGGCGCATCATCACGCGCGCCTCGTCGAGGAACATCTGGACGAAGGCCTCGTCCTGCTCGTACTCGGGGAGGATCCGCTTGACCACGAGGTAGCGCGAGCCCGCGCCGATCGCCTCCTCGCGCGCGAGGAGGATCTCGGCCATCCCGCCGAGCGCGAGGCGACCGACGATCGCGTAGTCGCCGAAGTGCCCGATCGCCGGGAGCTGGCGCGGGGGGTTCTCGGGCGGGCGGCCGCTCTCGAGCACCGGCGCCACCTGGCTCATGTCCTTCTCGGCCTCGCCGATCAGCACCTCGAGCTCGTCGAGCTCGTCGAGCGGGGAGGCCGTCGCGATCGTCTTGGCGTCGTCGAGGAGCTCGTCCTCCGCGGGGCGGGCCGCCCCGTCACCGCCACCCTGGCGACCGGGGCGCAGGGTGGGCCGGTCCGGTCGGCTCGGCGGCTGGCTCCTGTCGCTCATCGAAGCCCCGGTATGGTGCCCAAGTCGCGCGCGGGAGTCATCCGTCTTGGCCGCGGGGGTCGAACTTGGAGATCTCGGCGAGCTGCTCGTAGAGCGCGCGCTCCTCTGGCTCGAGCTCACGCGGGACCACCACCTGGATCTCCGCGTAGAGATCGCCTCGGGACTTGTCACGGCTCGGGTAGCCCCGCCCCTTGAGCCGGATGTGGCGCCCGGTCGAGGAGCCCGGAGGCACGCGCAGGCTCACGCGGCCGTCGAGGGTCTCGAGCGGACAGGTCGCGCCGAGCACCGCCTCGGTCGGCGAGATGCGCAGGGTGGTGTAGACGTCGACGCCGTTGAGGCGGAAGCGCTCGTCGTTGACCAGCTTCACCCGGAGGTAGAGGTCGCCGCGGCCCTGGTGGGCCTGCCCGCCGAGGCGGATGCGCTGGCCGTCGCGCACGCCCGCCGGCACGGTCACGCTCAGCCGGCGCCGCTCGCGCGTGCGGCTGTCGGTGAACTGGATGTCGCGCGCCCCCCCGCGGTACGCGGCGCTCACCCCGAGCTCGAGGGTGGTCTCCTGAGCGCGGCTCGGCGGGCTGGAGGGCGTCCGGCCGCTCCTCGCGCGCCGGCCTCGCGCGCTCCCCCGGCCGCCGAAGACCTGCTCGAAGATGTCGCTCATGTCGTGGACGTTCGAGCCCACGCCGAAGTCGTCGAAGTCGATCCGCACCTCGCGCGAGTCGCCGGGCGGCGGCTGCCGGCCCTCGCTGATCGCGCGCCAGTGTGGCCCCCACTTGTCGTAGAGCCGGCGCTTCTCGGCGTCCTTGAGGACCTCGTAGGCCTCGCCGATCTCCTTGAAGCGCGCCTCGGCGTCCTCCTCCTTGGAGACGTCGGGGTGGAAGCGCTTGGCGAGCCCGCGGTAGCTCCGCTGGATCTCCTGGGCGCTCGCGTCGCGCGAGACGCCGAGCACCTCGTAGTAGTCTTTGTAGCTCACGCTCGACCGCTCACGCTCGACCGCCGACGCTCGACCGCCGACGCTCGGCACGGAGCATATCAGTCCGCCTCGCCGCCGCCGGCCGCGCGTCGGACCGCGGCCTTGAGCTCCTCGAGCTCGCGTCTCAGCTCGGCGACCTGGTCGGCCACCGGGGCGGCGACCTCGTCGGCGACTCGGCCGGCGACTCGGTCGGCGCGCGGCGCCTCGGGCTCGGGCGCGCCCCAGCCCGCGAGCAGCCGCGCGAAGGCGTTGGCCCCCACGAACGGCATCTGCGCGAGCGACCCGAACGGGGTGAGGGCGCGGGCGCGTCCCTTGGCCGCCAGGTACAGCTCGAGCGCGCCGCCCATGTAGAGACCGAAGAACTCGGCGAGCGCGTCGTCCCCCATCCGGATGAGCTGCACCAGCAGCGGGACGGGCAGGAGCTTGGCCGCGCCGCGACTCTCGAGGATGACGTGGGCGAGGGTCTGCTGCGTGAGGTCGCGGCCGCTCTTCGCGTCCACGACCTCGACGTCCTCGCCGTCGCGCACGCTCTCTGCGAGCTCGTCCAGCGTGATGTAGGCGCTGCGCTCCGTGTCGTAGAGCCGCCGGTTGCCGTACTTCTTGACCCGCATGAGGCGGCCGCAGCGTATCAAAGTCGCGGGGTGACGCGGGCGCGCCACCCCGCGGGTGATCACGTCATCACGAGGCCGCCGTCGACGTCCACGCAGCGCGCGTTGAAGTACTCGCACTCCACGATGAACTTCACCGCGGCGTAGATGTCCTCGGGGTCGCCGATGCGGCCGACCGGGATGGCGGCCACGAGCGCGTCGCGGGCCTTCTGGTTCATCCCCTTGGTCATCGGGGTCTCGATCATGCCGGGCGCGATCGCGCCGACGCGGATCTTGTAGCGGGCGAGCTCGCGCGCCCAGGTCACGGTGTTCGCGGCGAGGGCGGCCTTGGCCGAGACGTAGTTGCTCTGGCCGCGGTTGCCGTGTCGGCTGATGCTCGAGATGTTGATGATGACGCCGGGCGTGGGATCGCCCTCGAGCATCTTGGCCGCGACCTCGCGCACCATCATCGTGGCGCCGGTCAGGTTGACGCCGATGACCGCGTCCCACGCCTCGGTCGAGAGCTTCTTCACCTCGCCGGTGTTGCGGTCCTTCTTCACGAGGAGGCCGTCGCGGATGATCCCGGCGTTGTTGACGAGCGCGTTGAGGCCGCCCATCGCCTCGTGCGCCCACGCCACGAAGGAGGCCACGTCGGCCTCGTCCGACACGTCGAGGCGCCGGGTGTGGATGCCGGACGGGAGGCTCGCCATGGCCTCCTCCGCCACGTCGCCCACCGCGACGCTGGCGCCGGCCTCGAGCAGGCGGGTGGCGAAGTGCGCGCCCATGCCCTGGGCGCCGCCGGTGATGATGACCTTGAGGTCGGACAGCTTCATCGTTCTCTAGCTCCTGTCTGTGACGCGGGTTCGGCCGCTACACAGCGGCCGGTGGTTTGTGCCGCGGCTCCGGCGAGGCCTCGGCCCCACGCGTGCGCGCTCGATGCGGCGTTTACTGCAAGAGAGCGGTCGACGCCCGGTGTTTGTGGCTTGGCGCCTCTCGCGGATCGGTCCTCTGCGGATGGGCCTCGCGCCGCCGGATCTCGTGGCGATGGATCCAGTCCGCGATCGCCGGGTAGAGCGTCTTCGGGGCCCGGCTGCCCACCATCATGCCCACGTGGCCGCCAGGGACCTCGATCGTCTCCACGTCGTCCGTGCTCACCCGATCGTTCAGCGCGAGGGCGGACGCGGGCGGGCAGATGTGGTCGCGGCTCGCGGTGATCGTCAGGACGGGGCAGCGGATGTTGGCCAGGTTCACGGGGCGGCCGTGGACCGAGTGCCCCCCAGCCATCAGCCGGTTCTCCTGGTAGAGCTCGCGGATGTACGTGACGTAGGTCCGCACCGGGAACGAGATGTTGTCGTTCGCCCACGTCTCGATCGCGGCGAAGGCGGCGCGGTAGTCGGGGTCCAGCCCGCGGTCGAGGAGCCCGACCCACTTGGTCAGCTGCCCGGTCGGGCGCAGCGCGAGGAAGCCGCTCTGCATCAGCTCCGCGGGGAGGTTGCCGCCCGCGGTGACCTCCTCGGGGTCGAAGTGCGCGCGGTCCACCAGCGCGCCGAGCAGGCCCGCGTGCGAGAAGTCGATGGGGCCGCCGAGGTTGATGAAGCCCGCGACGTCGTCGGGGTAGAGCGAGGCGTAGACCGCGCCGATCGTGGCCCCCATGCAGTAGCCGAGCAGCACCACGCGATCCGCGCCGGTCTCGCGCTTTGTGCGGCGCACCATACGGGCGATCCGGTCCACGGCGTCGGCCCAGGTGCGGTAGCGGTCCTCGTCCTCGGGGCTGCCCCAGTCCAGGAGCCAGGTGTCGAGCCCCGCGTCGACGAGCGCGCCGGCGAGGCTCACCCCGGGCCGAAGGTCCATCACGTACCAGCGATTGATCATCGAGGGCACGAGCAGGACCGGGAGCCCGGGGTCCGTCGGGCCGGTGCGCCGAAAGCGGTAGAGCTTCGCGGTCCCGTCCTCGAGGACGGTGTCGCGCGGCGTCGGCCCGACGGAAACAGGCGGGATCATCAGTTGCCCGACTCGGCGAGGCTCGCGCCCTTGCGCGCCGCCTCCATCGCCGCCTCGCGCCACTGCGCGCCGAGCTGGAGCTGGTAGTCGAGGCCGGTCTTCACGAGCCTGGACATCTCGTCGATCGCGCTGAGCGTGCGGTCGTGGCGCTCCTTCTCCATGCGCTCGACCTCGCCCGCGAGCTGCTCGAAGCGCTCACGCTGGGCGTCCATCATCGTGCGCCACACGTCGAAGCCGGGGAGCTGCGCGAAGGGGTTGGGGGTGACGGTCTGCTGCGACTGCGAAGAACGCTTGGTGGCCATGGGATTCTCCTCTGATTGCTCGGAAATGGCCGAAAATCGGCCCTTGTTGGGAGGGAAGCTAGGGACCGTGTGCGGGGCTGTCAACGAGAAAATGTTGCGCTGCACAAAAGTCGCGGCCCGGCTCCGGGCGCCACACGAGCGGAGGCGTACCAGCCTCGGCCGACCTCGGCGCGATGCGCGCGAGCGGCGTAACGCGTTCGGGCTCTCGGGGGGCGCTCGGCCGGTCCATGGTGTCGCTCGTCGCGCGCGCCGCGCGGCGCGTACCGAGGAGGCCCGGCATGTGGGAGCAGTGGAAGAAGGGGTTCTACGCCTGGGAAGGCGCGACCGCGAAGTACATCGAGTCGGTGTTGCGGAACCCGCTCGTCCTGGCCCCGAGCGGGCAGATGCTGAGCGGCGCGATGAAGGCGCGCGCGAAGGGCGACGAGGCGCTCGCCAAGGTCTGGGGCGGCTGGGGCCTGCCGACCAAGCGTGACCAGGAGCGGGGGCTCCACGCCCTCAACCAGATCCAGAGCCAGCTGCTCGACCTCGAGGAGCGCCTCGAGCGCCTCGAGTCGTCGCGCGCCGAGTGAGCCCGTGGACGTCTCGGCCTACCTCGAGCCCCGGATCGCGCCCCGCGCGATCTTCGACTCGCTCCCCGAGCGGCGCACCCGCGTCCGCTACATGGTCCCGACCGAGGGCGGCGACTGGCGCGCCGTGACCTGGCAGGCCCACGCCGAGGAGATCCGCCGCTGCGCGCTGTTCCTCGGCACCGAGCTGAAGCAGGGCGAGCGCGCCGCGATCTTCGCGCCGAACCGCGTCGAGTGGATGGCGGCCGCGATGGCGATCCAGGCGGCGGGCGGCGTGATGGTGCCGATCTACGCGTCGAGCACCGCTGACCAGGCCGGCTACATCCTCGAGCACGGCGACGTCCGGGTGCTCTTCGTCGACACGCTCCCGCTGCTCGCGCGCGTGCTGGAGGCGTGGCCGCAGCTCGCCCAGTGCAAGCGCGTCGTGCTGCTCGACGACGCCCTCGACGTGAGCGCAGCGATCGCCGACCTCGAGGCGCGCGGCCTGCCCGCGCCGCCCTACGGCGAGGTGGAGCGCCGGGTGGTGACCTGGTCGCGGGTCCTCCGAGCGGGCGCGGCGCGTGAGCGCGAGGAGCCGGACGCCTTCGAGCGGACGATGGACGCGGTCAGCCTCGACGCGGCCGGGGTGATGCTCTACACGAGCGGCACCAGCGGTCGGCCCAAGGGCGTGCCGCTCACCCACCGCAACGTCGCGGTGAACGGCGCCGACTGGCTGCGCTGCCTCGCGCCGCTCGTCGCCGAGGGCGACGTCGATCTGCTGTGGCTCCCGTTCAGCCACATCTTCGGCTTCGGCGAGGCCTGCATCGGCAACACGCTCGGATGGACGAGCTACATGACCGACCCGCGGAACGTGCTCGACGAGCTGCCGCGCGTGCGGCCGCACGTCCTGATGAGCGTGCCGAGCGTCTGGGAGAAGCTCGCGGTCCTGTCCGAGGGGCGGCGGGACGATCTCCTGCGCCGCACCGGGGGCAACCTGCGTTTCTGTCTCTCGGGTGGCGCCGGCCTCAAGCGCGAGGTCAAGGAGCGCTTCCACGCGGCCGGGCTCCTCATCATCGAGGGCTACGGGCTGACCGAGGCGAGCCCCACGCTCACCCTGAACCGGCCCGACGCGTTCCGCTTCGACTCGGTCGGTAAGCCGCTCCCGTCGATCGAGCTGCGGCTCGCGGAGGACGGCGAGATCCTCGCGCGCGGCGCGTCGATCTTCGGCGGCTACCACAAGGACGCCGAGGCCACGAAGGAGGCGCTGACCGCGGA
>JAUHXR010000255.1 GCA_030426845.1 Polyangia bacterium | reverse complement strand
CCGGGAAGAGCAGCGCGTGGTGCAGCTCGACCCGGAGGTCGTCGCTGTCGCCGCCGACCGCGTTCACGAGCACGTTGGAGAAGTCGGACTCCTCGGCCTCGTCGGCGCTCATGACGTGCGAGTCGACCAGCTGCTGAGCGAGCGTGTGGTCGTGCGTGATCTGGTGGAGCTGGTCCTCGCGCAGCGCGTACATCCGGCTGTCGCCGACGTGGACCACGAAGAGGTTTGGCCAGGTGACGTAGGCCATGGTGAGCGTGGTGCCCATCCCGAAGCGGCCGGTCCCGTCGATCGCGGCGCGCCGCATGTCGGCCTGGATGCTCTTGACCGCCTCGCGCAGCCCGCGCGCGAGGATGCGGCTGTCGCTCTTGCTGCGCGGGAGGCTCCACGGCATCAGGGTGAACGCGTAGCGCGCGAGCGAATCGACGGTCATCGCGCTCGCGACCTCGCCGGCCGCGTGTCCGCCCATCCCGTCGGCGACCATCATGATCCAGCCCTGAGCGGGCCCCTTGACCTTCTTGTTGGCCCCGTAGGGTCGGCTCGAGCCGTGGATGCGCATGTAACGCTCGAGCTGGGCCACGAGGAAGCTGTCCTCGTTGTGCTCGCGCCGGCGGCCCACGTCGGTGGCGCCGTAGACGATCGGTTCGGGGGCGTCGTCGCCGGAGCTGCGCTCCTTGGGCGGAGACCCGAGGACCTCGATCTGCTGGGTGACGTCGCGGGGGTCGTCGCTGGGCATCGTCGGCGGGTCATCTTACCCGAGGCGGCGACCGGACGGGAGATGGGGTAGTCTGCCGGGCTTGGAGACCACCACCATGCTCAAGACCTCGAGACTCCTCGGCCTCTCCCTCGTCCTCGCGCTGGGCGGCGCGACGATCGGCTGCGACGGCGACGGCTCCGACGACGCGGGCCCCCGCACCGACGCGGGCGACGGCACCATGGACGCGGGCCCCCGCACCGACGCAGGCGACGGCACCGTGGACGCGGGACCGGGTGGCGTCGACGCAGGCCCGGGGGGGAGCGACGCCGGGCCGCCGGCCGACCCGTGCATGCGCACCGCACCGCCTGCGCTCGATGTCGAAGTGGTGGGGACGTTCAACCGGCCGGTGTTCGTCACGGCGACCGCGGCCGACCCGGGCGCGCTCTACATCGTCGAGCAGCCGGGCACGGTGCAGCGCCGCGCGCCGGACGGGACGGTGAACCCGTTCGTCACGGTGTCGGTGCGCGGCGGGGACAGCGGAGGCGATGAGCGAGGCCTGCTCGGAATGGCGTTCCACCCCGACTATGCGTCGAACGGACGGTTCTTTCTGTACTACGTCGCGTCAAATGGGAACAACCGCCTGACTGAGCACTCGCGCAACGGGGCCGATCCGACGCGTGGCGACGCGGCGGTTGTGGCGACCCTTATCGATCAGCCAGACTTCGCGACCAACCACAACGGCGGCATGCTCGCGTTCAGCCCGCGAGACGGCTTCCTCTACGTTGGGATGGGAGACGGGGGGAGCTTCGACGATCCCAGGGGCAACGGTCTCGATACGAACACCCTGCTCGGCAAGATCAATCGACTCGACGTTGACAACGCGGCTGGTCAGTTCGCCGCAGCGGGCAACCCCTTCACGGCTGGAGGAGGTCTACCCCAGATCTGGGCGTACGGCCTGCGCAACCCCTTCCGCTTCTCCTTCGACCGCGCCACTGCCGACCTGTGGATTGGCGACGTCGGTCAGAACATGTGGGAAGAAGTCGACTTCCAACCCGCAGACTTCGCCGGTGGCGCGAACTACGGATGGCGAGCCTACGAGGGCACGCGCGAGTTCGCCCGCGCCAGCGCAAGCGACCTGGCCATGGCGACGAACCACACGCCGCCGATCTACGAGTACAACCACAGCGAGGGGTGCTCCATCGCGGGTGGCTTCGTCTATCGAGGAAGCGACGTGGCGGGCCTTCAAGGCTACTACCTGTTCTCTGACTACTGCGCGGGCGAGGTCCGCGTCCTGCGTCAGTGCCCCGGCGGCGTGGACGTGACGCCGGATCTCCGGGACGAGATCGCGCGGGGGTTCTCATTGGGGGTCACCTCCTTCGGCGAGGACGAGCGAGGTGAGCTCTACTTGACGGGCTTGGGTGGCGAAGTGGTCCGGATCATCGGTGGCTAGAACAGGACAAGGCTCGGGGAGGAAGCCTCGCCGTTAGTTCCGTCCCCGAGCTCTCCGCCGTATCCCACACCCCAGCAGTAGGCCTCTTGGTCGGTCTGCCTCGCGCAGACGTGACGATTCCGACCTGCCATCCCGTCGAGTGAAGCAGGGAAGGGCGAGAGGGCCGCCGGGGTGAGCGCCGCGCCGGGTTCGCTCGGCACACCGATCGTGCCCCAGATGTTCTCCCCCCAGCACCAGAGGTTCAGGCCCATTCCGGCGCATGCCTGGTTGTTGCCGGCGAACAGGAGGGTCAGCCCGGGAGGCAACGCGGCGGGCGGCAAGGGACCGTTCTCGAAGTCCTGACGCCCGTTCCCGATCTGCCCGCGGTCCCCCGCCCCCCAACACAGCACCGTGCCCCCGGTGAGGGCACACGAGTGTGACAGGCCGGCCGCCACGTCGGTTGCGTTCCTGACGAGCGGCACTTCGACCGGAGCCGCCGATCTCGCGCCGACCCCTCCCGAGCCGAGCACACCTGAGCGATTCAGGCCCCAGCACTCCACGGTTCCCCCTGGCATGACTGCGCAGAAGTGGCTGTCGCCGCCTGCGAGTCGGGTGGGAGACGAGACGCCGGAGACGACCGGTGAGAGCGAGCTCGCGAAGTTCCCGTCACCGAGCTGTCCGTCGCGACCTTCGCCCCAGCACAACACCTCCCCGTTGCGTCGGCGCGCGCAGACCGTAGCGAACGCGGCGACCACCGCGTCGAAGTCGGAGTAGTCGGCGGCTGCCCGCACGGGCGCATCCTGTCGGTCCGCCGTACCCGTCCCGAGCTGCCCCTCGGTGTTGAGTCCCCAGCAGAACAGCCGCCCGGACCCGCTCAGCGCGCAGGTGAAGTCGTGCCCCGCCGCGATGTCGATGATGTCGTTGGGCAGGATGCCCCCGACCTGGCGAGGTCGACTCACGCCGGCGAAGGTCAGCCCGGTGGCTGGCGCGAGCCCTGTGCACCAGACGGTGCCCGAGCGGAGAAAGCAGGAATGCTCCGCGCCCGCCGCAACACGGTTGTTCGCGATTGGAGGCACTCCGCCGTCGCTGCCCGCCGCGTCGGACACGGCTCCACCGTCGATGTCACCGGCGTCCATCCCGGCCCCCGCGTCCATCCCGGGCCCCGCGTCCATGCCGCCGTCGCCCGGTTGGCCCGCGTCGGCCCGCGCGCCGCAGGGCTCGGCGTCGCAGTACGTGAAGTCATCCTCGCCGGGGACGATCAAGGAGCAGCCGCTCAAGAGCAGCGCCAGCGGCAGGTAGAACGATCGCAAAGCAACCTCCGGGATGAGCAGTCTTGCACACCCATCGGTCCGCGGTCCGGGCGGTTGCGT
This sequence comes from Polyangia bacterium, assembly GCA_030426845.1. Lineage (GTDB taxonomy): Bacteria > Myxococcota_A > Polyangia > Polyangiales > Sandaracinaceae > JAUHXR01. Next base: position 10,123 of record JAUHXR010000255.1, on the reverse strand, counting down.
CGCTCGATGTCCCTAGGAACCCCGATCCCCTCCCGCGGCCGCGTAGCGGACGCATTTCTCCTCTGCTCCCCGTCTCCCGGAATCCGTCAGGCGCCCCCTTGCCGCCCCAGTCGAAGCCCCCGACCTCCGCTCCCCATCTCACTCACTCCGGGATCGCCACCTCGGTGTCGTCGCGGGCCAGGCGGAGCGCCTCGAGGGCGGGGTCGCCGGTGTCCTGGCGGTGTGGGTCGCGGGTGACCGCGGCGACGTCGAGCTCGACGCTCGGGTCGATGTTTCGCAGCGACGTCAGCGCGACCTGGCGGACCGCGGCGTAGGGGTCCTCGAGGAGCGACTCGAGGGCCGGGCGCAGCGCCGCGACGTCGACCGCCTCGCGGGCGGGGCCCCAGCCCATGTGCCACGCGGCCAGGGTCCGCTGGGTCGCGTCGCCGCGGAGCATCCAGTGGACGCCCGCCGGGATCTCGTCGGTCGGGGACGCGGGGGCCGCGCCGTACCAGTCGGTCAGGCGCTCCGCGGTCCAGCCGAAGGTCTGATCGAGGTGGCAGAGGTTGCACGCGTTGGGGCGATCGCGGCCCGCCGCGCCGGTCGCCTGGGGCCCATCCATCCGGTGGCTCCGTGTCGCCATCAAGAGCCCGTACGCGGTGTACGGCATGTGGCAGCTCACGCACCGCGCGCCCGCGGACTCGGCCGGATGGTGGGTGTGCCCGTCGACGTCGGCCGCGATCGCGTCGTGGCAGCCGAGGCACATCGCGTCGTCCGTGCGGTCCTCGCTCGCGAGCTGACGGTCGCGGTCGCCCTCGTGCATCGAGTGGCAGCTCGTGCAGTCCATCTCGCCGCGCAGGTAGCAGCCCGAGCGGATCATCGAGGTGTGCTCGCGCCCCGCGACCCGGCACGAGCCGTCGCGCCAGAACGAGCCCACGGTGTCCCGGTCGTCGAACGCGAGCCAGTCCACGTCGGCCCAGGGGCTCGCCTCGTCGGTCATCTGGAGCATCGCGTCGATAGACAAGTAGTCGTGCAGGTTGTCGCCCGGGCGGAAGTCGTGGACGCGCTCGCCTTCGCCGTCCGGATGCACCGAGTGGCAGCGCCCGCAGACCGCCGCGCTCCGCTCGTGGGGCAGCCGCGCCGGGTTGATGATCGTCGGGTCGCCGGTGTCCTTGGCGTGCGCGAGGTAGCGCCGGCTCGGGTCGCGGTTCGCGTCCACGTGGGCCTGGGCGGGGCCGTGGCACGCCTCGCAGCTGATGCCGAGCTCGGTGACCGCGTTCTCCGGGGTCGGATCGGCGTAGGCGGCCGACGCGTCGAACGGCCCGCCCGTGCTGTGGCACGTGATGCACGAGCCCGACCACGTGTAGCGGACGAGCGGGTCGTTGTCGGCGTGCGGCGGCTCGAGGAACGAGTCGGAGTTGGCGAGCCAGCGGTCCTCGCGGATGAGGTAGACGAACGGCACCTGCTCCAGCTCGCCGTCGTTGCCCTCGACCCAGTAGGCCTGCATGTGGTGCGAGCCGGTCGTCATCACGACGCGCCGCGCGCGCTCGAAGAAGTCGGGCGTGACCGAGCCCTCGAGGGTCATCGTCGGGCTCACCTCGCCGACGTAGAACGCGCCGCCGCGTCGCGCGAAGCGGAACGCGCGCCCGCGCTCGGAGAGGACCTGCCCGTCGAACGGCGCGACCACCGCCTCCTCGGTCGCCACCTGGGTCATCGTCCGGTGGAACGAGCGGTGCCACGACGCGTGCTGGCCGGGGTGGCACGACCGGCAGGTGTCGCTCGAGGCGTAGCCGCCGTTCGGCGCGCGCTCGGGGAGCGGGACCTGGAGCTCCGCGTCGGCGGGGGAGGGCCGGAACATCGACGCGCCGATCCCCACCGTGCCGGCCAACCCGAGCGCGGCCGCGCCGCGGAGCCACCACGGGTTGCCGCGGAAGAGGTACCAGCCGGCGACCGCGCAGCACCACGCCGCGCCCGCCAGGAACCCGGCGAGCCACGGGCTCACGTGGGCTTCCCGCGGAGGGAGACCGAGACGAGGAGCACGCCGAGGAAGAGCGCGAGCGCGCCGACCGGCACGAAGACGATGCCGATGCCCGGGTCGCCGCCCGCGGTGCCGATGCCCCCGAGGAAGAAGCCGAGCGGCAGGAGCACGCTCGCGATGGTCAGCGCCCGCGCGCCGAGGATGACGGCCCACCCGCGCGGCCGCGCGAGGTGCAGGGTCGCGGCGAGGCCGATGTGGACGAGCCCGAGGAGCGCGCCGTGCGCGTGGGCCAGCGTCCAGGTCAGCCGCCGCACCTCGTTGTCGACGTCCAGGTAGAAGCCGACCTTGAAGCCGTGCAGCCCCTCGAGGACGACCCCGAGGGTCAGGAACGCGAGCAGCGACCACCAGCCGAAGCGGAGGTGGAACCGCGCGCGGTCCGAGAGCTCGCCTTGGTGCGTGGTGGTCATCCTGCGCCCAGACCCGGCAAGAGTAGCGCGCCTTGGCTAGCTCGCGCCGCCGCGCTTCTCGGCCTCCTTCGCGAGCAGCTCGGCCGCCTCCTCTGGCGGCGCGACCGGCTCACCGACGCGCGCGCTCGGCTCCTCGCCCCAGCCCCGCTTGATGCTCTCGCCGAGCCACTCGCGCACCTCGGCCTCCGCGCGCTCGATCGAGGACGCCGGGCGCAGCGCGGTCTGCAGCGGCTCGCGGCGGCCGGGCGAGTAGTCGGTGAAGAACACGACGTAGGCCGGGTAGTGGCGGTCGTCGGCCTTGTGCGTGTCGATGATCGCGTACTTGCGGACCGCGACCTTGTCCTTGGTCGTCTTCGAGAACACCGCGCGCCGGATCACCTCCGCGTCGGCGCGCGCCTCCACGTCCTCGGGCCGCCGGGTCGGCTCCTCGAGGGGGACGCGGCTGGTGATCTGCGTCATGCCGATGTTCTCGGCGTCCACCGTCTTGTCGGCGCGCTCGCGCAGAAAGATCGGGTGGATCATCACCGCGGTGGGCGTCTCGAGGAGCGGCTCCCAGCCGTGCTCGGGGTGCTGCGCGGCGTTGTAGCGTAGGCTCATCCGGCGGATCTGCGTGTCCCAGCTGTCGGCCGCGAGCAGGTCGCTGCAGCGGATCTCCACCACGATCTCGGGCCGCACGAACTTGCTCAGCGTCCCCTCGCGGTTGGCGAGGCGGAACCGGCTCGGCGCCTCGATCTGGCTGAGCTTGGCGTGCCACGCCGCGCGGTCCTGCTCGCTGAAGCCGTTCCCGACCGCGCCGAGGAGCTGGTAGGTGCCGTCGTCGCGGACGAGCGCGACGCTCATCTCGCGCACCTGGTGCACGTCGCCGGTGATGCGCTCGCCGTAGGCCAGCACGACCGCGTCGATCGTGAGGGTGCTCTTGATCTTGTACGTGAGCCCGCGGTCGCTGCGGACCACGATGCCCTCGAAGCGGTCGGAGACGACCCACTCGCGGAACAGCCGCAGCACGTCGGCCGCCGCGCCCTCCTCGGTCTCGACCACGCGCACGCGCTCGCCGCCGTCGAGCAGCTCGTGGAGCCGCGGCAGCCGGCTCGCGTAGTCGGTGAGGAGCGCGTCGACCCCGCCGTCGTCCACGAGGTCGAAGGCGTGCAGCTCGAGGGTCGCCTCGAGGTCGTCCTCGCCGAGCGCGGTGGCCACGTGGTGGACGCGCGGTCGATCGGCCCCGGTGCGCGAGATGAGCTCGCCCGCGATCACCACGTCGCCGGCGTCCGCGAGCAGGCGCGCGGCCTCCTGCGCCAGCGGGGTGCCGCGCACGACCCGGCCGTTGAACGCGCAGAGGGCGACCTCGCCGTCGCGCTTCACGAGGAACCACAGCTCGCCGTCGTGCTTGGGGCTGATGTGGTAGGGCCCCTCGCTCAGCAGGCGCTCGATCTGCTCGGGGTCGATCACCCGGTAGCGCTTGGCGACCTGCCGCTTGTAGGTGCGCAGGCGCTTGAGGAGCGCCTCGTCCACCAGCCCGCCCACCGACGTGCGCTCCCCGCCGCCGTAGGGGCGCCACGCGTCCGCCCAGTGCATCAGCCCGCCTCCCCGTCGTCGCCCTCGGGCAGGGCCTTGATCTCGAGGTTGCTCAGGTGGAGCACGAGCTTGTAGCTGTCCCCCTCGACCCGGCCCTCGAGGAAGCCGCGGAAGGGGGTCCCGTTGGTCTGGAAGATCAGCGGGGTCGCGCCCTTGCTGCCCGCGCCGACGAGCATGAGCTTGCCGGCGTCCTGGAGCGACTTGGCGATCTCGTAGAGGAAGTCGAAGGTCAGGCCGTTCACGTGCCGGAGCTGCAGCTTGCGCACGAGCGCAAAGCGACGGATCACCGTGTCGACCGGCATGAGGCGGCCGGTGTAGGGAAGCGGCGGCAGCTCCTCGCCGACCGTCGCCTCGACGTCGACGAAGTCCTCGCGGCTCGTCTCCTGCCCGTCGGGGCCGTAGACGACCTTGAGGATCCGCGCGACGTAAAGCACGTTGCCTGCCGGCCCGAGGTAGACGCGGCTCGTGTAGCCGAGGCGCCGGCCGACCTGGGTCAGATCGATCTCGGGGTCGCCCTCGATCAGCGCCTTCGAGATCGCCTCGGGCGAGCCGGCCTCCTCCAGCAGCGCGCCGTAGGTGGTCCGCTCGGTGCCCTTCACGAGGCGCTGGTGGGTGACCGGCTCGCCGTCGGGCCCGACGTAGCGGTGGGCCTCGCGCGACCGGGGCGAGTCGACCTCGATCTGCGCGTCGCGCTTCTTGGCGTCCATGATGGAGATCAGGCGCGGCATCGGTCCCTCACATCATGCTGAAGTCGAGGTCGCCCTCGAGCTCGTCCTCGGTGTCATCGTCGTCGTCGTCCTCGGGCGGCCGCTCGCGGGAGAGCGGCTCGAACCCGGTGGCGCGGCCCACCAGCCCGAACACGCCCTCCTCGTTCTGCAGCAGGAAGAGCACGTCCGGGTCGTAGCCGGCCTTGTAGTTGTAGGGCACCTCGAAGAGCTCGCCGTCCGCGAGGGCCTTGGCCAGGTGCTCGCTCAGCGCGTCGGACGCGAGCTGGTAGACGCTCACCACGGTGTGGTCGAGGACGCGCTCGGGGGTGGTCGGGGTCAGCTCCTGGGCGACCCCGAGCGTGCTCTCGACCAGCTCGAGCGGCTCGCCCTCGGCGTCGACCGCCCGCAGGTCGCCGCGCGCCACGTGGTCGAAGCCCTCCGAGACGTAGACGTGGGCGGTGCCGCCGGGGGGGACGAGGGCCGCGCCGTCCGGCGTGAGGTAGGCGGGGACGCAGCGGTCGCCGTTCTCGTCGAGGATCACCCGCTCCTTGCGCCCGTAGAGCTTGCTCCGGTCCACCCGGGTGAAGGCGAAGCTCGTCTCCTCCTCCCCGTAGCGGACCACGATCGCGCGCTTGGCCATGGCTCGACTAATACCCTCGGGGCCGGCTTCGGTGCTAGCGTGGAGGCCGACAAACCGAGGGGCTTGCCATGAAGAACTACTTGTCTTGGGTGCTCGTCCTGGGCCTCGCGGCGGCTGGCTGCGATGACGGGACCGACAGTGACGCGGGGATCATCGCCGGCGACGGCGGCGCGGACGGGGGCGACGCGACGGACGCCGGGCCCGGCGAGGCCGGCGACGGCAACGACACCTTCGCGGACGCGGATCCGGTGACCCTGGGAGAGGTCGTGCAGGCGCGGATCAACCCGGCCGGCGACCTCGACTACTTCACCTTCGAGGGCACCGAGGGCGACTGGATCGTCATCGACACGACCGCCAACCCCGACAGCATGGACGGGCTCGCCGACACGGTGGTGACCCTGTTCGACAGCGGGATGAACCGCATCGCGGAGAACGACGACGGCCAGCCGCGCACGAGCCCGGACAGCGAGCTCATCACGCGTCTGCCCGCGACGGGGACCTACTACGTGCTCGTGCAGGAGTTCTCGAGCTGGGAGCGCCAGCCGAACCCGCCGAGCCCGCTGATGCCCGAGGGCGGGCTCGCGTTCCTGTACGACCTCAACGTGTCGATCCTCGACCCGGAGCTCAACGCGGTGAACGTCGACGCCGAGCCGAACGACGACGCGGCGAGCGCGCAGAACCTCACCCGCGCGGGCACCTTCGGCGTGATGGCGGGGTCGTTCACCGGGGCGGACACCGACGTCTACCGCTTCGTGATGGCGGCCAACCCGAACCCGAACTTCTTCGTCATGCCCATCGGGATCGACGGCTACGGCGCGCCCGCGCTGCCGACGAGCGTCTGGGTCACGAACATGGACGGCAGCGCGATCGTCGCGCGCCTCACCCCGAGCGGGGACGGGACCTTCCAGTTCGATCCGAGCCTGCCGCTCGGGACCTACAACTTCCACGTCTCGGGCGCGGACGGCGGCTCCTACGTCATCAAGAGCTTCATCGGCGGCGACAACCCGCCCGAGGCGGCCGAGGCCACCAACGGGGACGCCGCGACGCCCGAGATGCTCTCGTTCTCCCCCGACGAGGACGACATGCAGACCGACGAGGCGTTCGTGCTCGCCCAGCTGCCGGTGGGAGACACCGACTACTTCGCGGTGACCTCCGCCGCCGGCGACGTCCTCAACGTCTCTTGCGGGTCACGGACGTCCGGCTCCGGCATCCAGGACCTTCGCGTCGAGGTCACCAGCGCGGACGGGGCCACCGTCCTCGGGATGGCGACCGAGACCGAGACGGAGAACGCCTTCGTCCAGAACCTCACGCCGCCGGCCCCGGGCGACTACCGCGTCCGGCTCACCCGCGGCGCCCAGATCAGCGACGTGACGGGCACCTGGGTCCGCTGCGGCATCCGCGTCGGCCCGATGCCGTCGATGTAGCCGGTCGCCGGGGGGACACGTTGAGCGCTGGCCACCGGTCGGACGCGTGGGACCTGACGCGTGACGTTCTCGACGCGCTCTCGCCGGGCGTGGCGCTGATCGACGCGTCGGGCGCGCTCGTCCACGTGAACCCGGCTGGCCGGCAGATGCTGGGGATCGGCCCCGAGGACCTGGAGCGCGTCGAGGCGCGGGAGTTCTTCCGAGCGGACGGAGTCACGCCGTTCCCGGCGAGCGAGCGACCGAGCCGCCGGGTGCTGAGGGGAGAGGTCGACGCGATCGACGAGGAGCTGGTGGTCCACGACCCGGCGACCGGCGCCCGCGTCACGCTCGCGGTCTGCGTCAGGCGCATCTCGCGTGCCACCGGAGAGTCGTGGGTGGTCGCGACGTTCACCGACATTTCGCGCCAACGTGAAGCGGAGCGCAGGCCGGTCGAGCTCAACGAGCAGCTCGCGAGAGCGCTGACCGAGGAGCACGCGCAGCTCGACCAGGTGCGGGACGAGAGCCGCCTGGCGAGGGCCCGCGAGGCGCGTCGCGCGGCCGCGCTCGAGGAGCTGCGCCGGGGGCTCGAGGCGGTCCTCGAGGCGGCGCCGGTGGCCCTCGTGCGCGCGAGCCGCGGCGGAGTCATCTCCTACGTCAACCGGGCGGCCGAGCGTCTGTTCGGCTACCCCCGCGCGGACCTCCTCGGCCAGCCGATCGAGGTGCTCTTGCCGGACGCGCTGCGCGACGGGCATCGCTCCCTCCGAGAGGGGTTCTGGCGCAGCCCTTCGGCGCGGGCGATGGGGGCTCGCCAGGAGCTCTCGGCCCGGCGCCGCGACGGCAGCGAGGTCCCGGTCGAGGTTGGCCTGTCGCCCCTCGAGCTCGACGGGTTGTCCGTGGTCGCCGCGGTCACCGACCTCACGCTCCGCCGTGAGGCGCAGGCGGAGCTGAGGCGCACCAACGAGGAGCTGAGGCAGTTCGTCTATGTAGCGACGCACGACCTGCAGGAGCCCCTTCGGATGGTCTCGAGCTTCGGGCGCCTGCTCGCCGAAGAGCTCGCCGGTGATGGAGATCCGGCGTTGGTGGCGCGGTTCTCGGCCCGCATGGTCGGCGGCGCGACCCGCGCGCAGAACCTGCTCGAGGATCTGCTGGCCTACTCCCGCGCGGGGCGTGGAGCGATCGAGCCGCAGCGCGTCGACCTCGACGAGGTGCTGGCCGCGGTGAGGGAGGACCTGGCGGAGCAGATCGAGCGCCAGCGCGCGAGCCTCGAGGTCTCCGCGCTGCCGACGCTGGAGGGAAACCCGACGCAGCTGCGCCGCCTGTTCCAGAACCTCGTCAGCAACGGGCTCAAGTACACCGCTGCGGGCCAGCCCGCGCACGTCGAGGTCTCGGCGGCCCGGGTCAATGGCGCCCTCTGGTGCATCTCCGTGCGTGACCACGGCATCGGGATCGCCACCGCGCACCAGGCCCAGATCTTCGAGGTCTTCAAGCGGCTCCACGCCCAGAACGAGTACCCGGGCACCGGCATCGGGCTCGCGATCTGCCGCAAGATCGCCGAGGCCCACGGGGGCGGCGTCACGGTCGAGTCGGTGTTGGGCGAGGGCGCCACCTTCCGGGTGACGCTCCCCGAGTCTCAGGCGTCGGCCTCGACGCCATAGCGGTCGGCGAGCCGAATGGCGTCTGCCGCGGTGGCGGGCTTCACGAGGAACTCGGTGACGCCCAGGCGAGCCGCGCGCTCGCGATCCGCGGGGTCGGTCGAGGAAGTGTGCATGACGATGACCTGCGTATCCCCGACCAGCGCCGGGCGAGCCTCGAAGGCCTCGAGGACGTCGAACCCGCTCATCCGGGGCATGTTGATGTCCAGCAGCACCAGGTCGGGGGGGAACACTCCTGGATGCGCCGCATGGGCTGCGTGATCGCCCTCGAAGAGGGCGACCACCGCCTCTCCGTGCGGGGCGGAGAAGACGTGGGGGTAGCGTCCCGTTCGCTCGAACACCAAGGTGGTGAGCTCGACGTCGCCAGGGTTGTCGTCGACGATCAAGAGCGAACGGATGATCTTCACCGCGACAGCTTAGCGCACGCCGCCCGCGGCAAGGGGAATTGCGAGCGCTTCGACGCGGCTCAGGGGGGCGGGCTCGTGAGCGGGTTGCTCGGCACCGGCGGCAGCGTCAGATCGCGGCCCCGCGGGTAGACCCAGAGCACCTGATCCCAGGTCACCGCTCCCCGCCGCACGACGAGGCGCTGCGAGGGCTCGACCTCGCCGCTCGGGTTCATCAGCCCGTGGTCGGCGACAAAGCCGTCGAGCAGGTAGTCGGTCAGCTCACCCGCGTAGAGCACCCCGTCGCGGGGCCGCGCGTCGGCCTCGCCGAGCACGCCGCGACGCAGGTGCCACGACAGGTAGCCGCCCGCCTGGTGCGGCTCGGCCACGTCGCTGAGCACGTCCTCGTCGCTCGAGAACACCCCGACGCGCCCGGGGCGCTGAACCCAGTCGTCGGCGAAGCCGCCGGAGTGGCACGAGTCGAGCGCGAGGATCACCGTCTCGGCCTGGATGGGCGCGAGGGCGGCCACGACCTCGTCGTCGCGCAGCGCGCCGTCGAAGAACACGATCGTCTCGTCGAGCCCGTCCATCTCGTCGCCGCTGTCGTCGGGGACCTGCTGCCCGTGGCCGCTGAAGAACACCACGACGACGTCCTGAGGCCGCGCCATGCGGGCGAGCTGCTGCGCGCCCTGCTGGAAGCCCTCGCGCGATCCCAGGCTGTCCGGCAGCACCATCTGGTCGCTCGCGTCCTGCAGGTGCGCGGCGCGCATCGCCTCGGCGAGGAGCCGCGCGTCGTCGGCGCACCCGTAGAGCGGGCTGTGTTGAGCGTAGGCGGTGATGCCGACGTAGAGACCGAGCAGCCGCCCGCCACCGTCCTGACCGGCCAGGCCCTCGGGCCGCTCGCCGGCCTCGGTGAGGGTGACCGGCGCGCGCACCGTCGAGCGCACCTGGAACGGGCCTGCGCCCTGGCCGCCGTAGGGCGTCACGACCAGGTGGTAGGTCCCGCTCGTCGGCAGGGCGGCCACGATCGTGCTGTCGAGCGCGCGCTCGTCGCCGTTCGGGCCGAGGTCGTTGGCGTCGTCGTTGGTCCAGACCTGTCCGCCCGGGCCCATCAGGGTCGCGATCGTGTCGAAGGCCTGCGACGTCACGCGCAGCCGCACGATGGACCCGCCTTGCCCCTCGAAGCGGATCCAGCTCCCGGGGAAGCCCTCGCGGGTGTGCTGGCCGAGCTGCGACGTGAGCCGCTGCCCGAGCGCGTAGGGCTCGCCCACCCCCGCGACGTCGACCTCGCGGATGCGCAGGAGGTAGGGCCCGGTGGTGCGAGGCGCGTAGGTCGACGCGG